>JAEWBS010000050.1 GCA_023391005.1 Bacillota bacterium | reverse complement strand
TCATTGCGGTAGCAAGACCGAGCGCGAGAGTTTTCTTCATGGTTCGTTCCTCCTAATACTTGTGTGTACCCGGCGGTTACGTCGCAAGCCGCGCGTTACGGCTTCCCATGATGTTATCGGGTGGTGGTGGCAGTCAAAGCAGGGGGCTCTCCTTCCCCCGGTTTGCCCTGCCGGTGAATACGCAGTGAGCGCGTTCGAATACTAAGTGTTTTGGGCTTTTGTTTTTACTGCAATGTTGTTTTTGGTATTCAAGTGAGATAATGCTAAAATAATTTCCGTTTTGCAATGCTATGAGCATAAACACAAACATAAAACCGGCGCCGGAACTGATTCCGACGCCGGTTTAACGTTTATTCAAGCCATTATCGATCCCATTTATCGCAAAGCGACTGAATCTGTGAGGCAAAGCGTGCGAGATCTTTATTGGTACCGCCGCGGTTGTGCTCAATAACCTCAAGCAGTCGCTTGCCTGCGGCCAGCAAACGTGTGAACATCGTTTCGGCGCGGCGCACGGCATAATCCTTCTTGATCGGAATCGGCCCCTTTTCGACGAGCAGCGTGTTGGTCGCAAGGTCGTAGCAGGTGCCGGAATAGGGCGCAACGGCGTTGTGGCCCATGCCGGTCAGCTCCTCGGCAAAGGCGGTGCAGATCTCATCCTCACCGTGCACGACAAAGACGCGCTGTGGCTTCGGGTCGTAGTGCCCGATCCATGCGAGCAAGCCGTCCTTGTCCGCGTGGCCGCTAATGCCGGCCAGACGCTCAATTTCAGCATGGATCTCAATCGGCTCGCCAAACAGCTTGACCGTCTGCGCACCGTCGACAATCGAGCGGCCAAGACTGCCCACGGCCTGATAACCGACAAACAGAATCGTGCTCTCACGGCGCCAGAGGTTGTGCTTGAGGTGATGCTTAATGCGGCCCGCGTCGCACATGCCGCTGGCCGAGATAATCACCTTGGGGTCGTTGTCAAAGTTGATCATCTTCGACTCTTCAGAGGTGACCGATACTTTGAGCCCCTCAAAATTGATGGGGTTAATGCCCTGATTGAGCAATGCCAGCGTCTCGTCGTCAAAGCACTCCCTACCGTTGCGGTGGAAGATATTCGTCGCCTCAATGGCGAGCGGGCTGTCGACATAAACCGAAAAGTTGTGTCCGGTGACCCGCTTTTGCTGCTTGATCTCCCGCAGGAAATAAAGCATCTCCTGCGTGCGGCCCACCGCGAAGGAGGGAATGACCACATTGCCGCCGCGATCAAAGGTTTTCTGTAACACGTCGGTGAGCGATTTTATGTAGTCGGGCCGGTCGCCGTGGTTGCGGTTGCCGTAGGTCGACTCCATAATAACGTAGTCGGCTTCGCGAATGTACTGCGGGTTTTTGATGATGGGCTGATTAAGGTTGCCGATATCGCCCGAGAACACCAGCTTTTTGGTGACGTCGCCCTCGGTCAGCCATACCTCTATTGAGGCCGAGCCCAGCAAATGCCCCACGTCGATGAAACGAATCTCAATACCCTCGGCCACCGAGATTTTCTGATTATAAGGATGCGGCGCAAAGCAGTTGATGGCCGCGATGGCGTCGTCCATCGTGTAGATGGGCACATACGCCTCCTGACCGGCGCGCTTGGCCTTGCGGTTGCGCCACTCGGCTTCAAACTCCTGAATGTGGGCTGAGTCGCGCAGCATGATATTGCAAAGATCAGCCGTGGCGTCGGTGGAATGAATCTCGCCCTTAAAGCCGTTTTTGCAAAGCGCGGGCAGCATACCTGAGTGGTCGATGTGCGCGTGGGTCAGCAGCACAAAATCCAGTTCGCCCGCCGCCACCGGGATGTCCTGATTCTCAAAGAAATTGGGGCCCTGCTCCATGCCGCAGTCAATAATCAGCTTTTTGCCGCAGGCCTCAATATAAAAACAGCTTCCGGTCACCTCATGGGTCGCACCCAGAAAGGTTAGTTTCATCGCGTGTCCTCCTTTGTCAATCTGCCGGGTGTCTGGCTGCGCCTCTCCCGCAGGGGGCATAAACGTCTGGCAACACCCGTTTAATAGAATGTCCGCCCAAGGGCGTCAAGTCGCTTCGGGCCGTAGAACCCTCATGCGTAAATTTGCGCATCCAGACGGTTGCCGCGTTAAGCGGCGCAGGTTTGCGCATTCTTACAGTTAACAACTGTCTTGTGGCTATTATACCATTCTGCACATACAATGTCATCTTTAAAAATCGAATTTCATAAAGTTTTACAGAAAAATAATAAAAAGCCCCAAAATAAGGCGAGTTTTCGAAGTTGAAGCGCGTTGTACGACGTGCTACAATAATGCGTGAAGAGAGGTGTCTGCTGTGGACAGAGTCATTTTGCATTGCGACTGCAACAGTTTTTTTGCGTCGGTTGAGACGGTCTTAAACCCTGAGCTTTGCACGGGGCCGATGGCGGTTTGCGGCGACCCGAACAGTCGACACGGCATCATTCTGGCTAAAAATGAGCAGGCCAAGCGTTTTGGCGTTAAAACGGCCGAAACGATCTGGCAGGCGCAGCGCAAATGCCCCGAGCTGACGCTCGTGCGTCCGCACCATGACGAATATGTCAACTATTCGCGGCTGGTTAACGACATCTACCGACGGTATACCGATCAGGTCGAGTCGTTTGGCATCGACGAGTCGTGGCTCGACGTTACCGGTTCGCAGCAGCTGTTTGGCTCAGGGCGCGAGATTGCCGACCGGCTGCGGCGCGAGGTGCGGCAGGAGACAGGCCTGACCATTTCGGTTGGCGTATCGTTTAATAAAATTTTTGCAAAGCTGGGTTCCGATTATAAAAAGCCGGACGCCACCACCGTCATCGACCGAGAAAACTGGCAGCAGGTGCTTTGGCCGCTGCCGGTTTCGTCGCTGCTATATGTCGGTGCTTCGGTACAAAAAACGCTGTCCGAAATGTATATTCAGACCATCGGCCAGCTGGCCGCCGCTGATCTCGCGCAGCTTACAGCGCGGCTTGGCAAGCTGGGCGGACAGATTTATGATTACGCCAACGGCTTGGAGGATAGCCCCGTGCGCCAGTCAGATACACCGCGCGAGATAAAATCGGTCGGCAACGGCATGACCTTTCGGCGTGATCTGACCGATATCAAAGATATCCGGGTCGGGGTTGCGGCGCTTTGCGACGAGGTGGCTGTGCGGCTGCGCCGCTACGGCCTGTGCTGCCGCACGGTGCATCTGCAAATGAAGGATACCTATATGCGCACCGTCTCGCGCCAATGCCCGCTGCAAAACCCGACGGCATTGTCGCGGGAGCTGACCGAGGCGGCGATGACGCTGGTGGCCAACGGCTGGAACGGGCAGACCCCGATCCGCATGCTGACCGTGACCGGCGTCAATCTCGTGGAGGCTTCCGAGGCCGCCGAGCAGCTTTCGTTTTTCGGTGCCTCGCCCGAGACGCGCGAGCGCCGCAAAAGGCTTGAAACCGCTATGGACTCGGTGCGCGAAAAATTCGGACACGGCAGCATCTCAACCGGCGCCGTCATGGCCAGCGACATTGGCCTTGCGCAGCCGCATGATGAGGAGTAAAGGGGCTTACTTAAAGGGTTGAATAGATCGGCGGGCCGTTTTGTCCCGCGCAAGAGAAGGGCAGGGTGAACATCTGCTGCCTGCATCCTGTTTGGGTATGCCGCGGTTATTTCAAGCGTCAACGCCGTTTATCGTTTCACTTAAAAATAGGAATCCGGGCAAAGCCAGTCGGCTTTGCCCGGGATTTTTTAAATCCATAACGTTACCGCACCTTAATACGATAGCGCCGGTGCTGTTCATAATAACGCACGATACGGCAGGAGATGATCGCGGATAAAATACCCACCGCCATGCCCGCTGCCACATCGAGCGGGTAATGCATCATCAGATAAATACGCGAAAAGGCAATCAGCGCGGCCAGCGCCATTGCAGCGAGCCCGAGCCGGTTGCGCCACAGCATCAGGCTTGTGGCGGCCGCAAAGCTGCACATGGCATGCCCGGAGGGAAAGGAAAAAGGCTCCCGATCAGGCGCAATCAGCAGTTGTATAGTCGGGTCGTCGGTATAAGGACGCGCGCGGGCGATAAAATTCTTCAAGAACAGATTGCCGCCCAAGTAGCAGGCCAGCATGGCAAGCGCCATTGCCACGCCTGTCATACGCGTCTTTTTGTTGAGCAGCAGGATTACGCAGATCACAACCCAGATGCCGCCGTTGTCGCCCAGTGCGGTGATCATGGGCATCAGGCGATCGAACAAAGCTGAATGGAACAAATCGTGAATCAGCCATAGGCCGGAGCTGTCAATCGCTTTTAGATATGCCACGCAAGCACCTCATTTTTATTTGGTATCTTAAAAACAGTTTAACGATCTAAAAAATTGGAGTACCTTGATGATCTGTTTTGCGTCTCGTTGAGTTGTCGCCCTTGGTAAATACAAAATATCGCCGCCAATTCTGACCAATTTGTAAGTTGGCACAGCGGCGCAATTGATATTTTAGCATCACACAAAACACACGTCAAATAGAATTTCAAAAGCGGAACAAATTATCGAGTTCTTCTGCAAAAAGTAACCGACTTGCGCCGGGTTTCAGCGTCGGATCAAGCGCCAGCCCGCCGATGCGCACCCGTTTTAAAGCGACAACCTTGCCGCCGTTTTGGTCAAACATGCGGCGCACCTGATGATAAATGCCCTCAAAGATGGTGACGCTGCCCGCCGTTTCCGAGAACGGCTCCAGAATGGCCGGAGAGGAATACCGACCGCCGCCAAGATATACCCCCTGCGAGAATTTCTCAACGAGCGCCGCATTGAGAATAGGCGCGTCAAGCTCAAATTCATAGACCTTGGGCAGATGCTTTTTGGGCGCTAAAATGCGGTGCGCAAAATCGCCGTCGTCGGTGATGATCAGCATGCCCTCGGTGTATTTATCCAGTCTCCCGGCCGGGAACAGCCCCTTGCGCCGCAGCTCGGGAGCCAGCAGGTCGAGCACCGTTTGGCTCACAGGGTCGTCGGTTGAGGAGACCACCCCCAGCGGCTTATTCATTAAAATGTAAAGGTGCGTGGCAAATACGATAGACTCGCCCTTTAAAAGCACCGTTTGGCGCTCGGTATCCACCTTTTCGCTGCCGGATTTAACGATTTTGCCGTCCACAGTCACGCTGCCGCCGGCGAGCAGTCGCTTGGCGTCCGCACGGGACAGTCCCTTTGCGGTGGACAGCAGCTTGTCCAAACGAACTTCAGCCAAAAAAATCCCCCCTGCCGTTATGATGCTATCATAGCACAGCGAGGGGATTTTGTGCAAGGCTGCTAGCTGGTCGCCAAGGTGGAGGATTGCGTCGGAAAGATAAGTCCCTGCATAAAGCCGTCCATCCCCAGCGCGCTGACGTCTCCGCCAACAATCTTATTGCCGCACACCAGAAGGTTGAGGCGGACATTCTGTGCGCCGCCGGGGAAATTGAGCACTGTGTAGCTATAACGCTTGCAGCGCTTGCCCTTATAGCGCGAGAGATCCATGCCTTGCTCTTTTTGAATATTATTATAGTTTTCATAAACTTCATCAAATTTTTTGGGAATAATGACCTCAACGACTTCATCCGGCTCGGGGTTGACCACCCAGCCGAGCGCCGTCAGGAATTCCTGCCGCTGTTCCTCGGTTTTTCCGCTTTGACGTTTAATTGTCGCGCCTGTGAGGGCGGCGTTTCCTTCGGGCATTAGGTTCAGCACCAGCCGGCCCGCCGCCATGACGACCAACAGCAACAACAGCAGCAGTGCGGAACGGCGAACCCGTCTGTTGAAACGGAACGCATACATCAACATGTCAATTCACCTCGATGATGTATATGCAAAACACCCAACGAGAAAGAACCGATTTTATTTGCAGGCCTTTTTTTCCCAAAGGGCTTGTCAGTTGGGGGCGTATCCAGTATAATTAAACATATGTGATAGGGTTAACAACCTGATCGCTGTGCAAAATACACAATATGCCGAGCGCTTTTTCGGCATATTGAAAGGGGTAAAGAAAAATGAGACAGTATCTCGCGGATAAGATCAGAAACATTGCGCTTGCCGGGCACAGCTCGTG
>JAEWBS010000134.1 GCA_023391005.1 Bacillota bacterium | reverse complement strand
CGTCTGCACCGTCCCCGGAACGGTCTGAAAAAAGTTAGGCGCCGTAGAACAGGGGAGATCCGGGGCCGAGCGGCAGGCCAAGCAGATACCACACACAGAACAATATAATCCAGCCGACCAGAAAGGCGATGGAATAAGGAAGCATGGTGGAGATAACGCTTCCAATACCGGATTTTTTGTCATACTTCTGGAAGAAAGCTACTGTTAGAACGAAGAACGGCATCAGCGGGGCGATGATATTTGTACAGGAATCGCCGATGCGGTAAGCGGCCTGCGTCAGCTCAGGGGATAGACCCAAACGCATAAACATCGGCACAAAAATCGGGGCCATAATCGCCCATTTAGCGGAATCAACAGCAATGAAGATGTTGATGAACGCAGTCAGAATGATGAAGCAGATAATGAGCGGTAAGCCGACGAAGCCGATGGAGCTTAGGAAGTTCGCGCCGGAGACAGACAGGATGGTGCCGAGATTGGAATAATTAAAGCAAGCGGTAAATTGCGCCGCGAAGAAGATCAAAACCATGAAGCTTGACAAACCCGAGATGGCACTGGTCATGAGCTTGACGACGTCTTTGTCATTCTTGATAATGCCTGCCCCAATACCGTAAAAAAGGCCGGGGATGAGAAACAGGAGCATCATAAAGAAAATGATACCGCTCATAAACGGCGACTTTAAAAAGCCACCTGTTTCCGGGTTGCGCAGCAGTCCATTAGAAGGCGCAACCAAGGCAATCATCAGGATGACGTAAAACAGAGCGGAAATGCCAGCCCAGCGCATGCCGCGTTTTTCGTTAACGGTAATGTCGGTGACGGTCGCATTCTCATCAGGAACGTATTTTGGCAGACGCGGCTCAATAATCTTGTCGGTGATAAAGGTGCCAATGATGGTAATTAGCACCGTGGAAACCATCATGAAGTACCAGTTACATACCGGCAGGACTTCGTAGCTTGGGTCAATCATCTGTGCTGCCTGCGTGGACATACCTGCGAACATCGGGTCGTTTGTGCCGATGAGCAGGTTCGCGTTCCAACCGCCGGAAACGCCCGCGAACGCAGCGGCAAGACCTGCAATCGGGTGACGGTCAAATGCCATAAATAAAATTGCGCCAAGAGGAACCAGAACCACATAGCCGGTAGAGGAAGCAACGTTAGACATGATGCCCAGAAACACAACCACAGCGGTAACCATGCTTTTAGGGGTGGAAGCGGCGACTTTGCGCAGCAAGCAACCCAAAAAGCCGGTACGGTCAGCGACACCGACGCCGAGGATAATGGTAAAAACAGTGCCTAGCGCAAAAAATCCGGTGAAGTTGCCAACAACAGTCGTTACCATATGGCGAATGCTGTCCGGAGCCATGAGGTTGACGGCCGTAACCGTCTTTTCAATGATTTTGCCGCTGGCAGTGTCAACACCTTCATAAGTAACAGCTATACCCAAGCCGCCGCAGATCATGGAGATTACAATCGTAATAACCGTTAGTATGAGAAACAGGGTTGCGGGATCGGGAAGCCCGTTACCAACGCGCTCAACAGTGTCCAAAGCCCTCATAACGAAACTTTTCTTCTTAGTATTGGATTTTGTCATACATATACCTCCTCATATATTCTTAGCCAATGCTATTGAATCTTTTTTACAGCGCTTCAGCGTGCAAACCGCTTATCCACAGCAGCCTTCAACTGCTCCATGGCTTTTTCAAGCGTGCATCTCGGGCAGGCGATGTTCATGCGCATATAGCCTGCGCCGCCGTCGCCGAAGGAGCGGCCGTCGTTTAACGCCAGATGCGCTTCATTGATAAAAAACTGCGGCAACGCGTCGCCCTTAAGATCAAGATCTTTGCAGTTCAGCCAAAGCAGATAGGTGCATTCCGGTCTGCGGAAATGAATCTCGGGGATATTTTCCAGAAGATACTTTTCAACGTACAGCACATTACTTTCCAGATGTGCGAGCAGTTGTTCCAGCCATTCCGCACCGTAGCGGAAAGCCGCTTCAACGGCTACAAGACTAAAGCAGTTGTTGCGGTGTACATCCATGCGGTGCCAAAAGGAATCAAACTGTTCCTTCATCTGCATATTTGGAAAGACCGTTGTGGAGGCTTGCAGGCCCGCCAGATTAAACGTCTTTGTTGCGGAAATGCAGGAGATCGTCATGTCGGCAACCTCCTTGGAGACAGTTGCCATTGGCGTGTATTCGCTGCCAAAGAGCATTAGATCAGCGTGGATTTCATCAGAGATGATCTTTACCCCATACCTGACGCAAAGCGCCCCCATTTGTCGGAGCTCATCACGGCTCCAGGAACGGCCCACCGGATTATGCGGGTTACACAGGATAAACAGGGCGGGTTTTTGTTTTAGAGCTGCTTCAAACTTGGCGATATCCATTGTGTAGTAGCCGTCTTTTTCGTCCAGCTGGACAGTAAGCGGTTTGCGGCCCCAGTTTTCCACCGAATCATAAAACTCGGAATAGACAGGCGTCAAAAAAAGGATCTTGTCGTCAGGCTTGCTGAATTCGCGCACGATGGTGCAAAGAACCGGAACGACCCCCAGACCAAAGCTAACAAGATTTTTGTCAATTTCCCAACTGTTGCGACGCTTCTGCCAGTCGCAGATCGACTCAAAATAAGAATCCGGACGGGAGGTATATCCGAAAATGCCCTGCCGGTTTCTGGCGTCAATCGCTTCCAGAATGGGCTGCGCTGCTTTTAGATCCATATCTGCAATCCATAGCGGAATCAAATCCGCACGCCCAAACCGTCGTTCCATTTCGTCGTACTTTGCCGAAAAGTTTTTCGACCTGTCAATTGGCTCATTAAAATCGTATTTCATAATGTTCTCCTTCCGGTGACTGTCATGCGCTGGAACCCGGCGCATCACTCAATAATGATATATGCAATCCGCGTGCCAACTCTTTAAAAAACAATGATCAGAACACGAAATATTCATTTTATTGTCTGGATGTTCAAAAATGCGCTAATTTAAGCTGTTTTACAACAGTCTTATTGTTTATGGGAAAATTCATCAAATAGAAAACAATAAAAAGCACAAAATATAGTTTTGTGCTTTTGCTGTTTTTTAAATAGATACTTTGTGGAATTCGCTATTGGGTTGTTTTAATGGAACCAATTTAAAAATTTAAATCAACCATATTGACCAGTTCCACCAGTTGTTTTCCCTTTTGGGTAATGAGGCTCCCGCCGCGCCCTCTGTGTATTTCAATTAACTCCAGACGCTCCAGCGTGGAAAAGATGGTGCGTACCTCCTGTTCACTGAGCTGCTGATTTTTTTGTTTTGCTTCCAGTACAATGGATTTTCGTCCGCAGGCGACCCCTTTGCACTGCGCATTGGCCATAGTTTGCAGCACGAATAAGAAAGCGGCCACATGGTTGCCGGCCGCCTTTTTCAGGCTTTGCATCACAGAGGAGTCGGCCTGCACCGGTATGGCTGGGGCTTGTACTTCTCCAGCGGAAGATACGGACGGCACAACTGCCGGCGTCTTGTAAATGGTGGAAGGCAAATCGGCCGGCAGAATCATTTTTTTACCGATATAGGCCAGATATTCCGCACAGTTGCGCAGTTCACGGATATTACCGTCCCAGCAGTGGTGCAGCAAAATCTGCTCCGCCGGCTTGGAAAGCTGGAAGTCGGCGCCGACATGCCGCTTCATATGTTCCATTAGCAGCAGGATATCGCTGCCGCGTTCACGTAAAGGGGGAAGCTCGACCGGCAGAACGCCCAGCCTGTAATAAAGGTCTTTGCGAAATTCCCCGCGCTGCACCATTTCCGCAAGCTGTTCGTTTGTCGCCGCGATGATGCGCACATCCACGTGAATGACGCGATGTCCGCCGACGCGGACGACCTCCTGTTCCTGAATGACGCGCAGTAGCTTAACCTGTAACAACGGGCTCATGCCCTCAATTTCGTCCAGAAACAGCGTGCCTTTGTGCGCAAACTCGAAAAAGCCTATCTTGCCGCCTTTTTTTGCGCCGGTAAAAGCGCCGTTCTCATACCCGAACAGCTCGCTTTCCAATAAGGTATCGGGTATCGCGGCGCAGTTTATAGCTACAAACGGATATTCGCTGCGGGGAGAGGCTGCATGGATGGCATGCGCAAACAGCTCTTTGCCGGTGCCGCTTTCACCGGTGATGAGCACAGAGGCGTTGCTGTCAGACATTCTGCGTGCAATCTCCTTGACGTTGCGGATGCAGGGGCTTTCGCCAAGGATACTGTCAAAGGTGTATTTCGTTTCGTGGCCTTTGTTTAGTAACTGCATGCGCAGCTTGTGCTGTTTGCGTTCCTCGTCGTTAAAACGCTGGACGATTGCGAACGCGCCAAGCATATTGCCGCGCCGAATAACCGGCGTGATGGTTAAGTTGATATCAACGTCGCCAGATTTGACAAGCCGCGATCTTATAGCGGCACGTTCTCTGAAGCATTCGTCGAACGGCAGAAATGGAACAACCTCGCGTGCAATATGGTTGATGGCCTCTTCCTGATTGATTCCCGTAATCGCCTGCGCTTTATCGTTAAAGGTGAAAATTAAGCCGTCGGCATCAACGCCGATGACGCCCGCATCCAGAACGCTTTGTAGCAGCTCATACATACCCTCCGTCTGGATGGCGCGGTTGCACAGGCACTGGACGGCGTATTGGTTATTGACGATCGTTGAGACATATTTTTTAAAAGTCGGCTGCTGCAAAACGTCTTCGCATTTCAGCTTAAACGCCATTTCTGCGATTGTTTCCGCGGAAAGCACGCGCGATCCGATGTCGATGACTTGCTTGACATAGGTAGGCACATAACGGCTCTCACCGGGTGTAACGGCAATCTCAAGAATCGGCGGTGCGGGCATACCGGGGTAATACGGATGAAATTCGACATGATTAACGCCAACCTGATTGAGAAAGGCCATTGTTTCGGTAACCATACGCGGGTTAATGTTGACCATCATCGCACGTGTGCCGCGCGGTATCGCTAACAGTCTATAAAGCGCCTCCTTGGCGATGGTAACCTGTGTGATGACGATTTCTCCACCCAGCGGCAGATATTCATGGACACTTTCTCCTTGAAAGGCACAGGTTGAAACCAGATAAAGGTCGGCTTTTTCGATATGGTTAGCCGAGCCATCCTGCACATTGTAGGTAAAAACGTCTGCCAGATTGCCAAAAAAGTCTTTTACCTGATGGGCGTAAAGGTAGACGGATTCCGCGTCCCATGTGATAACCGCAATTTTCTTAGCCAATTAAATCACCTTTTCATAACCAATTTAACCAATTCGTAACACGAAAGGTCTACTATTGTCAACACCATTTAAGGAAAAAATCCTGCTTTGTTCAAAAACGCCATCCATCTGGGAAAAAGACGGATAAGCTGAACTTGGCATAAAAATTGCTTATCATTTGAATACAGGGACTAATTACTTTTAAAGATAGGAGATCGTATAAATGAATTCATTTTTAGAACGTGCACAGGAACTAAAACAGGATTTTATTGTGATTCGCCGCCATATTCATCAGATTCCAGAGCTGTCCATGGATTTGCCTCAGACGAGTGCCTATGTTATTTCCGAGCTGGAAAAGCTGGGAATTAAAGCGCATCGTGTCGCTGAAAACGGCGTTACCGCATGTATCGGGGGCAAAAAGGGTGGTCCGGTTTTTCTAATCCGTGCAGATATGGATGCGCTGAACATGCGCGAACAGAGCGGGCTTGACTTTGCATCTCAGCGGGACAGCGCACATACCTGTGGGCACGACCTGCATACGACTTGGCTACTGGGCGCTGCGCGACTGCTAAAGGAACAGGAGGATCAATTATGTGGGACCGTAAAGCTGATGTTTCAGCCCGGTGAAGAAAAACTGCTCGGCGCCAAAGCGATGATAGAATCGGGCATCCTTGAAAATCCGCATGTAGACGCCGGTATGGCGATGCATGTTTTCTCAGGGGATATGCATGTCGGCACCGTTGCATGGCGTGCGGGGCCCACGCTGGCTTCGTCTGATCACCTACATATTACTGTTACGGGCAAGGCCGGGCATGGGGCGATTCCCCAGAACGCTGTCGATCCGCTGAATATCGCGGCGCATCTTATTCTTGCCTTACAGGAGATTAATGCCCGTGAAGTTGACCCGCAGGACCCAATCGTATTGACGATTTGTACGATTCACGGGGGTGAGCTGCACAATGCATTCCCAGAAACCGTGGAGATGACGGGCAGTATCCGCGCGTTCTCCAACGAAAACCGCACGCTTGCAAAACGCCGTGTTATCGAAATCTGCGAGGGCGTGGCCAAGGCGTTCCGCGGGAGCTGCACGGTCAGTTTCAACGTTGGCGTTGCCCCGCTCCACAACAACGCGCAACTGGTTGAGGAGCTGGTCGGATATGTGGGAGAGATTACGGATAATCTGATCATGCTCAAAAAGCAGATGGGCTCTGAAGATTTTGCAGAAGTAACCCAGAGGATTCCAGCGGTATTTTTCGGCGTTGGAGCCGGTGGCGTGGAATCTATCTACCATCAGGGCGGTTCACATAATCCCAAGGTGGTGTTCAACGAGGATGTGCTTTCTTTTGGCGCCGCAATGATGGCAACTTGCGCTGCAAATTGGTTGCATCACCATTTTGAAGGCTGATTTATGTTTAATTTTCAAAAGAGGTCTTTCGATAATGTTAAGACATCGTAAGCGCTCTCTGGATGAGAAGATTCTGCCCATTGAATAGTTTTAATCATGATCGCCCTCCATTGCGCATTGTTGATAGGGATATTCCTTCGCCGGAAGAATGGCGCTTCGCATGGTGTTTAATCAATGAATAATTGTTTAAATTCACCCCCTAAGCGCTCCATGATATACATTTACCGCATAAAAACACATATTTTATGCGGTAAATGTATGTTCTACGTGAAAAACGTAGGACATACGCCATTTCTGGGGTCTTTTTAACCTGAAAAAGGCGATAAAAAAGAACATCGTTTTCGTGTATGTCATCGGGGGTGTTTTAGCCAGTCTGAGGGATTTGAACGCTTACACCACCAACTTAGAAAATCTGCATAACATGTACAACACGTACTTATCGCTTGGCAGGGCCGGAAACGGCTCTGCTTTTTATCTCACAAAAAGAGGTTTGTGATGGAATTTCAGATATTGAAAATCATAAATTTGGGCAGTTCAGAACGCCCGACCCAAAGCGGATCAAGCTTTTCAGCGGTAACGATTTGAAATAATAGTTCAAAGCTATCTTAAAAAGATAGCTAATATACATATCGAATAAGGGGGATATTCATTAAGGGGAATTTGTGTTCTGAGTAAAAACGTAGAACAAATGCCGTTTTTATGAAAATAATGTGTGGTGTAGTACAGCTTTGCCATGCAGTTCATGCATCCTATAAGACCGAAAGGGGGTAAGCGACAAAAAATTCAAGGTATTTACACTATACGCTATTCGTTTCTTGAACTTTCTGTTTGAATTTGCTACAATAACTATCATAAATTAATTTATCGGGTGAGCACCTACCGTATGCAAGGCTGACTTGCATACGGTTTTTTTTAGAAAGGAATAAATATATGGTTGAATATAGAGAACAAGATAATTTCAAAAGTATTGCGTATACATTGATAAAGTTTAGTTTGCCACTTATCTTCAGCGGTATATTGCAGCAACTTTATAATTGGGTAGATGCTTTTATTGTAGGGAACATAGAAGGCGAACTGGCATTAGCGGCAATCGGTGCAACCGGTACGGTCATTAACTTCTACCTCATGGCGATCAATGGTTTTACATTGGGCCTCTCTATTCTATTTGGGCAAAAATTTGGTAGTGGTGAGACTGATTATATTCCCAAAATACTATCAACCTTTTCCGTGATTCTGGGGATCCTTTTTGCAATGCTTTCAATAGTAGGGATTATAATAACTTTCCCTATACTTCATCTTCTCCATACTACACAGGATACGGTGCAATTAGCAGGGGATTATTTGCAGATTATATTTTTAGGGGTTCCTTTTCTTGCCGTATATAATGTTTATTCCGCCGCGCTCCGCGGAATTGGGGATAGTCGTGCGCCATTCCTTGCAATTCTGATTTCCTCTGTTATAAATGTGATGCTTGATATTGTGTTTGTCGTCTTATTGCGTTGGGGTGTTGGCGGAGCGGCTATCGCAACCATTCTTTCACAGGCGGCCATGGCCGTGTTCATTATCATATATGCCATTAAAAAGCATTCAATTCTACGCTTCCGTTTGAACAAGGAGATATTAAACCGACGGGTCATAGCTCAGGGTATACGCTTTGGATTTCCTCCAATGATTCAGTCCAGTGTCAGTGCCTCTGGAAGCCTGTTACTACAAAATTTTATGAATGGGTTTGGCACACAAACTGTAGCCGCCATTACTACAGCATACCGCGTGGATTCAATAGCCCTGCTTCCCATTATTAATTTAGGCTCCGGGATTTCCACAATCGTTGCACAAAGTCATGGCGCTAGAGAAGAGAAAAGAGCTAAAAAAATTTTTGTTGTTGGTACAGCCATTATGGTGGTAGTATCTCTATCACTAACCATGTTAGTCGTACCGACAGGAGGGCATTTAATCGCTTTATTTGGGGCCGGGGCGGAAGCTGTTAAAATAGGACGCAACTTCTTTCAACGAATAGCCGGCTTCTATTTAGTCTATGGCCTTGCAAACGCAATACGGGGGTATCTGGAAGGGCTTGGCGACGTAATCTATTCCAGTGTTACAGGGATTATATCATTAGTGTTTCGTATCGCTGTATCCTACGCGTTCGCTGCATTTTGTGGGAACATGATTATCGCGTATGCAGAAGCCTTTTCCTGGGGGGTACTGCTGATATTATATTTAATCCGTATATTTTGGAAAAAGGGCAAATGCAAAGAACGTTTATGACTACTTCTAACAGTGAGACAGATGTGCCAATCAACAGTCAAAATCAACGGTGCTTACAACACCACCATTGATAGCTCTGTGTACCTTTTACTAATTGGGAAAATCCCCAAAGTGCTTCCCCGCGTAGAATAGGAGCAGGCGGCTAATCCTTTTAGGGATTGCCGCCTTTTATCTACCCATTCAGCAGGGCGAACAGATAAGTCAATTATTGGCCTAATTGTAATGCAAAGCAACTTTCGTTATATTGCATTATTGGCTCATCGTATTGGGTACCATCCTTATAATTTAATTGAACCATATTTTAATGGTAGTATTTATAGTGCAACAAGCATTCTTTCTAATGATAAAAAGTGCATGAAATTTGCCTTTCTGCTTTCAGGTTATGCCAATATTGGAATCTCTTAATACGGATAGATATAACCCTCCACCGCTTCGGCGGGCGTTATATTTGTGATACGAATCTGCGGATCATAATATTTTGGCTCATAATATTCATATCCCCTGATAAAGAGCGTTCCTTCAACCGTTACCCATGAATCGTTTTGCAGTTAGGGGCGTTATCATATTTACATAATAACCCGGCGGTTGCAAAATCGGCTGCACAGCAGGATATCATCATACGGCTTGGAACAAATTCATCCTCCTCCATATATTGAGGGGCTTTGCATACGGCCCCGTCATAACAATTGTATATCCTTCATATTTCTCCATATTCACACATATAGTGCGGCCATTGAAAAGGCCTCACCCTGTGTATCGCGCTACGCATCGGGCAGGGTGGAATCGGCTGAATCTATTGACGTCGGATCGCCATCGACATCAGCAGAAGGGGGTTCCGCAGGAGCGAGGTTTTGGATATTATCTTCTGACGAGCCCTCAGCCGGGGTGCTGGAGAATAATAGAACACTAGAGTACGTGTTATATGAAGATGGTCAAAAGTATAAAAGAATTAAATTTGGATCAGAAGCTGAAATATTCCTAAAGAGCAGTAGAGGGAATACATCTGATCAAATTGATCAATGGCAATATTGTAATGACTGTTGTGCAAAACAAGGAGAGCATCATCTGGATAATTGTGATTGGGAAGTATGCCCTCGATGCCATGGCCAAATCATAAATTGTGATTGCGGTCTAGTTGAGTATAGCGAATAATTTATTTATAGCAGTTTAGTTATCTCATCAGGCCACATTTAAAACTCTGCCATTAAAACTGAACTTCCCATTATGTTTACTTTAGGAACAAGCCCAGAAGGTACTCTTCTGGGCTTGACATAGATAATTTGAGACACAGTTAATGTATCATAGGCTTATACACCTTTTTGCCAACCTAAAACGTATTTGAGCGCCTTTTGCTTCAGACAACGGTTAAGTGCTCCTCAGCGCACCAATATGGTATCACCTTTCTGTTGTTTGCACTCTTTTTTTATCTGGGCTATCTCGGCGGCCAGCTCCTCCATGCTTGATATCTGCCGCTCATGGTTCGTCAATACCGAGATAGAGAGAGTTGCGATGGGATACTGGCGCGGAAAGCCGCTGCGATCTTTGGAAAGAATAAAACCCTGAGCCCAATCGACGGGGGTATAAAGCTGCTCAATCGCATCGTGAAATGTGACTATGATTGCCTGACACAGCGGTTCCACCGTATGGGTGAGAGCTACCATCACGAAATCATCACCTCCCACATGCCCCAAGAAGGCATCCCCTCCGACGCAGCTGCACAGCGTATCCGCCAGAGCTTTAAGCATCAGATCACCGTTGGTAAAACCGTAAGCGTCGTTATATGCCTTGAAATTATCCAGATCAAAATAGACGATGGCCCACGGGACGACTTTTCGGTATGTCTGCCGGATCACACGCTGTATCTCCTGATTTCCAGGCAGTCCAGTAAGGGGATTCGCATCGGTGGCGCGCTGCACTTGCAGCTGAATAGAAGCTAGCAATAGCTCCCGAACCGTGACAGTGCGTAGATATTTTCCATCCCGCGTAACAGCCACCGCATCGTACACACGATCATAGCTACGCTGCATTGCCAACCCCGCCACCTGATCTATGGATGTCTGTTCATCCACCGCGAGAACTTCGGTGAGCATCATGGAGCCGGTACTCATGCGACGGCTGAGATTATAGCCGAATTCACCGCCATATTTTTCAAAGATATGCTGGCGGGTTAGAATTCCACAGATATGCTCTTGCTCGTCCAATATAAAGGCCTCTGCCATCTCCGGTACTTTTTTGAATTGTTTATACAGGGAAAGTGAAGGCTCATTCTGCCGGGCAGTAGCACCGGTCTCCCCGAGTTCGCCAATCTGGCCAAAGACCGACGGACGATATCGCAGCATGGTGCGGTCATAGAGTGCGCAAATTTGGTGTCTGCACGCAGGCGACAACTCTTGGAACACTGAGTTTGGTTGGGCGAGATGGTAACCTTGACCATAGTCGACACCCAGACGGATAACGGCAGCCAGTTCCTCCTCGTTTTCAATTCCTTCGGCAATGACTGAGATGCCGGACTGGCGGCAGAACTCTACAGTGGAGCTGACAGCGGAGCGTTTTACGGCGTCTTTATCAATATGGCGGATCAGGCTCATATCCAGCTTGAGATAGCGTGGTGACAGCGCACACACCCTACCAAGGCCGGAATAACCGGAGCCAAAGTCATCTATTGCAATCTCAAAGCCTTGCGACTGATAGTGCCGCACAATGAAGACAAAACCGTCCAGATCATGGATAGCACTCTTTTCGGTGAGCTCGATGACCACATGATCTGGCCGGATGCCATACTGCAAGAGTTTCTGCGCAGTAAAACCAGAGCGAAATTCTGGATCGTGGATAGTACCTGCATCCACATTCAAAAACAAGACGCTGCCCGCAAGCCCATTCGCTGCGTTTTGCAGCGCACGGGTGCGGCTCAGCTTTTCCAGCTCCCAGAGCTTATCCTGTCGGTGGGCAATCTGAAATAGCTCCTCAATATTAATCTCACATGCCGGAACGGATATGCGGCTAAGCGCCTCGTAAGCAAACACCTCGCCATTTTTCAGCGATACAATAGGCTGAAACACGGTAGTAATCGCGCCGTCTAAGAGAATTTTTAAAAAAACCTCTTCTTTGTTCAAATGTTTCACCTTCATCACAATGTGGCTCGCATAACGTCCGTCTTACCGCTGAACAATCACCACGTCGTTTTTGCCCTGACGGGACATATCTAGCGCAGTCGCTATCAACAGTCTAAATTTTTCGCCTGAAAGTGTAGCACCTGCCACCGTGTCAATGCTCTCGCCAGATTTTTTTGCAATCACTTGGCGTGAATAGGCGCGGGTGTAGTGATTGGGATAGGTTCCCTGCGCCGCATTCATTTTGCGCATATACGCCATATCCCAAGACGCGAGGAACCCACTTTGGGTTTTAGCATTATATTCTACCGAAAGAATGGTGTCATCTTTAATATGAACGGTGACAAACTCCTTCCATCCATTTGAATAGTCCGCCATTTCCGCCGTATAATAGCCATTCTTGAGCTCAATCTCAGAAGTGGCACATCCGCAAAGCGCACCTAACAAAACCATGGCGCATACAATACAAGCCCTCATTCTCATTTTTATCATAAAACTCTCCTATTGTCTGAGCTTAAAGCGATTGACCATGCTTTGCAGCTTATCCGCCTGATCTGTCAGTACACGACTAGCTAAAGCGCTCTGACGGCTCGATTCTAAATTGCTCTTTGACAGCTGGTTAATTTCGCTCGTCTGTTGGGTAATGTTCTCCAATGCGGACTTTTCAGCATTTAGGGCACCGGTGAGATTAACAGTTATTTCTGAGATTTTGGCCGACAGCATCGCAATCTCTTCGACAGAGACGGCCACCTGCTCGGCACAGCGCACACCGCCAATGATGGCGTGCTGGGAATTTTCAATGATTATCGCCGTTTGGCGCGAGGATTGTCCGCTCTTTTCAGCTAGTCTGCTAATTTCTCTTGCCACCACGGCAAAGCCACTTCCGGCTTTGCCGGCACGCGCCGCTTCTATGGAGGCGTTTAGCGCCAGCAAATTGGTCTGCAGGGCAATATCCTCCATAAACTGGTTGATTTTCTTTATTTCCTCAGAATCTGTCTGAATTCGGTTAATCGCATCAAGCATTTTTGCCATATGTGTTTTTCCCAGAGACATGCCGGTATTTGCCTTATCGACGAATTCGCGCATGGCACCGGTATGGACATCGATCTCATCCACATTGGTACCGATAATCAGCGTTGCATCGTGCAGCCTAGAAAGCGACTCCGCCTGACTACTAGAGCTTCGCTCGATCTGAAAAGCCTCCTTCTGAATATGGTGAGAGGTTTGCGCGACCTCCACAGAGGACTGATGTATGGCGTTCATAATATCGTTGAGAAAAGCTACAATTAGATTGAGAGAATTTTTCATAGCAACAAAGTCACCGATGAAATCGCCGTTAACCGATACATCCAGATTGCCTTCCGAGAGTTCGGCCAATACGCGCGACAGCTCCGATGTATAACTATTGATGCTTGTGACCGTATCGGCTAATGCCAGCGCCAGAATTTCGGTTTCATCCCGAGTTTTTTCAATTTCTACAGTCGTATGTAAATCGCCCTGCGCCAGTGTTGATATACGGTTTGTCACCCGGCCCAACGGTGCCTGAATTTTTTTGGCAAGGTGATGCATAAACAAGGCGGTAAAAAACAACAGCAAGATGGTTACACCCAAACTTATCTCAATTGCCATGTTGGCGGCGGACATAAAATCATTCTGCGGGGCGGTCACCACCAGCGACCAAAGGGTTCCCCTAACGGGTGAATAGCTGAAATAGCGCTTGCCGGTACTACCGTCAGTCTCCAAGAGGCCGGTCCGCCCTAGTGCGACCTGAGCGATCATGTTTTGAAGGGGTTGGCTCATATCAAACATAACGGATATGTTTTCGCCTACCCTTGTAGAATCAGGGTGCGCCATAAGCTGCCCCTGTTGATTAATAATAAAGGCCATGCCGTTTTTGCCAATGCTGATGTTGCTCAGTACATCGTTTAAAATATCGTATTTATAGCTTCCGAGCAAATAATACAGCACTTTTTTATCATTACCCAAAACAGGAACACCCACAATAACCTCCAGCCCGTTGTCGGTGGTTTGGGTGTCATTAATCACCACATTGTTCGTATGCTGTAAAAGTTCTAAGATCTTTTGCCCGCTAATACTTGTGGGGCAGTTGGCGCTACCAGTATAAAGCAACCCGTCGGTCGTATAAAGCGCCAGCCACACAAACTCAATCCCTGATTTCGCCTTATCCATCAGTGCCTGCTTACCAGCGATGCTAGCCGTTACATCAACTAGAGTTTGGTTTTCGGATATCATGACCACTCTGTCTACCATCAGGTGCAGATTGCCTTCCACACTCTGAGAAGCGGACTTTGCTAACGGATCAAGCGTTTCGGACAAAATTTTGCCTGTCAGAGAACGCATGAAATAAACCATAACCGTCATCAGTATAATCCCTATCAAAAGCATACTGACTGCTGTATTCCTCAAAATTTTATTTCTAATCCCGGATTTGCTTCCCACAACGTCCTCCTAAATATTCTAGCGTTGGTAGTTCTGACCATGATAGTAGCAGCCACAATTCTGTGAGATGCCGAGTCGCTTTAAATTATTGTTGTTCTTACCTTAATAGTAAAAATTTTCAAACATATCTTACCTTTTCTACGTAAAATCTTCATTAATATTGAATTAAATCTAAGTGCGTAGCTGAATTATTTAAAGCAACACTTAATATCTTAGATAATTATGAATTGCCATAATTGATAAGATGTTCTTCAGACAAGAAAAATGAGCCTTGCAAAATTTTTACGACATGCTAAGTTAGGTGTCGCTTCGCCCCTAAAAAGCGAAAAGAAAGTCACATTTTATATGAGACGCAGTCACAGCGAATTTAATAAAAGATATTATTAACCCCCTTTTTATTTTAAAGTTCTTTAGTTAAATTGTTCTGCGAGATGGGAAAATGTAGAAAAATATGATATAATTCTGAAAATAGCAATGATGCGAAGCTCGTCCGACGAGATGTCAAGCAAATATACGCAATTCGTCTAACGACAAGTAAGCAATTATCTTAAATAAAATGACCAGTTATATAGAAAGGAACCCCGTCATGACCAATTTTGATGAACAGATACAGCTGTTCCGTCAGCAGGTGGAACAGAAAAAGCGTCAGGAATCCAGATTGAAAGAATTGTATGCGCAGCGCGAGGCGTTAAACGCTAAAGTCGATACGCTCAGAAAGGGTAAGCTGGACGAGCAGGCCGATGTTGACCGTCTGGAGGGTCGCAGCTTAGCGGCTTTTTTCTATGGCGTTATCGGCAAGATGGATGAAAAGTTGGATAAAGAGCGAGAGGAAGCCTACGCCGCCAGTGTCAAATATGACGTCGCCGCGCGTGAGCTTTCTGCGGTTGAGGAGGATATCTGGCGCTGCGAAGCACGGCTGAATCAGCTGCACGGGTGCGAGCAGCAATATGAAAAAGCGATGGAGAATAAGCTGGAGGTTGTTAAATCCGGCAGCTCTCCAGCAGCCGCGGAAATTTTTCGGACCGAGGAACGCGTCGCTTATCTGGAGAGTCAAGCAAAAGAAATCCAAGAGGCCCTTCGTGCCGGACGGGCGGCGCTTGATACCACCAACAGCATTCTGTCCAGCCTTGACAGTGCAGAGGGGTGGGGCACTTGGGATTTGCTGGGTGGCGGACTGCTTTCGGATATGGCAAAGCATGGCCATCTGGATGACGCTCAGAAGCAGATTGAGCACTTGCAGGTACAGCTGCGTCGCTTCAAAACGGAGCTGACCGACGTGACGATTCATGCCGATATGCGGGTGAGCATTGACGGCTTTCTGCACTTTGCCGACTATTTCTTTGACGGATTGTTTGCGGATTGGGCGGTACTGGATAAAATTAAGCAATCACAGACTCAGATGCTGAATACTAAAAGTCAGATTGAGCATGTGATAGACCGTTTAACCACTATGTTCGGCTCTGCTGACAAAGAGCTTAAAAGTGAAAAAGAAAAGTTGAAAAATTTAATTGTCAGGGCGGTGTTATAAAGCTGTAGAAAATAAATATATATATAAAGTATTTCAAAAGCACAGCGGGTCTTGAGCTTTTGTCCACTACGCTTACCAATAAACAGAAGCACCATAGAAAACCTATGGTGCTTCTAAACATTCTTTATTGTTATAGGCTTGTCCACTAAATTGTAGACCAATATCTTGAAGCTTCTGATATGGGTGTTATGGTGACAACCTTCGAGCTATAACCGTTGATAGCGCTGAGTTACGTTTTCAATAAACTCTTTTTCCGGGTCGGAAAGCATCGCATTTTTGAGTGTGATAATGGCAAATTCCAATCGCTCGGTACAGTTGGGAAGAGGGATAGAAAGAACCTGATACATGGACTCCTGCGTGGTAAACCCCTGAATACCAATGGTATAGAAATTGCTCGACGAGATGAGATGCATGAGTGCCGCCCGTCCGTAAACGTAGGTAATTCTGGGTGAATTGTTGAGGTCAATTTGAATGTTTTTGGTTGTAATATTATAGATATAATCCTCATACTGTCCGTAATACCGCACAAAACCATATTCTTGCAGTGTCGCCAGTGTCACCGGTTTTTCCTGCAAAATCAGCTCATGCTTTTTAGAAATAACGATATGGGGCGTGAGTGACACAATGGGGACGAAGTCAAGGCCTTTGCCGGTCAGAGACGCGCCCAAATGCTCGGCTTCGCGGCTGGCATAGTGGATCACACCGACATCAGAAACACCCGAAAGCACGTTTTCGACAACGTCAACGGTCGTTCCTTCATTCAGCCGATATGTAAAGCTCTTTAAGCTTTCACTGCGGCAGCTTATTTCACTGCGGTCACACACTTCATTGAAGCTCTCCATCGTGTGGGAAAATCTAGTCATGGAAACGCTCAGCCTATCCTTATCCGGCCGCATTTTGCGAGAAAACTGCTTGAGGTTTTCCATCTCCTTTAAAATCGCGTTGGAGTGCTCTAAAAACCGCTGCCCTTCCGGCGTCAAAACGACGCCTTGCTTTGCGCGTGAAAAAAGCTCAAATCCGACGTCGTTTTCAATTTCCTTGATAATATGGCTGAGATGCGGTTGCGAAATGTAAAGCGACTGAGCGGCCTTGTTGATTGAGCCACATTGAGCAACCGTGACAAAAAATTCCAGATGCTTAATGTCCATGTAACAGCAAACCTCCGAATATATTCCAGAAATCCTAATTTTAGGACTTGCTTTGTTTACTATCTATTATATATGATTAATGAATCTTTTGTTAAATAATATCTACATTAATTGGTATTGGAATTTACAAAAATTGAATATGAAGTTGCAGCATTATTGCTATAAGGGAAAGCGATAAGCATTATATGGAATACATATTAGCGCAATGCACAATGCTGTGTTATGATGTTGCTGGAAATAATACAAGGTGACTAATTCAAAAACAATTGTTAGCGACATAGGAGTAATATAACCATGATTCAGCAGACGCTCGATGATGCACTGATCTACGCAAAAAAGTTTATTAAAAACGGTCAGGTCGCAGCTTATATTCCTGAGCTTGCCAAAAGTGACCCCACCCAGCTTGGGGTTTGCGTCGTTACGCAAGACGGAACAGCCTATCACGCCGGAGACTGGCAGCAGCAATTTACCATGCAGAGCATCTCAAAAACAATGGCGCTCATTCTTGCGCTGGAGTTAAACGGCTACGATAAGGTGTTTAGCAAGGTAGGGGTAGAGCCGTCCGGTGATGCGTTTAATTCTATTGTTAAGCTGGAGACAAAAACCATTCTCCCCCTCAACCCTATGATTAACGCGGGAGCCATTGTAACGGCCAGTTTTTGTGCCGGAGGTTTGGACCCGTTTGGCCGTTTTATTGAACGGGTGCGCAAGCTGTGCGGACGAACGTCCATCGTACTCAACAACGCCGTCTATTCTTCCGAAAAAATAGCTGGAATGCGCAATCGGGCAATGGCTTATCTGATGCAAGAGAAAAATATTTTGGAATGTAACGCGGAGACTGCACTTGACTTTTACTTTAAGATGTGTTCGATTATGGTCACAACAGAGGATCTCGCAAATTATGGGGCTATGCTTGCCAACAACGGCGTCCACCCCATTACCCGCGAGCGACTGGTGGAAGGATGGATTGTTCGTATTGTCAAAACGCTTATGCTCACCTGTGGCATGTATGACGGTTCGGGCGAGTTTGCTATTAAGGTGGGTATTCCTGCCAAAAGCGGCGTTGGTGGCGGTATTGTGGCGTCGGTGGAAAACCGGATGGGCATCGCGACTTTTTGTCCGGGATTGGATGCGAAGGGCAACAGCATTGGCGGCTGCCGCGTTCTGGAGTATTTATCCTATCATCTCAACCTGCATTATTTTGCGGGTGCCGACCTGAACGTTGTATAACGCGGTACCGCGCGAAGAGCTTCTGTACCGTCTTCATGTACGATCGGCGTCACAGCTCGGATGAGTCGTTTGTATTTATTTTATAAGAAAGGAGAGTCGACGGCAGTTTGTGTTTTGCGGCGTAACGGGGCCCCTCTGCGAAACAGACGGTGAAACAGATGCTTGACCTGTGCGGTGATACGTTGGTTATCAGGCGACTCTGCGGATACATACGGTAATTGTAGCGGGTAAGGTGCGTTTCAAATTGTATTTGCACAAAACGAAAGGAAAAGGTGTGGTATTTTATGAGTTTTATAATGTCGATTGTCAGTGCGCTCAACGGTGTTCTTTATTATCCTATATTAATTATCGTTTTGCTTGCGGCGGGTATTTATTTTACGTTTCGCACAAATTTTATCCAGTTTCGCATGTTTGGCGAATCGATCCGTGTCATTAAAGAGAAACCCACGAAAGAGGGCACCGTCTCCTCCTTTCAGGCATTGATGGTTTCCACCGCCTCCCGCGTGGGCACCGGCAATATCGTCGGCGTTTCAACCGCAATCTGTCTCGGCGGCTACGGCGCTGTTTTTTGGATGTGGCTGATTGCAATCCTCGGCGGCGCTTCAGCTTTCATCGAGAGTACACTTGCACAGATTTATAAACGCAAGGACGAAAACGGGGATAGCTACGGCGGTCCCGCCTATTACATTGAGACTGCCCTGAAAAATCGCGCCGTCGCCATTCTTTTTGCGATATTTCTAATTTTTACATACGCGGGCGGCTTTAATATGCTTGCTTCTTACAATCTGCAATCCTGCTTTGCAATTTACAGCTTCTATGATCCTAAAGCCACTCCATGGATGATCGGCGCTGTTCTCAGCCTCTTGGTTGGCTGGTGCATCATGGGCGGCGGCAAGCGTATTGTCAAAGCGACCAGCGCACTTGTTCCGTTTATGGGTATTTTGTATGTGGCCGTTGCTTTAATTATCGTGTTTAGCAATTTGAGCCTGCTGCCGAGTATTTTAGCGCAGATCTTCGCCGATGCGTTTGACTTTAAGTCGATCTTCGGCGGAATTGCGGGTTCCTGCATGATGTACGGCATCAAGCGCGGATTGTATTCAAATGAAGCCGGCGTCGGCTCTGCGCCAAACGCAGCGGCGGCGGCGGATGTCAGCCACCCTGTTAAACAAGGTCTTGTTCAAATGCTTTCCGTCTTTATCGACACGTTGCTGATCTGCACCGCAACGGCTTTTATGTGCCTGTGTTCCGGTGTATTGCCCAGCGCGGATATTGCCGGAGCCGCTTATGTGCAGCAGGCGGTATCGGCTGTGCTTGGTGGATTCGGACCGGTGTTCGTGACCATTTCGATGGTACTGTTTGCCTTCACCACTCTGCTTGGAAACCTCTTTTATGTTGACAACTGTCTGGCATTCATCCATAAAAAAATGCCCGGCAAAGCATTTATGACAGCGTTTAGACTGCTGGCCGCTGTGGTCATTTTTTTGGGTGCCGGCTTGAGTATGGACGCGGCATGGGATATTGCGGATTTGATGATGGCGCTTATGTGTCTGGTTAACCTGCCCGCTTGCGTTATTCTGGGTGGTGTTGCGCTCAAAGCAGCCAAGGATTATGACCGACAGAAAAAAGAAGGCAAAAACCCCGTGTTTGTTGCCGCCAACATCGGTTTAGATTCGGATGAGCTTGCTTATTGGAAAGACGACTTTGCTTATCGGAAATAAAATAATAGGTAAAAAGGAATTGCACGCAGTCAAAGCCTCCGGCTTAGCCGGAGGCTTGAATAAGCCCTAGAAGGACATGATACGGACAATACCCCTAAAGGGGCCCCGAAAGGTCTGCCATCCACATTGCTTTTTCGGGCCACCCCTTAAGGGGTATTTTCTATGCCAAAGTTAAATTTCCTACCGTTTTCTTTGTTCTATCTTCATAACATACATTTATTATTGCATAACTGTTTTCAGCGCCTGCTGGTACCGAAGGCTGTTAAACTCTTTTTTCACCAGCAGTATGGTCCACAGCACGATGATGGTATCGATGGCCAAAGAGCCGTAATATACGCCGCCTACGCCGATGAACCTTGGCAGAAGCAGCATCACCGGGATATAAAACACAAACTGCCTTGCCATACCGATCATCATGGCGGGCTTGCCCTTATCCACAGAGGGGAATAGCGTCATGGCCATAAAGATAAAGGACAGCGCCGGTAGGATGGCCATATACACCCTAAAATGCAGGAACTGTATATCGGTAAACACTTGGTCTTTGAGCATCATACCAAGGATGGCGCCGGGTGAGACAAGGAAAATAAACCAGAACGGAAGCGTCAATAGAAGGGCTGCCGCGGCAAAAACCTTGTACGACTGAATAACTCTGTCATATTGCCCAGCGCCATAGTTTATGCCGATGACGGGCTGGAGCGCGCGCATCAGACCGAAAATAGGGGTGAGCAGGAACTGGAACACCCGGTAAATCACGCCGTAAAACGCAATATCAGCCGTAGTCCCGTACCGTGCCAGCGCGTTAAAGACGACCACACCTTGAATTAAGCTCATAACGTTCATCATAAGGGAGGACATCCCTAAGCGCACAACCGAGGTCGTGATGTTTTTATCTCCCTTCAGAGAAAGCAGCTTGCTCTGGAAGGTCGCTTTGCCTCTACCGAAATAGAGCCAGCCCATGAGGGTATAGGCGAACATTCCCACATTGGTGCCCCACGCCGCGCCCACCACACCCATATCAAAAATCCCCATGAAGATATAGTTGCAGACGGCGTTGACGGCAAGTCCCACGCCCATCATCCATGCTGCCGTTTTCATCCTGCCCTCGGCGCGGATAATCATGTTGCCCGCAAGACCATAAATCCAGAAGAAAGCGCCTATGGTACAGAATCTGAAATAGGTGACGCCATAGGCCAATGCTTCGCCGGCCCCGCCCATTATGACAATCAGTGGTCGGGCAAAGGTGAAAGCCAGTACCATGTAGATTGCAGCGCAGAGAATGGAGAGACGGTTCACCACGCCCAAAAGCCGCTCTTGCGTATGCTGGTCTTTGGCGCCTAAAGCGATACTCAACACCGAGCCTGCTCCCACGCCAATCAGGGAGCCCAAAGCCGTACTCATTTGAGAAAGGGGATATGCAAGCGATACGCCCGCAAGGGCGATGTCGTTCACAAACTGACCCACGAAGATGGCATCCAGCACAGAATTGAAGCCGTATAGCACCATGGCGACAACGGCGGGCCATGAAAGCTGGGCCATAACCGCCCACAGGCCACCGGTTAGAATAAATTGCTTTTGCCGCTCTTTTTGTCCAATAATGTCACTCATGCTTATGCTCCTTTCCTGCTCCAGCCCCGGCTGTTCTCGCGGACCGACACAAACTGGCGGTAAATACCACCCTGCTTCATCAGCGCCTCATGGCTGCCTTGCTCGACGATGCCGCCATTCGCGACGACCAGAATCTCGTCGGCGTGACGGATTGTATTGAGCCTGTGCGCAATAACCAGCAGCGTCTTGCCCTCGCACAGCGCGCTGATCGCCTCTTGGATATAGCTCTCGTTATCTGCGTCCACACTGGCGGTGGCTTCGTCCAGAATGACGATGGGCGCGTCCTTTAAGATGCAGCGCGCGATGGAAATGCGTTGCTGCTCGCCACCCGAAAGGCTTGCACCGCCCTCGTTCACCACGGTGTCAAAGCCGTCGGGCAGGGCCATAATAAAGTCGTAGCACCGGGCCTTTCTTGCCGCCTCCATCACTTCCTCGCGGCTGGCGGTCGGCCTGCTCATGCTGATATTGTTGTAGATGGTGTCCTCAAACAGGTACACCCGCTGAAACACCATGCTGATGTGATTCATCAGATCGCTGAGGGGAACGTTTCGGATATCCTGCCCCCGCACGAGAATCCGCCCTGATTTCACATCCCAGAAGCGGGCCAGCAGACTCACGATCGTGGATTTTCCCCCGCCCGAGGGGCCGACTAAGGCCAGCATCTGATTTTTACGCAGCTCAAACGAGATGTTTTGCAGCACCTCCTTTTCCCCGTAGGCGAAGCTGACCTTCTCAAACCGCACCTCGGGCACGGCGCTCCGCGCCGGGATGGCATTGGTGCCGGTATCGGGCAGCTCCGGCTCGGCAAACACTTCTTCAATGCGGTCCATGCAGCTGTTCATGACGGTGAGCCGCGCGCTTTGCCCGTACAGCGCCTTGAGCGGGCCAAACAGATCGAAGACAAAGAGCATGATACCCACCAGATAGGGGACATCCAGCATCCCCCTTGCATGGAGAAACACAGAAAGGCCGATGACCAATGCAGTACCCAGACCGTAAATCAGATTCAACCCGCGCTGCCACGGGGTGTGGTTTTCCTCAAACGCGAGGCTTGTGCGGCAGGTCTCGTTGAAGCTGTCGGTAAGCACCTTTGATTTCTCCCCCAGCAGGTTGTAGGTCTTGATGATGCCAATACCCTCGGTAAAGTCGAGCACCGATTCGGTTAGGTTTTCTAACTGTGCCTGACGCACGGCAGAATCCGTCAAGGCTTCTTTTTTAAGCCCCCGTCCCAAAAGCAGTACCAGCAGCAACACACACAAACCTGCAAGGCCAATCCACACATTGAAGAAAAAGAGGAAGACCAGTAAAATACCCTGCGAGAAGATGTAGCTCATCATATCCGCCAGCACGGTCATGCAGTTTTCCTCGATAAAGACCATATCGGT
Source organism: Bacillota bacterium (assembly GCA_023391005.1). Taxonomy (GTDB): domain Bacteria; phylum Bacillota; class Clostridia; order Oscillospirales; family Ruminococcaceae; genus Yanshouia. The sequence goes on along the minus strand of JAEWBS010000134.1, from coordinate 41,308 downwards.
CGAGAGCACCGAGCTGATTTTGCCGATGTTGCCCTCGGTAAAATAGCCCATCGGCATCTTGCGCAGGTGGACGCCCAGCGCCATTCGCTTGTCGGCAAAGAGCAAAAAGCCCGCCGCCGATTGTAACCGGTCGGCAATATGGTGGAACAGCATTTGAAACAGCAGTATGACGCCCAGCGCCAAACCGATCTGCAGGCAGAGCCTTGGGGTCACGGTGCCGTGGTAAAAGGCGGCGAGTACAAAAAAACCGAGGCCGATGGGAGCGTTTTTGAGAATGCCCTTCAAAAATGAGAACACAAAGGCCCACGCAATCCGGCATTTATATTTTTCGGAGGCATCAAAAATTCGGCGCATTAAGGCGATCATACCAGTTCTCCTTTCTCAGCGGTGCTGACCCGCCATCGGACGCTGCCCTCTGCGGCCTGCCAGAGCTTTTGATAAGTCGGGCAGCCCGCCAGCAGCTGCGCGTGGGTTCCCACGGCGGCCAGATTACCCTGATCCAGTACACAGATCTGGTCGGCATTTATAATCGAATGCAGCCGGTGCGCGATGACGATAACCGTCTTGTCCCGGATGACCTCGGCGATGGCTTCGTTCATCCTTTCCTCGTTTTCAGGGTCCATGAAGGCGGTGGCCTCATCGAGCACCACGATGGGCGCATTTTTTAAGATGGCCCGCGCCAGCGAGATGCGCTGGCGCTCGCCGCCCGAAAGCTGCTTGCCGCCATCCCCGGCCATGGTGTGGATGCCCTGTTCGAGCCGGGTGAGAAATTCGCCGCACTGGGCCTTTTCGGCGGCGGTCAGCACCTCTTGGTCGGTGGCGTCGGGCCTGCCCAGACGGATGTTTTCGAGCAGGCTCATATTAAAGAGAAACTGCTCCTGCGCTACATAAGAAATTTGATGATTAAGCGCTTCAAGGCGCATCTCCCGGATATCCTGCCCGCCGATGGTAATGGCGCCTTCGGTCACATCGTAAAAATGCACCAGCAGCTTGGCCAGAGTGCTTTTGCCGCTGCCCGATTCGCCCACCAGCGCCGTCAAGCTCCCCTCGGGGATATCCAGCGTCACGCCGTGCAGCACCTCGGTCTCCTTGTAGGCAAAGCGCACATTTTCAAACCGCACGCTATAATCCCTGCCCGAAAAAGGGGCGGGGGATTGCACAAGCGGCGTTTCACTCATCATCGCCTCAAGGTTTGAAACGGCGTAGTCGATCCGCGCGATGGTGGGGAAGAAGGTCATCACCCGCAGCAGCGGCGCGCTGATACCAAACGACATGCACAACGTCAGCGCCAGATTCGGCAGCGTGGAATGGCCCAGCCAGACAAGGTAGGCGCCCACCGGCAGAACAAAGAGCGCCACGCAGGGTACCAGCGTGTCGTAAATGGCCATCCACGGCCAGCAAACCCTGTACCATGCCAGCGTGAAATCTCGGTAACTTTTAATATCGCTTTCATAGCGGTGGTAGGATTCCCCGTCCCGGTTGAACACCTTGACCACCTCCATGCCGTTGATGTACTCGACGATGGTGCGGTTCATCTTCTGGGCCGCGGCGTAATAATCCCCCATCTTGCCGACGCCGCTCCGGTACATAATCCCCATCGCAAGCGCTCCAAAGGGCAGTGCCGCCAGCGCCAAAAGAGCCATCTTCCAGTCAGCTACAAACATCCCTAAAAAGACCAGCACCGGGATGGCAATGTTGGCGATTCCCTCGGGAATGGCGTGGGCCAGCGGCAGCTCGATGGTTTCGATGTCGTCGACAAACATCTTTTTGATGACGCCGACCCCTTTCTCTTGAATCACCCCGAGGGGCAGGCGCTCGAGCTTGCCTTGCAGCGAGATGCGCAGATTTCTCAGCGTGTTGTACGCCGCATTGTGCGAGAGGGACAGCCCCCAGATATAAAATACCGCGTACAGCACAGTGCAAAGGGCGATGGCGGCTACGCGCCAGAGGACATACGCCCCTGAAACTGATTCGCGCAGCAACAGCGGCCGGATAATCTGGTAAATGAACCAGAAGGGCAGCACCTGCATAACCATACCGGCCAGCATAGCGGCAATGGCAGCATAGGTGGTTCGCCGGTGCGCGCCGGTATACCCGAGTATTCGCTTAAACAAAATAAATACCTCCTTTATAGACTTGTTTTGGTTAGCAGTAACTAACTTGTTGCGAGTAAAACATGACATCAACAGATTCCGCCCGATTTAAATTAGTTGCAACTAACTTGGTATCCAAATAAAATTCCCTCCGCTAAAAGGGAATTTTATTTAGACGCATCAAACCCCAGAACCTGATACCAGTTGAACAGATTACAGATTAGATCACAGTGGGCCTCCATCTGTGCCCAGCTATAGCCATGGATAAAGGGCTCATACACCGTCGTCCAGAACGCCGAGAGCAAAATATGCATTTCTTGCTGAGAGATATCGGCGTGGGTCAGACCCCGTTTTTTGGCCTCTAAAAAATATTCGTGGGTCTTAGCCGTCATAATTTGCACAAAGTCGTGCTGAAAATTGGCGTACCGGGTTCCCGCTGCGCCAGAAATCAGCAAGACGAAACCGTCGTAATACCGATAGAGAAATTGGAGCCACGCCAGCATGCTGTCTCCCATCTCCCACGCTTTTATCAGCGTCTCGTCGGATAGGGAACAGGCGGGGACGGCGCTGCGCTGCGCTACAAAACCGTTGAGCGCCTCGACCGTGTCCGCGACCACCGAGCAAAACAAATCTTCCTTACTCTTATAGCGCTTGTATAACGCGCCGGTAGTCACGCCGGCCTCCTCACAGAGTGCTTTTAGCGAGGCCTTTTCAAAGCCGTGTGCCAAGAATTCCTTCTTTGCGCTCTCCATAATGCGGGGGTCGATGGAACGGTCCGGGTTGGCCATTCGGGGTATTCACCTCCTACATCCAATTGATAATCTGATTATCAATAATATATTTATCAGTTTAGCAGACGATGAATCTATTGTCAAGCGTTTCCATCTTATTTTAGTTTTTAAAATTTTAAATTTGTTTGCTTGACAATTTTAATATATGTATGCTATGCTAACAAAAAAAGGTTAGTAAAAACTAACCGAATCATCGCTTGAGGGAAGAAGGCTTTTCTAATGCTATACGATATGCAAAACAGTCCAAGCCGATATTATGAGATGATGCACAACTATCAGGAGGCCCAGCTGTTTTTTGCAGCCATTCGCCTGAATGTGTTTTCTCATCTCGACACACCGCAGACGTCAGACACAGTCGCGGCGGCGTTAGGCTGTGATAAAAGACAAATGGAGCTGCTCCTGCTGTCGCTGACTTCCTGCGGATGGATCAACAGGCAAGGGGATTTTTACATGAATACGCCTGAAACAAAGGACTTTTTGTCCCGGAGCAGCGCGGTATTCTTGGGGGATGCGCTGCTCTTTCGCGAGAAAATGACTTCGCTCGCACAGTTGGAACAAAAGGTAAAGTCTGCAAATACGCTGCCCAAACCGACCTATGATTTTTCGGAGATGGCGCGGGTGGTCATTCCCGAAATGTACACCGGGCGCTTGCAGGCCTTTTTGAGCCAGATGATGAAGCTATATCCCGATGCCCAACGCCCCTTGCATATCTTGGATTTAGGCGGCGGAACGGGCATACTGGCCATTGAATTTGCAAGGCATTTTCCAAACAGCAGGGCGACCATCTTCGAGACCCCCGATGTGGCGGTGGTGACGAAGGATATTGTGCGCCGGCATCATGAGGAGCAGCGGGTGGAAGTTATCGCCGGAGACTTTAATACAGATTCTATTGGCGGCCCTTATGATGTGATTATCGCCTCGGGCATCTTGAACTTTGTGCAAGGCGATTTGTCGGACTTTATCGGCAAGCTCTCCGCGTCCCTAAAAGAGGGCGGCTATCTGCTGATCGTCGGCCAGTATGCGGATCATGCAAACAACGCGCCGCCCAATATGCTCGGTTGGCTATCCGGCCTGCTCGATGGCCTGCCCCTCCCGCCCAGCAGTCGGGAGATTGCAAAGGCGATACAAAGCGCAGGGCTTATAGCTGCCGACCGCGCGGGGGATACGCGATATGAAGGGCAGCTCTACCGCAAGGGGACCGCGGCGACGGCGGTTTGTTCGGGCGATGTCATCCGTTCTTTTATTGAGCTCAACGAGCAAATTGCCAACAGCAAAACCAATATTCTCAACTTTGGCAGCGCGGATATGACCTTCTACCGCGGGGAAATCCATATGATCAAAATGATTGGCGATTTTCCGGGCATCCACAGCGCCGAGTTGGCCCGGAAATTTGGAATTACCCGACCGGTCGTCCATAAGACGCTGCAAAAGCTAAGCGACCGGGGCCTGATTAAAAAAGAGGATGATGCCGGGGATAAAAAACGCAGCCTGCTCTATCTGACCGAAAAGGGGCAGACGGCCTACCGCGCGCATGAGCAGTACCACGATGAGAACGACCGGGCGCTGTTCGACTTTCTCGCGGATATGCCGGGTGATCAATTGGAAGCGATCAATGGATTTTTGAATCACGCCATTGGCTTGATACAAAACCATGCGTAACCGGCGTGACAAAACGGGGTATAGCGAGGTGGCGATATGACGCAGGCCGAATGGGTGTGCTGCCCACTATGCGGGCACAAAACACGGGTTCAGATCCGGGAGGATACGGTGCTCATCCGATTTCCGCTATTCTGCCCGAAATGCAGGCAGGAAAGCTTGATCAACGTAAAAGACCGAAAGGTCTTCATTATTAACGGGCCAGACGCTAAGACGCAGTGCCGATAAAACAACCCGTTGTTTTATCGACGCCGCGTCTTTTTGTTAGGGCTTAAAGATATAAAATCATACATATAAGGAGGTATTCTACATGAAAAATACAACGATCGCTATTTTGGTGGCTGCCCTGTGCCTGACGCTTGCGGCCTGTGGACAACTCCCCGCACAAGGAGGCGAATCCAGATCACCCGAGGTATCTGCCGCGCTCGGGGAGATTGCCGCCCCTGTTCCTGCGGAATTGAACATACCGCGTACCATCACCGACTTGGGCGGACATACGGTGACCATCCCCGATCCCGCCGAAATTGAGAAAATCGTCATTTTAAGTCCACCGGTCATGTCCTTTGTGGTCAGCGCCATCCCGGATACCGAAATGATTGTCGGTATCAACGCCCGCTCCTTCCTAACCTCCAATCCCCAAATTGTCGAAAGGGTATTCCCGAACTGGAGGTCGGTGGAGTCCTCCTTTGTAGACGTAAACTTTGCCGTTAATACCGAGTCGCTACTTGCGCTTGAGCCGGATATCATCTTCTACTACGGCGACTTTCAGAAGAAAGGCATTGAGGGGCTTAATATTCCGGCAGTAGATTTTTTGATGAAGGGTGTTAACAGCCCCGAAAAGATGTCCGTCGCTTGGGATCAGCAAATTAGAGAGATTTTAGGCACAAATACTTCCGTAGGCATTCAAGAGGAGTGGGACGCCACCAATGCCAAGCTGGAAAGTCTGCTGAAAAACGTGGGCGAGCAGAAAAAAACAGGGCTTTGCATCAAGCTCAATCAAGCAGGCAGTGTTATGGTCATGGGCTCGGACTCCTTTGACGGTTGGGCGCAGAGCTTTTTTGCGCTGAGCGGCATTGAGAATGTTGCCGCGTCGGTTGAGGGCACCGCCGAGGTCAGCATGGAGCAGATTTATGCGTGGAACCCGGACTTTATCATGTGCTTTCAGGATGTTCCGGCAAGCTATATTCTTGAGAACGCCATTGAGGGGCAGGACTGGTCGCTTCTGAGCGCGTGGAAAAACAAGCAGGTGTTTGATGTGCCGAGAACGACCTACGCTTGGGTGACCCCCTGCGCGGATTCTCCGCTGTTTCCGCTTTGGCTGGTTTCCAAAGCTTACCCCGAGCTTGTGAGCGACGACGAGGTTCGGGCGGAAATTCAGGATTACTACCGGCGAAATTACAGCGTTGCGCTAACCGAGCGGGAGCTTGACGCCATCTTAGGCTATCGGGAAGCGACAGGCATATGAGACAGGCGCATGACGCGCGTTATAACAAAACCATGATTGTCGGCGCGCTGCTGCTGTTAGGGTCCGCCATCAGCGCGGTGTTGCTGGGGAAGTACAGCGTCGGTCTGGCTGATCTGGCGGCTATCCTGTATGCAAAGCTGAACGGCGGCGTAAACAGCACGCTGGAAACCGCCGCCTTTGTGGTTTTCAACGTGCGCATTCCGAGAATTCTTTTAGCCGCAATGGTTGGGGCCGGATTATCGATATCCGGCTCGGCCCTACAGGGAACCTTTCAAAACCCGCTCGTCAGCCCTGATTTGCTGGGTGTCAGCTCCGGCGCGGGCTTTGGGGCGGCGCTGGGAATTTTGCTCACCGGTGGACTCGGCTTGTTTACACCGGCGCTTTCTCTCGCGCTTGGGCTGACCAGCGTACTGTTGGTGTTTTTTCTGGCGGGGTCCAAAACCGACGGGGGAACGCTATCGGTCGTGCTGGGCGGCATTATTGTGTCCTCAATCTTCTCGGCATTGATTTCTCTGATTAAATATGTGGCCGACGCCTCCGAAACACTCCCGGCCATCACCTTCTGGCAGATGGGCAGCCTTGCAAACGCCACCTACCGCGACATTGGCATCGCTTTTGTCCCGGTTATGGGCGGCATCACGGGTCTATACCTGCTGCGTTGGAAAATCAACCTGCTCTCGCTTGGCGACGAGGACTGTTTTACGCTGGGGGTCAACCCCAACACCACCCGCTGGCTGGTGATTTTGTTCGCGACGCTGACAACAGCCGGCAGCGTGACCGTTTCGGGCGTCATCGGCTGGGTGGGGCTTGTGATACCACATATTTGCAGGAAGCTGGTAGGGGTCAATCACGGGCATCTACTGCCCGCCTCCTGCCTGACGGGGGCCATCTTTATGATTCTGGTCGACACCGCCGCAAGAAACCTGACCGCTGCGGAGATTCCTATCGGCATTCTGACCGCCCTGATCGGAGCGCCATTTTTTGCAATCATCTATAACCGCGGCAGAAGGGAGCGGTGAACCCATGGGCAAAATACTGGAGGTGCAGGACGGCTGCTTTGCTTATACGCAGCATCGGCCGCTGCTGCAAAACATCACCTTTTCCTTGGACGGCGGGCAGGTCATGGCCGTCATGGGAAAAAACGGCATCGGTAAAACGACACTGATTAAGTGCATCGTTGGCATTTTAAGCTGGAACAGCGGTTATTCCGCAATAGCCGGTAGGAGAAGCCCCCCAAATAAGCCCATAAAGGAAATCGGCTATGTTCCGCAGGCTCACAGGCTTTCTTTCAATTACTCCGTGCGGGATATGGTCGTTTTCGGTAAGACAGGGCATAGCGCCTTTTTCGCAACGCCGGGCAAGAAAGATTATACCTTGGCGGATCAGATGCTCGAAAGAGTAGGCATTGAGAAGCTAAAAGATCATCCCTGCAACGAGCTGAGCGGCGGACAGCTTCAACTGGTGTTTATCGCGCGTGCCCTCATTAATAACCCACAACTTTTGGTGCTGGACGAGCCGGAATCGCACTTAGATTTTCGCAATCAAATTCGGCTGCTCAAGCTCATTCAGGCGGTGGTATCCGAAAAAAATATCGCCTGCATCCTCAACACGCACTACCCAAACCATGCGCTACGCATTGCGAATCAATGTTTTTTACTGGGCGAGCAGGATTATATCACCGGCAATACGGCGCAAGTGATGACCGACGCCAACATTCAGAAGTTTTTTGGCGTGTACGCCCAATCGGTTGCGTTTCAATATCAGGGAAAAGAGGTTACTGCCTTTTCGTTTTTGGATGAAGTATAAAGAACGACGGCAGAAATCTGAGCTTTTTTCGGAAAGCTCGGGTTTCTGCCGTCGTTTTCTATGCGCAGGCCTTGAAAAAGAAAAGGCCTGCGCTTTATTGCGCCATATTACCTCTGATGCGAGCGCGGCAAAGCAGCGCACCTTGCAGCCCGGGACTTCTGAAACCGGTCCCATCTGCGCTATCTCAGCCGCTCAAACACCGCCGTCTCCAAAATACGAAAATAGGAGCGGTCGTAGTCGATGTATCCGTCTCCGCGAATCCGACTCAGCTCTCGAGACAGGGCGCTTCGCTCTATTTGAAGGTATTCGGCCAACTCGTTGCGGTTAAAGGGGATATGGAATTCGCAGCTTGCGCAACGGGCCATCTCGTCGGAAAGATAGCGCATCACCCGCTCCCGCACCGATTTATGAGACAGAATATCTAGCTTCCGATTCAGCACCACATAGTTGCTGGCGGTCATCCGAAGCAAATTCTCCACAATCGCACTGCGAAAGCGGCAGATGGTCAAATGCGGGTTTATGATGTGGTCCATCCCTATTTTAATGACGACACAATCGGTAGCAGCCACCAGCCGCATGGGGCTGTGCTGAATGCCGGAAAAGACAATCGCCTCGCCAAAGACGTCGCCGGGCTGCAATTTGCTGATAATGGAGCGGTCGCCGTTCGCTGTTCCGGTCACCGCGTTGGCGGAGCCGGACACCAGCACGCCGACCTCCCGGATTTCATCCCCGATATCCACAATACTGCTGTTCTTTGGATACGCGCGCTCGATCGCGCCGAGGCATTCCAGCGCCAGCGGTACATTTTCTTCTCCAATGCCGCTAAAAAGACTGCTTTTACGCAAAACATCAGATATTTGCATTTTTTCCTCCCTTGTTGCCATGGCAACAGACGTACAAAAAGCATATAGGCTATAGTATTGACGTTAGCTTTAACTAACCATAATTTAAATTATACCTGTAATACGTTTAAAAATCAATGTGGGTCTCTGATTTTTACAATTAAGCCCACATGTAAGGCCTGTCTGGCAATCCTTCATAGTCAGGTGGATTTTTAATGGATTTCAGGGGCGTAACCGCCGGTTATAGGATACTTGATAGACCGTCACATTTCATCTGGAGAAAAACAACCATGCTAAAACGAATCGACCACGTTCCATTTGCCATATTGCTTATCGCAACGCCGATTATTGCAGCGACTTTAAGTCTGGCGCTCGGGCGCTATTCCATGGGTATCACCGAACCGCTTCAAATTCTACTTAATACGTTTTCTGATGCGCTTTTCAATGACGGGGCCGAAAACGCGGGAAAGACCCAGATCATTATTATGGGTATCCGCCTGCCCCGCGTGATACTCGGTCTTTTATGCGGCTGCGGATTGGCGGCGGCCGGCGCGGGCCTGCAGGCCCTGCTGTCCAACCCGCTGGTCTCGCCCGATACGCTGGGCGTCGCTTCGGGCGCCAGCTTCGGGGCGGCGATCGCGCTGCTGTTTAATAAAAATCTGCTTGTGGTCCAACTCAGCGCGCTGATATTCGGCGTTCTGGCGATGTACATCACGTATCAGGCCGGGCGGCAGCGGGGGCAGAGCTCGATCATCATGCTGGTGCTGGCCGGTACCGTCGTCACCGCTCTATTTCAGGCGATGGTGTCCTTAATTAAATACACGGCGGATTCCGAGGAAAAGCTGCCCGCCATCACGTATTGGCTGATGGGCAGTCTCAACAATGCAACGTGGAAGGGACTGGCCATGGGCGCGCCGGTCATTCTGCTCGGCGTGGCGCTGCTGATTGCGATACGCTGGAAATGCAACGTGCTCACACTGTCGGAGGACGAGGCCAAATCGATGGGCGTCAACCTCAAGACGCTGCGCGTGATCATCATTGTCGCCGCGACCGCGATCATTGCCTCCTGCGTCTCGATGTGCGGGCAGATCGGCTGGATCGGTCTGATCGTGCCGCACATCTGCCGCATGCTGTTCGGCAGTGACAACAGCAGGGTTATTCCGGCCAGTGCGAGCTTTGGCGCGGTGTTTATGGTGCTGCTCGATACTGTTGCCCGCAGCGCCACCGAATCGGAGATTCCCATCTCGATTCTGACGGCGGTGGTCGGGGCACCGTTCTTCATAATACTGCTCAAAAAGACGGGAGGCGGTTGGAAGTGAGGTTTGAGGTAAAAAACGGGTCCTTTTCTTACAAGGCGGGAACGCCTGTTTTACAGGACGTCTCGTTTTCGATTCAAAGCGGGCAGGTTTTATCAATACTTGGCCCCAACGGCGTTGGCAAGACGACGCTGCTGCGCTGCATGATGGGCATGCTGCGCTGGAGCGGGGGCGGCAGCTTTCTAGACGGGGAGAACATCGTGAATATCCCGCATCAGGCGCTGTGGAAGCGTATCGCCTACGTTCCGCAGGCCAAGACGCTGCCCTTCGCCTTTACGGTTGAGGAGATGATTTTAATGGGGCGCAGCGCCCACACCGGCCTGTTCGGCAATCCCGGACAACAGGGCCGCGCACTCTGCCGTCAGGCGATGGAGGCGGTGGGCATCGGCCATATGAAGGACCGTTACTGCAACCAGATCAGCGGTGGCGAGCTGCAGATGGTGCTGATCGCGCGTGCCCTCTGTACCCAGCCCGCAATGCTCATTTTGGATGAACCGGAATCGAATCTGGATTTTCGCAACCAGCTCATTATTCTAAACACCATCGAGAGGCTCTCAAAGCAGGACGGCCTTTGCTGCATCTTCAACACCCATTACCCGGCCCATGCGCTAAAAATCTCCGACCAATCCCTGTTGCTTTCAAGACAGGGGGAGAGCATTTTCGGGCCGGCCCAGAAGGTTGTCAATGCCGAGAATATGCGGGATATCTTTCAGGTGAATGTCGACATTAAGCAGGCATTTTACAACGATGTCCCTTACCGGTCGGTCACCGCAATTTCTCTGGCTTGAATAGAAGCTTATATACCACCACATACATCAAAAAAGGAGCGATTGTATGCCATTGATTCAGGATACCCCACGGCTGCAGCCGATGACGCTGACGGCGCTGCTCGAATACGCCGAAGGCGATCGTGCCGACAAAACGCTGGCGAACACCGCAGGTGCTGCCATCTTCCTGCTGGCGCTCGACGCGGGCCAAAGCGTCCCGGAGCACGCCCCGCCCGGCGACGCCCTGATGCAGATTCTCGAGGGCGACGTGCGGGTTATGGCGGACGGCAGCCCGATTGAGCTTTGCGCCGGACAGGCGCTTGTCATCCCTGCCGGCGCCAAACGAAGCCCCATAGCAAAAACAAAAGCTAAGCTGCTGATCACCCTGATCAAGCAGTTGGCCGTCTAAAAGTGTAAGAGGAGTGTAATGCATGAAAAAACGATTGTCTATCCTGCTGCTTTGCGCCTGCGCGGTTATCGCCGCGGCGGGCTGCCAAAGTAATCAGCCCGTATCCAACGCCCTAAGCGAGGCTGAGAGCAGCGTCGCCGTTTCGTCCGAGCAGCCCTCCGAGCCGGTAAAGGGCGACACCCATCCCATTACCGATTTTAGAGGCAATACCGTCGAGGTGCCCAACGTTATCGAGCGGATTGTTGTATTAGGCCCGCTGCCGCTGCCCACCGTGCTGGCTGCCTATCAGGAGGGCTACACCGGCAATATTGTGGGTGTCGATCCCGACTCGATCAACGGCGCACAGCACACGATCTTTTCCCGCTACGCACCGGACTTTACCGACATCGCCAGTGCCTTTTACAACGGCGGGCAACTCAATATGGAGGAGCTTGTCAAGCTCGAGCCGGATGTCGTCTTCTACATGGGCGCCGAGATGGCGGCGCTGTTTGAACAGGTGAGTATCCCCGCGGTGGAGTTTGCCCATCCCAGCAGCGGTGGGGACGCCAGCCCGCTGCTGACCCTGAAATCCTGGATGGATACCCTCGAGCAGGTGCTCCAAAAGCGCAGCCCCGCGCAGGAGATCATTGCCTACGGTCAGGCGGTTGAGGCGGAGATTAAAGCCCGCGTCGCGGCCAATCCGCTTGCCGAGCCGCAAAGAATGCTGTTTTTGAGCAACTACACCGATACTGCGCTCGCGTCGATGGGCAAAAAATCTTTCGGTCAGTATTGGAGCGAGCTGGTGGGCGGAGAGAATCTCGGTTCCCGGCCCACCAGTGGGCAGGTCAATATGGAGCAGATCTATGAGTGGGCGCCGGAGCAGGTCTTTATCATGACCTTCTCAGATAAGACGCCCGAGCAGATTTACACCAATACGGCGGCGCCCGGCCACGACTGGAGCGGCATCCCGGCGGTCACCCGCAAAAAGGTGTTCAAGTTCCCGTTCGGCATGCACCGGTGGTGCCCGCCCACCACCGACACGCCGCTCGCCATGTGGTGGGTTGCGAAAAACGCGCGGCCGGAGCTGTTTGAGGACATCGACTTAAACGAGAAAATCAAGGCGTATTACCAGCAGTTTTACGGTATGTCGCTGACCGACGAGGATGTGGAATGGATTTTGAATCCTCGCCCCGAAACCAAACGCATGAACATGTAGTCGCAATATATGTATCTACCGGCGCGCGCATCGATTGCCTCATTCAAACGGGGCAATCGGGCGGCGCGCTAAACTTGAATGTCAGGGGGCGCTTTATTGAACAGGGAAGCGTTTGAAAAAATCTTAAGCCCGTTCCGGCAGAGCTCGGATGCGGAAGCCTTCTGGGATGAAGGCGCGGCGCGCTTTGAGGCGGCCAAAAAAACCTACGGAACCCAGCTGACCGAAAAGGTGCTATATTACTTAACCGACAAAGCACTACTGACCAAAAACAGTGCAGTATTGGATATCGGCTGCGGGGCCGGCCGGTACGCGTTGCCCTTTGCTGCGGTCGCCGAGCGGGTAACAGCGACCGATATTTCGGCCAATATGCTGAAAATTGTCGCAAAATCCGCAAAGGCGCAGGGCCTTGACAACCTCGAAACGCTCAAAAGCGACTGGCAGGCGCTCGACCGCTTTGGCGGCTACGACCTCGTCTTCGCTTCGATGAGCCCGGTTATGCAAAGCCTGCAAGGGCTGCGGCTGATGTCAAAGCTGTCCCGGGGCTATTGCACCGTCGCCCGGTATATCAGCATGCGCGACCCGGCGGCCGAGGTGCTGCGGCAGGGTAGCGACCGACCCGATCCCCATCAAGGCAGGGAGGAGGTCTGGGCCATTTTTAACCTATTGTGGCTGGAGGGCTGGCAGCCGGAGATCACCTATCTTGAGCGCATCTGTGAAGCGCCGATCACGCTCGAGCAGGCCGCCGCGCGCTATATGTACGCGCAGCAGGACGACCTGCGGGAAAAGCTGGCCGACTTCCTCGACGATGAGGGCCGGGTTGTCACTAAAAGCACAACCACACTGGCGCTGATTACATGGCAAGTGGGCAACCACAAGGCCTGACTGAATAAAAGAAAGGAATGGTCGCTATTTTTCGCAATATCGTTAAGGCATGCCCCGTTTGTCTGAATGAGCTTGTACCCTACCGGGAGAGCCGGATACTCAGTCACGCCATCCTCAACCAACCCGACATCTCGATGGTGCTGTACGCGATGGATCGGGATGAGCAAATCAGCGAGGAAACCGAGCCCGGCATGCAATGGGTCACCGTTTTGGCGGGTGACTTGCTGATCACGCTGCCCGCCGGGGCGCAGCGTCTCAAAGCGGGGCAGACGATTTTGATTCCGCCACTGACCCCCCACGCGCTGCGAGCCGAGGCGCCGTGTAAGACCATACAAATCAATATTGAGGGAGACACCGCCATGATAAAGGGAACCTATATCCAAAAGCTGCCGACATCCGAGGTGTTGGCGCTCGGAGATCAGATCAAATATGAGCCGCACAAGATTTCCAGCCTCTCTCTGGTGCAGCGAAGCAACCTGATCATCACGCTGTTCGCGCTGGATGCGGGGGAGGAGATGGGTGGCCACGCCAGTACCGGCGACGCGATGGTCACCGTTTTGGAAGGCGTCGCCGAGATTATCATAGGTGGCGAGGCATTCACGGTGGAGGCGGGAAAGAGCCTCATCATGCCCGCCAATATCCAGCATGGACTAAAAGCCGTTAAGGCGTTTAAGATGCTGCTGACGGTAGTAAAACCATAATAAATGTCATTGAAAACAGGCAGACCGCCGGACCTAATATTCCGTATGTCTGCAACTTCATTATACCAGAGACTTTTGGCCATGCCCTTTCATGACTTTTGATATGCGAAAATTTATTGACAGTACCGCTCTTTCCAATGATTCTATTCTCGTAATCAGTGGTCCATATCTTCGCCTTCAACTCCTGCGCAACATCCGCTCTCACATCATCCACGGGGAACAGTTTCATCTAGGAAATTTATAATCTTGGTCAGAATCTTCACGCGTTTGCGAAGTGTACTCAGCGCTAATTCTGATAGTGTCATAGGGCAGACGGCCTTGCAGGGAGTCAAGATTAAAATCCTTGTTTGCAGGTGTTTGTATAAAGGCCTTATAACCCAAGATGGCAAAGGCTTCAGCAGAAAGCTCTGCCGCCTGCCTTTGTCCGTGGTTATGGAGGCAACGTCAATAAGCTTGCCGTTTATATCGTTGTCATAGCAGAAAACAATCTCAGTAACTTAGGGATGGCGCTAAAGGTAACGAGGTACGGGCTTTATCTGACAGGCAGCGCTCAACGACCGGATAATTCTGCCGCCAGTAATGCCGTGAAGCTTACACAGGGCACATATGACAAGGATTTGGAACACTGACCATCGATAATAATCGTCAATTTATGTTGGAATTGTTTTGTAACAACCGCCTTGATTGCCTCGGCCTCACATGGCTTACAGCCTTCGAAAGCTCAATAAGGATAAATATAACCCTCCACCGCTTCGGCGGGCGTTATATTTGTGACACGAATCTGCGGATCGTAATATTTTTGCCCATAATATTCATACTCCCTGATAAAGAGTGTTCCTTCAACCGTTACCCATGAATCGTTTTGCAGATTAGAGGCGTTATCATATTTACATAATAACCCGGCGGTTGCCAAATCGGCTGCACAGCAGGACATCATCATACGGCTTGGAACAAATTCATCCTCCTCCATATATTGAGGGTCTTTGTATACGGCCCCCGTCATAACAATCGTATATCCTTCATATTTCTCCATATTCACGCATATTTCGAAAAACCACATGCCGAAGTCGTCGTTAGAAACGGTAATTTTCTTTTTTGCCTCGTCCAAACCGGGCAGATTCGCTGAATATCCTTCATATGGTGCGGCCATTGAAAAAGCCTCACCCTGTGTATCGCTCTGCGCATCGGGCACGGTGGAATCAATGGAATCGGCTGAATCTATTGACGTCGGATCGTTATCGACATCAGCAGAAGAGGGTTCCGCAGGAGCGAGGTTTTGGATATCTTCTGACGAGCTCTCAGCCGGGGCACTGGATGAAGCATTAAAGTTTGAATTGCCCGACGGGGTTTTCTTTTGCGCGCCATATTGACCGGTTTGGCTGGAAAACATGTTCCCGCCAATATAATTACCGGAAAAATCGGAGGCGCTCAAAGGACTGTGGGGAAGCAATAGCAGCAAAATGGGAATCGCGAGCACAAAGCAGTGTGAAGCGCGGATCCTGTGCTGCGGGCGAAATACCCTTGCCAATCCCACTAATGTCCATATGCCCATTACCATTATCGTAAAATATAGGTAAGGCGCCATTCTCGGCGTGACATAAGAAAGGTATTTTCCGCTGTGCACCAGATGAAGCAGTATTCCGCCAAAAACGCAATAGCACAGAGATTCCAAGAAAATCTGAGGATTAAACGCTCTCGCCCGCATGCTCATATCCCTCCCAAACCGGCAAATAGAAAAACTAATGAAAAGCATACAATAAATGCGATAACCAATAGTCGTCCGATAAAATGTTTTGAAAATCCGGAGGAGAGCATCATCACGTTTTTAATATCCATCATCGGGCCAAACACAAGAAAGCCCATAATAGCGCCCATCGGGAACTGATTTGCGAAGCTGCGCGCCACAACGGCATCGGAGGAGGAACACAGCGAAAGGACAAATGCCATTGCCATCATAATCACAATGGACATCGCAAGCCCTGCGCCGCTCTGCGCGGCGGTGAATATCTCGGTTCCAATAATCTGAAAGACCGAAGCGATAAAAGTTCCGATCACCAGATATTTTCCGACGCTGAAAAACTCCGCCTGAGAATGCCGCACAAACAGCCCCAGCTTCCCCTTGAGTGTCGTAATCGATTCCGCATCCTCATAGCAACCACAGCTACACATCAGCCGGTCGAGCGCGCCTCCCGACAGCACGCGGTCTTTTGACGGCCAAATTGCAAAAGCAAGCCCAATAATAACAGCGGCTATGATCCCAAAGCATATGCGTCCGATTACAATAGGCATATTGCTGTTGAACGCATAATAGGTCGACAGGATGACCACCGGATTGATAACCGGCGTCGCTGTCATAAAGGTAATGGCCACAGGAAGCGGAACGCCCTTCTTCACCAGACTTCGAAAGATGGGGATGGAGGCACAATCACAAACCGGCAAACAAAACCCGCCAAGAATGGCGACCAACATGCCCAGTCCGATAGATTTAGGGAACCGGCGTTCAATGAAGCTTTGCGGTATAAAGACCTGAATAGCCGAAGAGAGTAAAACGCCAATCAACAAGAACGGAATGGCCTGCAAAAGGATGCCTAAAAACACAATGACGAGTTTATTGATCGGAGTTTGAAGCATGTCGAAGATAGGCCCGGACATAAAATACAATCCAACAAGTATCACAATAATCAGAAAGAAACACACGACCGGTTGTTCTTTCTTTTCAAAGAGTTGTTCATAAACATCCTTATATGAATGTATTTCGTGGATATCAACGCCGGGGTTTATGCCGCGCAGCAGACGCTGAATACGGTGAAAGTTAGCCTTTGACTGCGCACGGCGAAGAAGGATAAAATCGCTGCTGGCAATCTGTTCAGGTAGGGCGCTTCCCGTCCTGCCCACCAGATTCTCTATATTGCTTGCATCTGCGACGTGTACGACCTTCTCCATTTTGCACAGACGGCGCAGCGCGTCGTCCAGCAGCAGGGCCTGCAACTCTGAGAAAAGAACAACCCCATTCCATTCGACCCAGATTTCGTCAAAATCCGTTTCGTGTTCTTCCAGTAAGTTGCGGATACTTTTAGCGATCTGTTCCTTCTGCTGCTCCAGCGCCTTTTTAGAGAAAGTAAGCCTATAACAGTTGTGATATAGGCTTTGAAATTCTTCCTCACCGCTTTCAAACTGTATAAGCAGCATCTTAACGCTTTCCCAGTCGCGTCGGTTCAGCGTTCGATTTAAAAATGTCGTTTTCCCGGCGTCTAAAAACCCCGTGACAACATAAACGGGTATCATCTAATCACTCCCCGCTGAAAATGGCGGTCAATTCCTGCCGGTTGAGATTGCGGCCGATAAAGCAAAGCATGTCTCCGCCGGTTGCGCAGTCCGTAATCTGGACATCACCCGGGAGAAGATATTGCACATTTACATATCCATTGGTACTCCGAACAATACCTTTGGCGCGTAGAATTGTGCCTTTTGCGCTTTGCTCCATGCTCGAAACGCGTGCGGCCAGATCTTCAATGCTGAATTTGTGGTTCGTCCGAATCGTTACGGTATCAAATATTTCTTCTGCCGCGTGGTTATGGCCGCACTCACAATGATCGCTATGCACGTGATGATCAGCGCAGCAATGTCCGTCGTGATGATGCGTGTGATTGTGATGATGACCGCAGCTACAGCTATGTTCATGGCAGCCATGCGCTTCATGCGCATGCGGTATGCGCTTCGGACACAGAATATCTGCAACAGCAATCTGATCCCAGAGCTGTGAGAGAATTACGGCGTGAGGATTCAATTCTCTTACCAAATCACAGGCCGGCTCCACCCGGTCGGGGAAAACATCGGTACGGCTCAGCAGAACAACATCCGCGTTTTTAATCTGATCCTCAAAGAATTCGCCAAAGTTTTCTAAATACATCTTACAGCGCTTGACGTCCGCAACGGTAATTTTACTTTTTACCTCTGCTAAAGACTGTATGCGAGGATCGGCGCACGCCTTGACAACATCCGAGAGCTTGCCGACACCGGACGGCTCAATAATGATTTTATCAGGATGAAAGCGGTTTAAAAGCTCTTTGAGCGCTTGCACAAAGTCCCCGGAAAGGCTGCAGCAGATGCAGCCGGCGTTTATTTCTTTGATTTCAACGCCGCTGGACTTAAGTAACGCAGCATCGATGTTGATTTCACCGAAATCGTTTTCAATTAGCGCCACCTTTTCATCCTGAAAAGCTTCCCTGAGCAGCTTTTGAATCAGCGTGGTTTTTCCCGCGCCTAAAAAGCCTGAGATAACATAAATTTCTGTAACCATTGGTAACCTCCTATAATTCAATCTTTTTCTAACGCTAAAAGGGTATGGCATTTGTGCTGATGCGTTGTATAATAGCCGTAAGATCTATAAAGACGGCTATTACTTTTATTTTAAACGGTCCGCCCACGGCGATGGATTATACCGTTCGCTTGTACTATGGTATAATAGCCGTAGAACGGCTATTATACGCTTGATTATAATGGCCCGCCTACGGCGATGGCCAATTATCCCATTCGCTTGCGCTCATGGTATAATAGCCGCAAGACGGCTATTATACCGGGAAAATGTCCAACGGCTCGCCCCTTAACGGGGCAACCGCCTTTTGATGGACAATTATCCCATTCGCTTACGCTCATGGTATAATAGAGCCGGTTGGGAGGGGGAGAGGCATGATTAAAGGCGCAACCATTCTTATTGTGGATGACGATTCGGAAATACGGGAAATTGTCCGTATTTTACTGATGCGGAAAGGGTTTATTGTGCGGGAAGCACCCGATGCGACCACGGCGTTGACCGCACTGAAAGACCCGGTGGATTTGATTATATTGGACATTATGATGCCGGGGCGATCCGGCTTGGAGCTGTGCACCGATATACGCAGAACAACGACCGTTCCCATTTTATTTTTATCGGCGAAAGCACAGGATAGGGATAAAGCAGAGGGCTTTGCGCGCGGCGGAGACGACTATATGGTCAAGCCTTTTTCTTCGGTTGAGCTGATGTCGCGGGTGACGGCGCTTCTTCGCAGATATTTGGTTTACCAAAAGCACGCCGATGCCGCTACAAAAAATGTTGTTAAGACCGGCGCGCTGTATGTAAATTTCGATTCAGGGGCCGTTCACCTCGGGGAACAGGAAATTATTTTGACCAGCATTGAATATCAGGTGCTGCGGCTGCTCATTCAAAATCGCAAGAAGGTTTTTTCTGCCCGAGAAATTTATGAGCATGTGTGGCAGGAGCCTTTTCTGCCTCTCTCAAACAACACGGTCATGGTACATATCAAAAATCTGAGAAAAAAGCTCGAGAAGGATTTGCGGCAGCCCCAATATATCCGCACCGCCTGGGGGAGGGGATATTACATTGAGTAACCTCAATCAGGAGCATAAGCTCGCGCATAAATTGATTCTGTCTGCTGTTGCCGCTTTCGTCGTTTCCGCCGCTCTTTTTCTCCTTCTGCAAAATACAGCCAGCCGGTTGATCGAGCATTATTGTGCAAAACCGGAGGTGGTCTCAGCGCATCTTGAAAAGAAGGCGGACAGCCTGCGGCAATACATTCGGGGTAATGGTATGGCGTTGTCCCAAATTGAGATGCTGGACGGCTGGCTGGACAAAGAGGAGTTAACTGAGCTTGCGGTCTATCGCGGCAATAGGCTTATCTATCATTCCTCCGGAACGTTTTCGGCGCTTTCGCCACGAAACGAAGTGCAGCAGTGGTATAACGGCTATACGCTGACATTCCGTGACGGAGAAGCCACGGCGCTCATTAACGATTTATTTGAACATCGGTATAAGGATTATGCCACCTACCTCAATCTGCTGGCTTTTTTCCTGTGCTTTATCACCATCATGATTTTGTTCATCCGCAGAAAGGTTTCCTATATCAATACGCTGGAGCAGGAGATCCGGGTTTTGGAAGGTGGCGACCTCAACTATGCCATCAGCGTAAAAGGCAACGATGAGCTTGCCGCTCTCGCGCAGGAAATTGACGAAATGCGCAAGGCGTTCATTGCCCGTGAGCAGTATGCCCAACGCATGCGGGCTGCCAGTAATAAGCTGGTGACAGGCATTTCTCACGATTTGCGAACCCCCTTAACCGCCCTGATCGGCTATCTTGAGGTCATGGAGGGGGAGGAGATTCCGGCCGGCCAAAGCCCGTTTCTGCCAAAATGTAAAAACCGGGCGCTTCAGCTTAAAAGCCTGATCAGCAATCTGTTTGAATATTTTTTCGTGACTATGAGCGGAGACGAACAGCTTGCGCTCATAAGCTGCCCGGCAAAAGACGCTTTGGACGAAATTATCAAGGAACATGTTTTTTTAATGACACAAAGTGGCTTTACGGTTACGGATGATATCAGGCTGCCAGCCGGCACGATGCAAATCGATCATGGTATGGTCCAGCGGATATTTGACAATCTGCTCTCCAACATCCAGCGGTATGCCGACCCGGCCTATCCCGTCCGGTTGGAGGTTGTTATAAATCCTCAAGAGCTGATTATGAAGATACAAAATCATGTTTTGCGCTGTTCCGAGCTATCCCAAAGCACGGGACTCGGGCTGAAGGTCTGCGATAAAATAATGACGCTGCACCGAGGGCGTTTTCTTTACAAGCAGCAGGGGGACACATACACCGTGGAGCTGCATTTCCCGTATGTATAGCCAATTTAACTATATTCACACGAAAGCGCACGGCCCTCCCTCAAGGAGAGAACGTGTGCTTTTTCATCCTCTCAACAGTGTTGCCCGACCTCAAATACCCGGTCGCAGATGCGATGAATCAGGCTTTTTTCGTGGCTGACCACAATCAGGCCCAGTTGTCTGTCCCGGCATATTTTCAGCAGACTGTGCCATATTTTCGCCTGCGTGATGGCGTCGAGCATCGTGGTCATCTCATCCGCGATGAGATACTTTGTCTCGGGGTTCAATGCACGCGCAATGCAGAACCGCTGCAATTCCCCGCCTGAAAGTTCGATGGGCCAGCGGTTCATCCATTCGTCCCGAATCTCAAAGGCATCCAGAATGTCCTGAGAGGGCGTATAAGCTTCCGTCAGCACTTCGCGCATACGCCATTTCGGGTCAATGGCCTTTTCCGGGTGCTGGTAAATCAGCTGCACCGGGCGGAATTTTCGCTGCGCCAAGGGCTTATTATCCAAAGTGACATGGCCTTCCCGCGGAGGCACGTATCCCGTCAGGATTCTGGCCAGCGTGGTTTTTCCGCACCCGCTGTATCCGGACAGGCCAAGTACCTCTCCGGGCGCAACCGAAATATGGATGTCCTTAAAAATCCAGCGGTTTTTCTGGTAGTAAAAGCTTAAGTGCGCACCGGTTAAAGGCATGACGCGTTTCCTCCTTCCACTTGGAACTCCAAATCAAAGTCGTTTTGCGGAAGCGCCCGCCACAGCTTGCGGGTATAGTCGGTTTTGAGGCGTTCACCATTCCCCTCAAAGGCCGACGCTTCCGAAATTTCAACGGTGCGCCCGTCCTTGATGACGGCCACACGGTCGGCAATCTCGAGCGCCGACATGATATCATGCGTGATCAGCATGACGCCCGCGCCGTCCTCGGCGAACCGCTTGAGTTCCTTGAGAATTTCCGACAACGCCTGCGGATGGATGCCGGGCGTCGGCTCATCCGCGATCACGAGGCGGACACCTTCCCGTATGCTGGTAGCGAACAGGACACGGCGCAGCATTCCCCCGGAAAGTTCATAGGGAAACAGCTTGCTGTCATTCTCCAGCAAACCGTACCGGCGGAACAGCGCTTGCTGTTTTTTCTGAGCCTGACCTTTTTCCAGCCCGATCTGTACCTGCTTGCCGACAGGCATGAGCGGATCCAGATAATTGACCGATTGCGGAATGAAGGAAATTTCCCGTCCTCGCAGTGCGCGCTTACGCTCTTCTGTCAATGCCTCTCCGCGGTAGGTCATGCGCCCCTCGCAGATGGCGTTGCCGGGCAGTATCCCAAGCACCGCATGGGCCAGGAGGCTTTTGCCGGAGCCGCTTGCGCCGACTACGGCCACAATTTCGCCTTCGTGGATATCCACATGCAGGTCCGAAATCGGCTGAATAATGCGCTTCTGCGTCCCCTTAAAATATTGCGAAAAGCCGATTGCCAGCTTTTCCACCTGTAAAAGCGGTGTTTTTTCGGTGTTGTTCATCTCTGGCCCCCTTTATTCATTGGCGCTTGCAGGCTCCATCAGGATACGAAGCTGCTCGCCGATATTATCAAAGCTTTTAATCACGATCACCAATAGCAACCCGGGAAAAAGCACCAGCCACCATTTCCCGGTGGAAATATGGTTCATAGCCTCCGACAGGATGATGCCGATGGCGGGTGTCTGCGGGGACAGGCCGAAGCCTAAAAAGGTCAATGCCGCTTCGTGCAAAATTACATGGGGGAACATCAGCAGAAACCCGATCATAATTTGCGGGAACACAGACGGCAGAATGTGCTTGCGGGCGATAAACCAGGCGGATTTTCCATAGCTTTTGGAGATATAAATGTACTCTGCGGTTTTCAGCTGCAATACCTCCGCGCGCACCACGCGCGCGAGGGACATCCAGTGCGTAAAGGAAACGCCAAACACGATGCCCCGGATTCCGCCGCCCATGATAAAGGAAATCAGAATCATAAACACAAGATGGGGCATGCCAATGAACAGGTCGATGACCCATGAGATGACATTGTCCACCTTTTTCCCGAAGGCCGCAGCGCCGATGCCCATTACAGCCGCAATGACGACGCTCACCACCGACGCGAATGCGCCAACCGCAAGGGACAGGCGCAGACCCTTGACGGTTCGCGTTAGCATATCCCGCCCCAGCCAGTCTGTACCGAACAGGTGCTGCGCGCTTGGGGGCAGGTTTTTCCCCGCCGCGCTCAACCGCAGATTTGCGTCGCTGAGACCGAAGCTCAGGAACAGGATGACAAACAGAAGTAGCGAGGAAAAGGCGAGCATCCTCAGCATTTTCTTTTTAATATTCTGTTCGGCTTTCTTTTGCATGTCACTCGGCCCCCCTTATACGTGGGTCAACAACCATGTTAAGGATATCCGCGATAAAATTGCCCGCAAAGACGAATAAAGCGCTGATGAGAATAATGCCCATCAGTAGGGGAAGATCCCCTTTCAATCCGGCCGTGGTCAGGGTGCTACCAAGCCCCGGATAAGCAAATACTTGCTCCGCCAGTACGGAGCCGCCGAACAGCTCGCCAAAATAAGCAAATTGCAGGGAAATGGCCGGAATGATGGAGTTGCGAAAGCCGTGGTTTTTAAAAACTTCCCACTTACTTTCTCCCCGTGCCTTGGCGAACAGCACATACTCGGTGTTGAGTATATCAATCATCTTCTCGCGGGTATGCATGGCGATATTGGCGACGCCCAAAATGCTGAGCGTCAGAGCGGGCAGCACAAAATGCCGCACCCGGTCGATGAACCGCACCTCGCTGTCCAATACGCCGGCCGGCGCGGCAAGCCCTACCGGGAACCATCTCAGACCCACCGCGAAAATAATCAGCAGAATCAGCCCCAGCCAAAATATCGGGGTCGAAACCAGCGTGTAGCTGTACCACTTGATCGCCTTGTCCAGTGTTTTGCCGCGATTCATGGCCGAGATAACACCTAAGAGATAGCCTAAAACCCCCGACAGCACCCATGCGGTGCCCATTAGCACAAACGAGGTCATGGCACGGCTCTTGATGATATTGATAACGGGGCTGCGGTACAGCTTGGAAATCCCGAAATTCCCCTGAAGCAAGGCGCCCGCCCAGGAAAAATATTGTTCTACGGGGCTTTTATCCACCCCCCAATACACTTTAATTTTTTCAATTTGCTCAGGGGATGCGGAGCTGTCCCCGCCGACATAAGCGTTCACCGGGTCCATTGGCGATATATGAATCAGCGTAAAGGTTAAAATCGACAGCCCGATCACCAGTGTGACCATACGGAGCAGACGAATCAGGATTGCTTTAGTCAATATATTCCCTCCTTCCGACACAGGAAAGGAAGCTTGTAGGAAGCGGCAGCCTCCGGCAAACTTCCAGTTTCCAATGTCTTTGTAAGCGTTAATGGACTAATCTGCCCATGTCCACTCGGTGATGTTCCCGAACAGTGCCCATTCATGGCCGTGGGAGTGAATCGGCTGCTTGCCCACATCCAGCTTCTCACTCGCCAGATACAGATGATCCACACGGGCCAGCCAGATAATGGGGATATCGCCGAGTGTGCCAAAGCCTGTCTCGCCGTCCCATTGCGCCAGCTTCCAGTACCGGTTGGCTTCCTCCTGAGTAGACGCATGCATGGCCTTGTCCAGATAGCCGTCCACCACAGGGTTGGTGTAGTGGGTCATATTGTTATAGCCCTGATTGAGTACGCCGGAGTGATACATCGTATAAAGCTGATGCGCATGGTGGCGTCCGCCGCCCCACAGGACCGCGTTTTCTTTGCCCTTGACGTAAATCTCATCCCATGTCATGCCTTTGGCATTGATTTTGATGCCCAACGCCTGCGCCATATCCGCGACTGCCAGAGCCATATCGCTTCGGAGCTGGTCGCTGGAGCTGAACAGCAAATCAAACTCCGCTTTCAGACCGTTCTTTTCCACAATACCGTCCTTGTTGGTGTCCGCCCAGCCGCCGTCGGCGAGAATCTTTTTTGCCTCCTCAATATTCCCGTCCTCAATGACGGTTTCCTCATTAAACCAGGGGAGGTAGTCGCAGAGCGAAAACGCCTTCTGCCCATATCCGTCCAGCGCGATGTTGATGATCCAATCGCGGCTTAATCCCACGCTTAGCGCCTTACGGATAGCTAGATCCGAGGTCACGTCGTTGCCCACATTGACACTATTTTCGTTGATCTTTCCTTTTCCACCGCTTTTCTGTGTGGGCATGGAGATGCTGCGGGAGTCGATGCTCTCAAATCGAAGCAGCGTCATACCCGGCACTTTTTGATCCGCAAATGTGGGCGGAACATAAACGATATCGGCTTCTCCCGCTTTAGCGGCAGCGAGGGCGGCGTCTTCTGCCAGCAGCAGCAGTGTCAGCTTCTTGAACTGCGGTTTAGTGCCATACCAATAGTCATTGTATTCCATAATGATCTGCTGGCCGTCGTTATACTGAACGACCTTGTAGGGGCCGGAACCGATGGGATTGCTTGAGTAATTGTCATCGTACAAAGCCTTTGGCACAATCCCGATTTCGGTCAGCTGGCTCACAAAGGTGGAGCGGGGTTCGTTTAGTGTGATGACGATGGTATGCGCATCAGTTGCTTCAATCGATTTCATGAACGACAAATCAAATTTGACGCCGTCTGCCTGCAGCATTTCGTATGTAAATTTGACATCCTCCGCCGTTACTGGGTCTCCGTTGGAAAATTTCACGTCTTCCCGAAGCGGGAAGGTCCATGTCAGCGCGTCTTCACTGACGTCGTAGGATTTTGCGAGATCAGGAACGAAATTCATGTCGGAGTCGATGCGCAGCAGAGAGCTATGTGTTAAACGAATCTGCGCGTGGGTGCCCCAGCCCTTTTTGGGATCGAACATACCGGTGTCGGTTTTGCCGACGGCAAGTATCAGTTCTTCCTTTGCCGCAGGTTTTGATATTGCTTCTAACGCATCGGATGATGGGGGAGAAGGCTGAGAGGAAGCGGAGCCGCAGCCGGCTACAAATACAAGCAATAAAAGCGTGGCCATGGAGAGTGGGAGAATCCGCTTCCATGGCAGATTTTTAGGTTTGATCATTTTTGACCTCCGTGTTAAAAAATTAGAGATAATGCTGCCCCGGCTCTTCTGCATCATTTTGAAGAATAAATCGGTTAGCACTTTCTAACTATAATCAACGGAGGATACATATTCAACCAGTTCGGAACATTCTTCAGAATTCTTCAGAATCGGGGCCTGTCCATCTTTTACACACCCAACGCAGTTGTTCGTTGGGTTTTGGCATGGCAGAGGTCTCTATGCAAATCCAAAATACCGCATGATGCCGGTATAAATGCCTTGTGCAAATTTGTATTGTTCGTCCCGCAGCTTCTCTGCGTCGGCGGGATTGGATAGATACGCCATCTCCACCAAATTGGCAGGCATCTTGGTGTTTTTTAGCACATAAAACGTCGGGTGGACGCGAACGCCGTTATTCCGAGTGCCGACTGTCTCTACAATTCCGTCTAAAATCTGTTCCGCCAGCCAGTTAGCTTGCGTATAACGTCTGTAAATATATACTTCTGTACCGTTAATTGCGGTATTTAAATTAGCGTTTGCATGAATGCTAATAAAATAATTGGCCGGCCAACTATTCGCCATGTTCACCCGTTCAATAACGCTGGTGCGGTTGTCTGTCCCCAGTACCGTATCCGGCGTGGGTCTGGACAATCGTACTTCAAAACGCGGATCATTCCTTAGCATTTCGGCCAGATAAATGCCGACTTGATATGTAATATCCTCTTCATTTAAACCGTACCAAGAGGCCCCAATATTATGGTAACCCGTAGGGTTATGTCCTTGATCAATAAATATCTTAATTGCCATAAATAACACGCCCCAGTTTAATATTATATTTTATGATATTATGAATTGGCATTTCTTGTGCAAGGTGTTCTTTACCGGTTTACGCTGAGAGTACGCCAAATAAAAGCGTGGGGCTAGGCTCGATTGCGACCCTAAGGCCCCCGCTATGTAATCCTGTTTTAGTACCGTCGCTGCGATGAATGCGGTCAGCGGAATCGTAAACAGCAAACTTAAACTACCGACAAGCGACTGTAGAAATTCAAAGATAATTCCCTCCTTACAGGAGATATTGGGGCAGATGCGTAGCATGTCTTTGCACTGATGCCGCCCAGTATTTTACCGAGCTGTTGAAAGTTTGCGAGCGGCGGCTATAACGCTTTCTGCAACAGAGTTAAAAAATAATACTCTCACTGAATTTGTTTTAGGCATAGTCGCTGTCTTTATAATTTTTCAAGGTCCTTTCCTCCGATCTGTTTTGCAAACGAGCGAAAACAGATCGGAGGGGGACTGCGATAATGCGGTTCGGGCAAAACGGCTTCAGTCGGTGCGGCTTCGGGCCCTGTCAGCAGTAACGTCGGAACAAACGGTGCGGTAGCGGGTGATAAGGCCGCCGCCGAAGCCACCGCCGCGCTGCAAAACACGCGGCGGCAGGCGGCAGCACCGTCATTGGTACCCAGAACGCGCAAAGCATTGCCCCCCGCAACGCTGCAAGCACTGGCGGCAGTCGCGCAGAGCACCGGCAAGTCGCTGGTGTTGCAGGCCGATACCATGCAGGGCAACAACGTGCAGGGCAGGCTGTATCTTGAACCCGCCCAGCTCGCCAACGCGGCGGCTGATATTCAGCAGGGCGTCTTCACCGACCCGGCCCATACGGCGGCTGTAACAGGCATGTTCGAGCAGTATTTTGAGAACACCGTGCGCGCCGTTGGTTTGGCGCAGCAAGACCCCTTTGGTGCGCGGGTTCAAATTGCCGCCAAGGTGGATTTGACCGGGCTGAATACCCAAAGCCTACATTTCTACGCTCATAACGTGGCCACCAACCGCTACACGCGCATCACCAACTCGGCCTACTGGGTTGACGCCAATGGTTGCCCGCATTTTTATACCGCGTTCGGCGGCAGCATCATTATCACCGATAAGCCGCTTGCAAGAAAGTAAAGGCAGAAACGCAAAAACGCCCGCTCTCAAAATAGGGCGGGCGTTTGCAGTGGGTGGTTTTTAACAACGCTAGGAAATTGAACTTTTCTTTTAAAAACTCCATTTCCTATCGCCTTCTTTTCTGCTCAATGATATCATATATCGCACAAAACACATATTTTATACGGTAAATGTATGTCCTACGTTAAAACGTAGGACATACGCCGTTGTTCAGACCTTTTTGCCTCAAAAAAGCGGTAAAAAAGAACATCGTTTTCGTGTATATTATTGGCATGTTTTAGTCTGTATTAAGGATTTTAAATCCCCATTTTGTCAGATTTAAGAGTCTTTTCAGCAGCGCCGTATTTACAAATTGAATAACGTCTATTAAGGACCGAGGTTTTAGCAATAAAACCTCGGTCCTTTTTTGTTTCCACAAATAACAGACTTTCTTCTCTATCCTCAACGAATACCGGCTGATACGGTAAGGTACAAAAGCATACTCCATTAGCCCCGTATTAGTGCAACTGATTAATCGCCGCCCGTGTTACCAGATTCGCCTTTTCGTCGGCGGGGCGCTGGGATATAGCCTCCTGCATAGTGGTCTGAATATTATCAATCGCCTGCGAGATGGCCTCGCCATACATATAAAGCTGCGACTGTTGCCGGAGCAATTGCACCGTATCACCCAAATTATGCAGCTGGTTCGAAATGATGTGATAAATCAGCTGGTTAAGACGCGTAATAATTTCGTTGGTCGTCCCGACCGACACAACACGCTTGGCGCCAATGAGCTGTACCTGAGGTTGGAGATGCTTTTCAAACGGCTCGGACCGAAGCTTGTCGAGAATTTCTGCCACACCGATGATATAGCAGGCTTTTGACAGGCGGCTTTTAATCTCTTCGCTGCCCATCTCCTCATAGGCGACCGGAATAAACCGATAATTCACGAGGCCAAAGGCGCGGCAGAGCGCCTCAAGCGTATTGCAGTACCCCTGCTTATTATTGAAGATATAAATATCCGATCCCTGAGGAATGCTGCTGATCGCCATAAAAAAGGAGGACCTCGGCTGTAGGTCCAGCACGCAGATCTGGCTGTCGTCCACCAGCTGCTGTACATTCTTTTTCAGCGATTCGTTGCAGATATACAGCGTGCCGTCGAGATGTTCGGGCAGCTGCGAGATGTTGCAGCTTACAATTTCGAGGCTGCCGTCAAAAATCTGCTCGAGCGCCAGCCGGATTTCGTCCGATAAAATATCGTTGCTGCCTACGGCGTAAATGACAAATCTCATAACAAGTCCTCCTTAGTGTGGCAGGATAAAACCGAGACGGCACAGGGTGAGAACTTCGCGCACAGTGCCTTATCCCCCATTAGAAAAACGCCGGCCCGCAACGAAAGCCTCCACGCGTCGCCGACAATGGGGCCGGGTACGGCAAAGGCCGGACACACGACGCGAAAATCTCCCGAGGCCAAATAGCTTTCCATTTGACTCTTGCTGGTGTAGACTGAACAATGCCCGTTCCCATGCACCTCATCCGTCAGAAGCTCCGAAAGATAGCCGCATCCGCCCGGAATGGCCCAGGGGGCGTTTTTTTCGTCCCGATCGGTAGGCCCGCCCTGCATAACAACCATGGGTAGTTGCGCGATAATAAACTTTTTCAGGTCAGCGCTCTCGTGGTCCACGGCAAGCGCCAGATCTACTTTTCGGCCGGTCAGCAGGCTTTTTTGCTCTTCAAGCCCGCAAACGGTTACCAAAACCGGCCGGTCGATATAATGCTTTTTAAAAAATTCCAGCGCGGGTGCAAGCATCCAGTCGGCTAAGAGCGGATGCAGCGCGAGATGGATGCGCGCTGCATCCTCACTTTTGAGTCGGTTGACATGAGAAATCGTGCTGTTGACCTCGTTGATAACCTGCGTTGCATGCAGATAAAAGGTCCGTCCGGCCGCCGTCAGCGTAACAGCCTTATTCGTGCGGTCAAACAGCTTGACATCGAGCTCGCTTTCGAGTGCATTGATCTGTTTGGTCAGCGCGGGCTGGCTGATGAAGAGCTTCTCTGCGGCGCGCGTAAAATTTTTTGTCTCGCTGATGGTTATAAAATAGATCAGTTGACGCAATTCCACCCGATCACCCTCCTTTTTTTCTGAGCGCGAACAAATTATATCATATTGCACAAAAATAGTACAGATTTCTTGAATTTCAATTAGTTATAGCGCTATGAGTTTTCGTTATTAGACACTACGAAAAAATTATGATACTTTGAAATTACAGTTTAAGCAAGAGCAGGAGAAAGTGTATGAAAATTATCAAAATTGTCGAAAAAACCGTTCCATTCGGGTCTAACATCGCCAATTCTTACATCAACTTTGCATCCATGACCGGCAGCGTTGTCGCTATCGAAACAGACGTCCTGCGAGATGGCAAACCCGTTATCGGCTATGGTTTTAACTCCATAGGCCGTTATGCGCCGACCAGCATCTTGAAGGATCGTATGATTCCCAAACTTATGAATGCTCCTTTGGCCAGTATCTTAAATAATGAAGGGGACAATCTCGATCCTTTCAAAATCTATAAACTGCTTAAATCCAATGAGAAACCCGGGGGCCATGGTGACCGAGCACACGCAGTCGGCGCCATCGATATGGCCATTTGGGATACGGTTGCCAAAATTGAAGGTCGACCCCTTTATAGGCTACTGGCCGATCGCTATAATGACGGTGTGTATGACGAGAAAATTTACACCTACGGCGCCGGCGGCTATTACTACGATGGCGACAGCGACGCACGGCTCAAGGACGAGCTTAAAAGCTATCTAGATCTGGGCTTCAGAGATGTCAAGATGAAAATTGCGGGCGCCGATCTCAAGACCGATATGCACCGCATTGAGGTTGCCTTGGGCGTGCTGGACAACGACGGATCGCGTTTGATGGTGGACGCCAACGGCAGACACGGGCTTGAAAGCGCGCTGGCCTATGCCCATGCGATGAAGGATTATCGTCTGCGCTGGTATGAGGAGCCGGTCGATCCGCTCAATTATTCGGATTTGGCCGCCCTTGCCGAGTGCTATCCCGGCGCGCTGGCCACAGGCGAAAACCTCTTCTCGTTTGAGGATATCCGCAACCTGATCCGTCATGGCGGCATGCGCTCCGACCGGGACTATATTCAGATGGATTGTCCTTTGAGTTATGGTTTGGTGGAATATATGGCCGTTCTGGATTATCTCAAGGATATGGGCTGGGGCAGACGCCGCTGTATTCCGCATGGCGGTCACCAATTCTGTGCCAATATCGCGGCCGGTCTGGGCCTTGGCGGCAATGAATGCTATCCCGGCGTGTTCCAGCCCTTCGGCGGCTTTGCGGACAACATCCCCGTGGAAAACGGCTATGTTGCGCTGCCCGATGTTCCCGGCATAGGCTTTGAAAAAAAGGCAAATCTTTGGAAGGTTATAAAGGATATCATTTAAGTTTGATATTGTAACCAGAGAGGGGTAAAACCGTTATGAAGCAGTTAAGCAAGCTCAACGATCTATTAATGACCTTGATCAAATGGAGCACCATCGGGCTGTTCGCCGTGATGCTGTTTTCCGCAAGCTGGCAAATTGTCATGCGATTTGTCTTTCAAAGCCCCTTGGCATGGACCGACGAAATTGCAAAATTTACATTTGTTTGGTCGACGATGCTGGGGTGCGCTTATCTGGTGCGCACTCAAGGCCATTCGAGCGTTGAGGTTATGGCCGGTTATCTCAAGGGGATATCCAAGCATCTGCATGCCGTAGTCGTCGACCTGTTTTGCCTGCTGATTTATATTGTCATTGTGTCCGGCGGTATCAGCATGATGCAGGCCGGCGCTACCAGCGTATCTCCCGCGTTAGGATTGCCCATGGTTGTGATTTATGCCGTGGTACCGCTCTCAGGTCTTTTTATGTGCCTGTTCCAAATAGAACTTCTGATCAAGGACCTAGGGAAAATGCAAAAAAAGGAGGCCGCATAGCATGGTAGTCGCCGTTTTATTTATCGTTTTGGTCTTTTGCTTGGTTATTGGTATCCCGATTGCGGTAGCACTGAGTCTCGGAACGCTGGCCGCGATTTTTGCGGCGGAAAATTTGCCCATCGCACTGGTCGCCCAAAGAATGTTCACCAGCAACGCGTCGGTTTCGATGATGGCTGTTCCGTTCTTTATGCTCGCCGGTTCTATTATGACGGCAGGCGGCATCAGTAAACGTCTGGTGCGGTTTTCAAACACGCTGATCGGCTGGGTCACCGGCGGGCTGGGAATGGTCGCCACGCTGACCGCCATGTTCTTTGCGGCCATTTCGGGCTCCTCAAGCGCGACGGCGGCCGCCGTGGGCGGAACGCTCATTCCCGAGATGAAAAAAGAGGGGTATGGCAACGAATTTTCTGCCAGCGTCGTGGCGGCCGCTTCTACAACCGGCATCGTTATTCCGCCCAGCGTCGCTATGGTGCTCTATGCCGTAGCCTCCGGGGTATCGGTCGGAACCCTATTCTTGGCCGGCTTTATTCCCGGTATCTTCATGGGGTTGGCCGTTATGATCGTGCTGTACCGTCAGGCCAAAAAAAATCACTACCCCGTTCAGCGCAAATCCTCATTAAAAGAGATTTTCGCGGCCTTTTGGGACAGCATTTGGGGGTTATTGACACCGGTGATTATTGTCGGCGGTATCTATGGCGGCATCTTTACCGCGACCGAAGCCGCCGCCGCAAGCTGCGTCTATGCGTTGATTGTCAGCGGGTTAATCTATAAAGAGCTTAAATTTAAAGATATACCCGCCATATTTCTCGATTCGGTCAAAGCAACCGCCGTTGTCATGTTTGTTATGAACGCCGCGGGACTCTTCAGTTGGATGATTACCGCCTACCGGGTGCCCCAGATGGTGACGGGTTTCTTTACATCGGTTACCGATAACAAATATGTCATGCTGCTGTTGGTCAATATTCTTCTGCTGTTTGTCGGTACTTTTTTAAACGCCTCGTCGGCTGTAATTATTTTGGCGCCGATTTTGGTTCCGCTTTTGACGGCGATGGGGGTTGATCCTGTTCTGCTGGGTATTGTCATGATCGTTAATCTGGCTGTCGGGTGCATCACGCCGCCGGTGGGCGTCAGCCTGTTTGTTGTGCAGACAATCTCGGGCGTTCCATTCAATAAAATATGCCGGGAGATTATCCCCTACATATTTGCGCTCATTGTGGTGCTTATGCTGGTCACCTATATCCCCGAGATCAGTCTAGGTCTACCGCGTCTGTTAGGCGCTATGTAATAGAACCAATATAGATAAGGAGAAATTAAAATGAAAAAGTATTTAGCATTGCTTCTGGTGTTCGGACTAATGTTGAGTATAGCCGGTTGCGGCGGAACCCCGGCCGCGCCGAGTACATCTGGTGCAGCCGACACCGACGATTTGGCGACCGCACTTGAAAAAATGTCGCCTATTACCATGCGCTTTGGCACAAATCAGGCCTCCGGCTCGGTGGCGCTTCAGGGCTGCCAGCGCTGGGCGGATCAGGTCAAGGAAAAGAGCAACGGTAAAATCACCATCGAGGTCTACGAGTCCAACACACTGGGCAGTCAGGCCGATATGCTTGACAGCCTCAAAATGGGATCGCTTGAGCTGAGCTTTAATAGCCCCGCCACCATGAGCGCCGCCGTCGCCTCACTGGGCGTTTTAGATCTTCCCTATATTTTCACGACCAAGGAACAGGCTTATCGCGTGCTGGACGGTGAAATCGGCAGAGAAATTTTTGAAAAGGCGGAAAAACAGGAAGGCTATTATGTGCTGGGCGTCTTTGAGGGCGGATTCCGGCAGAGCATCAATGCAAAGAAAGAGATCATTTCACTGGCTGACTATAGTGGCATTAAATTCAGAACGCCCGAGTCTAGAATTTATCTCGGCCTTTATGAAAAGCTTGGCGCCATCCCCACTGCGATGGATATGAGCGAGGTCTTCACAGGTCTGCAAAACGGTACGGTGGATGGCATGGAAAGTCCTTTATTTACTATTTTTAGCAACAGCTACTTTGAAGCTGCCAAGTATCTAACGATCGACAACCACATCTATGCCTGCAACCCCATTCTGGTCAGCGGTTCTTACTTTGACAGGCTGCCGGCCTCAGTCCAGACAATGTTGCGTGAAACCTGTCAAGAAGCAGTCGAGTGGGAACGCGCCGAAGTCACTGCTCAGGAAGAAAGCGTCATTACTAAAATGGAAGAGAGCGGCGTCGTTGTCACCCGCCTCTCAGACGAAAAGCTGGATGAAATCAAAAATCATGTTAAATCGCTGTGGGCAGATTTTGCAGATATCATTGGCAGCGATATGATAGATCGAGTAGCGTCAGCATAATATAATTTGGTCTTCAAATTTTGAACAGTCTAATTGAACTGAACAAGATTTGAAGACCTTTTCTTTGCCCTAAAGCCCTCGTTTATGAGGTTTTAGGGTTTTATGATTTAATTTAGATGTCCAATTTGCTTTTTGCCTAAAACGCCAAAATTACATGGCGGCAGACCGCTGTTTGAATCAAGCTCCGGAGCACCCTTCTGAGATATAATGGTTTGCCCTTTCCAAGAGATCCGCAGTCAGCGGCGAACAATTCGAAAATAAGCCTTTGCCGTCATATGATAACTTACAATATAAGCAACGGCAAACACAGCGGAGACACCCAAAGCACTCAAAATAATCAGTCGGTGATTGTACAGGTTCAGCGTGTTCATCATCGTTTCTACCGGTCCTAGGGCAATGGCGGTATGCAGTAGCGCCATTAATAGCGGCAGAAAAAAGACGGTTAATATCTGCCTGCGTATCGCTGATTTTACCTCAGGCTGACTCATTCCCACCTGTTGCATCACATCGAAATTGGTTTTGTCTTCAAATCCCTCCGACAATTGTTTATAGTACATGATCATAACCATGCATACCATAAAAATAATTCCGAAGAAGATTCCAAGAAAGAGTAGTCCGCCAAGAAGTGTCGCATTCTGCTGTGCACCTTCCAGCCGACTGTCAAACATGCTGAAGCCTGGCATCTGTGCTGCGCCCTGATTGATGGCTGCAAGGAATTGCGCCTGATCTGCCTGATTGCCGCTTAGATCAAAGCGAACAGTATACACCCACTGATCTGGTGTCCGGTTCATAGCGTTATACAGATATGCTTGCTCTTTTGAATCCGATACTACCAGATAGTAAGTTTCGATCAAGGAATTGGGCTCTTTTGTTTCAAAGCAAAGAGATTCCAACTCCTTTTTCACTCTATAATTTTTGCCTGCAAGCGAAAGTTCCTGATAGCTTGAATCTTGACCAGTGCTAAAAAATAGAAGCTCGTCATCGTCCAAGGTCATTTGTACATTCTCAATTCGGTTATAATCTGCCAGCGTTAGAACACGAACGGTATCTATACTGCTATATTCGTCCGAATCTTGGGGTAAAACAAAATTACTCTCATGCTTTACAATTCTCATGCTTACATATTCAAATGCAATCAGATCGGAAACAGTAATAGCCTTGGATTGTGCCTGCGCCAGAATTTCTTGTTGCAGTTCTTCCCGCTGGGTAAACTGGCCGTTGATAAAGCGAATGTCGACATCGTAAGGATATCGATAATCGGCAATGCTGCCCAGTCCTTGAAAGAGGGAAACCGTACAAATCAGCGTTATAATCACCATCGTGCTAAAAATACATATATTAGATAGGCTTGCGGCATTTTTGCGCATCCGGTAGAGCATTCCGGATATTGTAACAAAATTTTTTTTATTGTAATAAAACCTGCGGTTTTTTTTGAGTGTCCGTAGTAACGCAATAATTCCTGAAGCAAACAGGCAGTAGGTACCGATCAAAACCAGAAAGATTGCGCCGAAAACCACCAGCGGAAAATAGCCATCCAACTTAAAATTTACCGCAAGATAATAGCCGCCGCCTAAAGCAACAGTCCCCAATAAAGCAGACGGCCATAAGCGTTTGGGCTGCTTTTCGCCATGTCGTGCACTTCTAAACAACTCAACCGGACTAACTTTTGAAATCTGAATCAAATTGATTACCAGATTAAGCAGAAATATGCTGCCGAAGAAAGCGGCAGTTTCAATATAACAGGTAGAGTCGGCTATAAACGTGATATCTATCGGAAGCTTGGTAATGTTGAGTAGCATTAAAAATATTAGGCGAGAAAAAACCAGAGCAGCCACAATTCCCAGTAGCATCGAGGCAAAATATACTGTCACCGTTTCTGCGCCTATAATAAAGCCTATGTGGCGCTTTTCCAGCCCCAGAATGCTATAAAGGCCGATTTCTCTTCTGCGCTGTTTCATCAAAAAGCTGTTTGTGTAAAAACAAAAAGGGATCAATACAAAGCTCAAAAGCACCTTGCCGATCTGCATCAGCATTGAGAGATATTCGGCGTGTGGCAGTTTTTGTATCATTGGATTGACGACGATCGCACTAAAAATAAAAAATAATGCCACGGCGAAAGAAGTTGCAAAAACGTAAGGCAGATAGGAAGATGCGCTTTTTTTAATACTGTTAAGCGCCAGACGGGGGAGAATAGCAGTTTTACGCATGGTTGCCGCCTCCTGCCTGCAAGACGGACAATGTGTCGGAAATCATGCGGAACATGACATCATAGGATTTTTCACCCCGATAGATTTGGTTGAAGAGACTGCCGTCCTTGATAAATAGCACACGTTTCGCGTGACTGGCAGCTTGTACGCTGTGTGTGACCATCACGATAGTCTGACCCTGTTGATTGATGTCAGAAAACAGATTCAGCAGTTGCGCCGCGGCTTTAGAATCAAGCGCGCCGGTTGGTTCATCTGCCAACACCAGCTTGGGATTCGTGATAAGGGCGCGCGCAGCTGCCGCCCGCTGTTTTTGTCCGCCTGAGATCTCATAGGGAAATTTTTGCAAAATTTCTGAAATGCCCAGCTGTTCAGCCAGTTTACCAAGCCGCTGAAACATTTCGTTATAATTGGCGCCTTTCAGCACCAGTGGCAACACGATGTTATCCTGCATGGACAAGCTATCCAGCAAATTAAAGTCTTGAAAAATAAATCCTAAATTATCTCGGCGAAAAGCGCAGAGTGCATTAGGTTTAACCGTTGAAAAAGCCTTCCCCTCAAGATAAATTTCTCCGCTGGTCGGCTTATCCAGAGAAGCGAGCAGATTGAGTAAAGTCGTTTTTCCTGAGCCGGATTCGCCCATGATTGCTACATATTCGCCGTTTTCTACCGAAAAGCTCACATTTTCCAGTGCTTGGATGGCGTTTCCGCCGAACCGAGTTGTGTAGACTTTTTTTAAACTTTTTACTTCAAGAAGTGTCAAGTGCAAATTCCTCCTTTGCTGTTCTGGCCTTAAGTATAGCAAAACATAAGAATTGCAGCCTTAACTTTGACTTACAAATCAGAGGTTGAACCTTTCATTTTTGTAAGGTGCCCGATGCGGGCGGAAAATAGATGTGGTACTGGGTTCCCTCGTTACATTTAGAGGTAATGCGCAGCGTAATCCCCAGACGGTCTGTCACACGTTTGCACAGGTAAAGTCCAATTCCCGTAGATACTCTGTCCATTCGGCCATTATAGCCGGTGAAGCCGCGATCAAAAATACGCGGAAGATCTTCCTCCCGGATGCCTATGCCTGTATCCGCAATGCATAGCGTGCGGTCGTTTTCAGGATCTATACCGATGTTCACGCCGCCCTTGAAGGTGTATTTTACGCTGTTAGACAAAAGCTGCTCGAGCACGAAGCACAGCCATTTTTCGTCAGTGACAACGAAAAGGCTAAATTTCTCCAGATTTAGGGACAAGCCTCTGCTGATAAAGGCACCGGCATATTTCTTCACAGCCTGTCTGACCAGATTGTATACGGAATATTCCTGCAAAAGAAGGTCGGAGGACAAGCTCTCCAGTCGCAGATATTGTAGCACCATTTCTGCATACTGCTCAATTTTAAATAGCTCCTGTTCCATTCTAAATGCGTTTTGAGGCAGGTCGTCCGATTGCAGAAGAAGCCGCAAGGCAGAAATAGGCGTCTTAATCTGATGAACCCAAAGTGTATAATAGTCCTCTTGGTTGCTCTTGATTTTTTCCTCTTCCGCAATTCTGGATGTCAGCACGTGGTATACCTCGCGGATTACCTGTTGATACTGCTCTTCAATGAAGTTGGAGGGATCAGGGAGTGGCTCGAGCGTCAGATTCAGATGATGCAAGATATGGGTAAGTTGTTTGTTTTTATTTGAGCATTGTACAAAATCGTAAATGCTCCAAAGTGTCAGTACAAACAGGCATAGACCGGTCGCATACATTGATGGGCGCACATCGATATGCGACAGCAGCGACATTAAGACAGACAGAAAGCACCCTCCTGACACTGCCAACAAAAGCCTGTAGCGGAAAACAAACCACTTCAATAAAAGTCGTACCCTATTATGCCCGCTCATAGTCGTCCTCCAGAAGATATCCGACGCCTTTTTTTGTGCTGATAAAATTGAGAAGTCCCGCATCTTCAAGTTTCTTTCGCAAGCGTGTAACATTTACGGTAAGGGTATTATCGTCTATAAAGCAGTCACTTTCCCAAAGGCGTTTCATGAGCGCTTCGCGCGAAACGATGATACCCTTATTTTCAAAGAACAATTGAACCATGCGAAATTCGTTTCGGGTTAGTTCAATCTTTTTTTTATCATATATCAGTGTGCCATCAGAAAGGTTGAGTATAGCACCCCGGTGTTCTATAATAGCAGTATGCAGTTGAAAGGCATAGGCGCGCCGCAGAAGCGCCTGAATTTTTGCCGACAGCATGTCCATATCAAAAGGCTTGGCGACAAAATCGTCACCGCCCATATTCACCGCCATGATGATATTCATGTTTTCACAGGCGGAGGATAGAAACATGACCGGGACCTTTGAAATTCGCCGAATTTCCTGACACCAATGATATCCATTATACAACGGAAGCGATATATCCATCAGGACCAAGTGCGGATCAAAATTCGCAAACTCGGTTAACACGTTTGAAAAATCGAAAATTTCTTTCGCTTCATATCCCCATTTGGTCAGCCCGCGCGCGATCTCTTTAGAAATAATAGGGTCATCTTCCACAATTAATATTTTATACATTTGATGCTTCCTCGCAAAATATGCGCTAATTTGTTGATAGGATTATTATAGCACATTGCCTTTATGAAAAACGCAGCATTGAATTGGCAGGTTGATAAAAGTCAAAGCGTCCATATGTAAATTTAACGTATACGCCAAAACGGGAGGTAAGAATTTTGACAGACAAAAAAATTATAGTACAATTTACGATGCTGACATTTTTCATAGCCTATCTTGTGTCAGGTACTTTAATTGTTCTTGGGCAATTCGGATATTCATTTCACAATTGGGTTCACTCAATACAGGAATTTGGTATGAATATTCCTTTTGCAATCTATATTTTGTCGCCCGCTATTGCTTCCTATATCGTTCTAAAGAAAAATAATAAAATAGCTGATTTTAAGGAGTGGCTGAAAACTGTTTTTTACGTTAAAAATAACATGTCTCTCTATTTTTTCGTTGTTGCAGGGCTTGGACTGTATTTTTTGATACATGTTGCAGTTTCAGGCCGCGCGAAAATGGTGCTTCCGTTTTATACGTTCTTTCTTTCTCTGCCCGGTAATCTTATTATCGGTGGCTTGGAGGAAGCAGGCTGGATGTACATATTGCAGCCTGGGCTTAACAAAAAATACAACTTCATTTTATCTTCTGTTTTTACTGGAATCATTTGGACGGCATGGCATGTCCCTCTTTTCTTTATTCCGGGGACGAATCACGGCGAGGGACTCATTAACTTTTGGATGTTTACAGTTCAGCTCATTGCGTTTCGGTTTTTTAACGGGGCAATCTACAAAATATCAGGAAAA
The DNA here is from genome assembly GCA_023391005.1 of Bacillota bacterium. Lineage (GTDB taxonomy): Bacteria > Bacillota > Clostridia > Oscillospirales > Ruminococcaceae > Yanshouia. Next base: position 1,836 of record JAEWBS010000134.1, on the reverse strand, counting down.
GGCCGTGTGTTTATGTGCGTATTATTCCATACCATGTTTAATGCGGCATCCCCCATCTTTGGCACTATGACTATGACTTGGGCGGGAACAATTGCCGCAAATGCTGTGATCGTTCTTGTGTCAATTATAACCGTTATAATATACGACAAAAAGAACAGGCGAATAGTATGAGCATACTCGCCACTCGGGGACATAAGTCATTTCGCAAAATGTTTATACATGAACTGATAGTTCAAATCCGTCCCAAAGGGCTTGATAATATACGTATATCGCACAAGAACAAGATAAATTGACAAGTTTTCGATAAGAGAACTTGTCAATTTTCTTTTATTCATTCGGATTATCGGTGAATTTAGGCCAAGAACCGTGTTGCCTCGCCCAAGCAAACTAACGTCAACTTGTGCATCGCTCTTGTGCAGGCGATATACAAGAGGCTGCGTTCTAATTGCGTTTGAAAGAAACCATCGGATGCATCGGGGACGATGACTTGATCAAATTCAAGCCCCTTGGACATGTGCACCGATGCGATTACAATTCCTTCCCGAAATTCCCTACTTTCAAAATCTAACAAGGTTATATTTTTGTGAACGGCATGCAACTGTTCAAACAACAATTTTGCTTGTTGCTGTGATTTGCAGATGATACCCAATGAAGTATAATCGGATTGTTCAAATTCTTCAACCAACTGCAATATCTTATCAAGCTGCTCCTGTTGCGTCGGACAGACTGTTATCGTTGGTGGCTCACCATGCCGCTCAATGGGGATTAGCTTTTTATTCTCTAAAATTCTTTGCGTAAGCTGGGTAATCTCGATGGTCGAACGGTAGCTTCTGCATAATTCCATACAACTGCATCCTGCAAAGTATGGTTCTATTTTCTCGGCAGAAGAGGAGCTGTACGGATTTACGCTTTGATAGCTATCGCCCAAGATGGTCATTTTACAGGAAAACAGCTTTGCCAAAACCGCGTACTGAACGGGCGTATAATCCTGCATTTCATCTACCAGCAGGTGCCGAATGCTTTTATAGTCTTGTTTTAATCCCTCAAAATACAACTGGGTATAAATTAGGGGATAGACGTCGCAGAACTCAATGATGTTTTTGCCAATGGGGCGGAATAAGTCATTATGCCCAATCGAGCGATAAAACTGTTTATAGAGCGTAAGCGTGTCGCTGAATTGAAACATCTGTTGGATGCTGCTTCGTATTTGGCGAGAAACAGCGGCGCCTATCTTTTTATTATGATTTCTGAAGTGCTTCTCTATTAAATTGTCTGCTATTGTGCGCAGTCTTTTCTTAACTGGAAGCTTTTTAAGCGACAGATAATGCGAGAACAAATCTTCTTCGGAAACATAAAAGTCGCCAAAAGCAAGATCGCTTGGGGTAAAGCAGGTCTGATCCGCCTGTTCGAGATAGAATTGCAGCTGTTCCACAAAAAGGTTTGTTGCCTTGAACGCAATTCTGGCAATTGCTTCAGTGTCGTTGGCAGCTATCAGGCTTTCGACCTGCTCAAAAAAGGTCTGATACCGATACTTTGGCCCAAGAATATTGGCTGCAATATCATCAAAGCTCAGCTCTGATATATTTTCTTCTCCCAGCTGCGGCAAGACGTTCGAGATATAGTTGCCAAATACCTTGTTGGGTGAAATAATCATAACATTGTTCGCATTTAACGTATCTCGATAGCGATACAGTAAAAAGGCAACTCGGTGTAATGCAATTGAGGTTTTCCCCGAACCGGCCGCACCCTGTATAATTAAGACTTTTGCAGCCTCATTTCTGATAATGGCATTTTGTTCCCGTTGAATGGTTGCGACAATATTTTTCATCTTATCGT
>JAEWBS010000018.1 GCA_023391005.1 Bacillota bacterium | reverse complement strand
TATAGAGCCCCTGATTTAAACGCAGCTTAATTTCTTTGCCCAGCGCCTGTCCGGCCGGCATGCCGGGGAACAGCTTTTCGACAAAGCGGTCGGAGATAACGGCGGCGTATTTCATGCCGCCCACCTCACGCTCGCTGAGAAAATGCCCCGCGATGATCGGAACATTCTGAATTTTCAAGGCGTCCGCATTGCTGCCGACAACCTCGCCGTTGGCCTCGTTGCGTCCATTCATCGCCTGCCCCGTGCCGACGCTGCTCATGACCGACCAGCCCGAGATTTTGCCCGATAAAGCGTCGAGATAAGCGTTGATCATCTGGTCGGAGACCATGTCGTCATCCTCCCACGCGCGGGAATAGTCGGTGTTGCCGTATTCGTCGGGCTTATCCTGAACATAAAGCTGGATGGAATTGGCCCCCAGATCGTTTAACAGGCTGGTGACCGAACCGGTCATGGCCTGACCGACCGTGACGATCGCGATAACCGACGAGATGCCGATGATAATGCCCAGCATGGTCAAGAGCGCGCGCATCTTATTGGCGATGAGCCCGTTGACGGCAAGGCGGATATTTTCTTGCAGCAGCATGTCAGCGCACCCCCTGTTCCTGTTTGATGATTCTGCCGTCCGAGAGGGTGATGATGCGCTGCGTCTCAGCGGCCAGCTCGGGGTTGTGGGTGATCAGCACAATGGTTTTGCCCTGTTCGCGGTGCAGCCGGTGGAAAATATCCATCACGAGCCGCCCGGTCGAAGAATCGAGCGCGCCGGTCGGCTCGTCGGCGAGAATAATCGCCGGGTCGTTTGCCATGGCGCGCGCGATGGCTACGCGCTGCTTCTGCCCGCCCGAAAGCTCGCTGGGCAGATGCTTCATACGGTCGCTCATCTCGACCTGATCGAGCAGCTCCTTGGCGCGGGTCAGCCGTTTTGCGCGCGGCATGCCGCCGTAGAGCATCGGCAGCTCGACGTTTGCGAGTGCGCTCGTGCGCGGAATCAGGTTGAAGGTCTGGAACACAAAGCCGATCTTGCGGTTGCGGATCTCTGAAAGGCGGTCGTCCGGCACGTCCCGCATCGGCACGCCGTCGAGGTCATAGCTGCCCTCGGTCGGGCGGTCGAGCGCGCCGATGATGTTCATCAGCGTCGATTTGCCCGAGCCGGAGGCGCCGACAATCGAGACAAACTCGCCCTCATAAACCGTGAGGTCTATGTTCTTTAAGATGGTCAGCTCGTTGGGCTGGCCGATGTAAAAACGCTTGATAATGCCCTGCATTGCGATGATGACGTTTCGGTTCTGCTCCATTACAGCTTCTCCGTGCCGCCCGGCGTCAAGCGAATGGCGTCTCCCGGGGCCGCCATGCCCGGGTCGGTGATAACGAGGTCGCCTTCGGCGAGGGCATCCGCCGTGACCTCTATGGCAAAGTCGGTTTCCATGCCGGTCTTGACCGGCACCGCCTGCACGGTATAGTTGCCGTCCTCACCCTTATGGGCGATATAGACGACATCCTCGCCGTTTTCGTCGGTCGTAACGGCGTCATAGGGTACCGAGAGGATATCTTCCTTCTTTTCTAAAATAATGTTTAAGCGCACGTTCATGCCGATGCGCAGTGCGTCTCCGGCCTCGGGCAGCGAGATCTCGGCCTCAAACTCAACGGTACCGCCGTTTTTCGCGGCGGTGCTGCCGTCGGCTGTTTTGGCGGCGGCGGGCGCAATGCGCAGCACCGCGCCGTCAAATTCGCGCTCGCCGGTCGCGTCGCTCTTGATAACGGCGGGCATGCCCTCGCGTAGCGCGGCGACGTCATATTCGCGCACCAAGGTTTTGACTACGAGCTGCTCGGTATCCTCAATCACAAACAAAAGGCCGTTGCCGGGCATGCCCGGCAGGGCGTACACCGCCGTGACGGTGCCGGTGATCGGCGATTTTACTGTAGAGTCGGCCAGCGATTGCTGCAGCTTCTCGAGTGAGAGGCGTTCACCGGTCATATCGGCGGAGATCGCGTTCATCTCAATCGCGTTTTTCAGCGCCACGAGGCGGCGGGTCGCGTTGCGCTCGACCGTCTCTTTATTTTCGAGCGCATCGTTATATTTTAAGCGCGCGAGGCGGTATTCCTTGCTGTAGACGGTGATGTCGTCACCGTATTGGTCGTTGGCGTCATCCCATTCCTTATAGGCGGCGTCGTAGGTAATCTCCTTTTCCTGCAAGGCGGCGGTGGCCTCAGGGATGCCGACACCGGTTTTTTGTGCGTCGTTATAGGCTTTTTTCGCGCGGGAAAGCTCTATACGCGCCAGATTCAACGTGCGCTCAAACTTGCTCATCTGCTCGTCGGCATATTCCTGTTCGTCTTTGTGGTCGTCAAGCGCCCGCCGCGCGTCGGTATATTCTCTTTGGGCGTAGTTGAGCGTCTGCTGCGCGCTGATCAGCTCGGCATATTTATCGGTCTGCAAGTCGTCGAGCAGATTCTGATAGTCGGCCTGACTGTCGGCCAGCGCAAGGGCCGCTTTTTGGGCGGCATTGTTGATCGACGTCTGCTGTATTTTAATCGACCGTTCAAGATCGGTGGTGTCTAGCTGACAAAGCACATCGCCGGCGACGACCCGGTCGCCCGCCTTGACGTTAACGGCGGTGACCAATCCGGTCTCGGTCGAGTAGATACGGGCGGCGGCGTCGCTCTCGACCGTGCCGTTAAGGGTGATGCGGTTTTCAAGGCTGCCCCGCGCGATAGGGCTGGTCGAAACAATCGGCCGCGTATCCTTGGGCAGAAATAACTTGAGCGCCAACGCGGCGGCGAGCAGTACGACAATCGCGATTATCCAAATTTTCTTTTTAGGCTTTTTTTTGGTGAAATGGGCAATCTCCTTGCTCTTGTCGGTCTGGGCGGCAGGTTGCTCCGCAACACAGACCGACGCGGCTTGATTATTTTCCAGCATGTTATGTTCCTTTCTGGTGCGATGGTATAGCCTTAAATATATATGTGTATTAAATCATATAGTACATATAAGATAGCATTTTTTCAAAATAAATGCAAGGCATCGTGAAAAATTTGTGGGAGGAAATAACAGGGGCCCGCAAAAGCGATATGCTTTTACGGGCCCTTGGGGCAAGTTCAATAAGGATGCGCAAAAAGCGAGACGCCCGGGCCAACGACGCGGATGCGGCAGGGCAAAAAACCTAACGCCAAGACCTCTGATTTTAGCGGTAATGGTGTTAGAGCTGCGGCGGGGCATCGGTCAGCGTCCAGGGGTTGACATAGACGTCGAACACCGAGGCGGCCCAGTGCAGATGAGGTCCGGTCGAAAATCCGGTGCTGCCGACCGTGCCGATAATTTGTCCCTTCGTCACCTTTTCACCGGTTTTTACCTCGAGCGAATCCATGTGGTAATACCAGGTTTTCAGGCCGAGCCCGTGCTCAATGCAGACGGTGTTGCCGGTCAGTGCTATTTTCTCGGCAAAAAGCACCTTGCCGCTGTTGGCCGCCTTGATCGGCGTGCCGCGATCGGCGGCGATATCGACGCCGCCGTGACGGTCGGACGGTACACCGTTAACGGTACGCAGCATGCCGAATTCGGTGGTGATCCGGCCCTCAACCGGCTGGATAAAAGCCCCCTCCCATAAGGGGGCAGCTTCAGAAAGCGCCTTCTTGGGCTGTACCTTTGAGAAATATTCGTTGTTGGCCGCCGTGCTCTCAATGGTCTCAGAGGTGACCGATTCGTCCACCGTTAGATTCTGCGTCTGCCACTCCTTCGAGAGCAGGTTGATCGCGAATGTCTCGTTATAGCCGCCGCCTTCAGCGGTAAGCATATATTCCCCCGGCTCATAGGTATATTTCACCGGCAGTAGCGCGGTCAGGTGGCCGTCCGCTTTAAAAAACTGCGGCGGCTTGCCAAAGGGGTTTTGAATCGTGATATCCCCCGGGTTTTCAATGCCGTAAGCGGTCAGCACCAGATATTCGCCCGGATAGACATTGGTGTCTGAAATTTCAAAGCCCGCCTTAGCAAACAGATCGTTTTGTGGCATTTCAGACGAAGAGGGGTCGATCAGATCACCGCTGACCGGCTCTTTTAATATGTCGGACGACTTTGCGGGCACGCTCACCGACATGGGCGGCTTTGAAATCGATTCAGCGGTCTTGTGCTTATCGAGCAAAATCATGCTCAACCACACGCCGGTGTAGGACAGCAGAAAAAACAGCGCCGCTGCCGAAAGCAAATATTTAAGCTTCATTTGATCATCCAATCTGCCGCTGTGCGACGGCATGAATTTTTTTCGACCCCTACGAATATCCGATAGAAAGCGTCAATATCTGCGGATTTCTGCCGTCCCGCAAGACCGATAACGCAATCAGACGGCAAAAAGACCGCAGGGGATATCGCGGCTTTTGTCGGACATTAGAATCAGGTGACCGCGCACAGAAAAGCGGTCAGCTGCAAAAGCGCTTATGCAGCTCGGTCAATATTTTTAAATGATATTCTTCATCCAGCACAATGCGTTTTAAAAGGGCGCAGATGCCGGCGTCATCCACGTAATTAATAACGCTTCGATGCTCCTCAATGCAGGCTTTTTCGGCCTCGATGGATGATTTGAGCGCATCGCCGAGGTTTTGGCAGTAGGTCATAACGGGGGGCTGGGCCGACCACCAGGTGCCGGAGCTCGCGTTGGGCGGCGCACAGTAGAAATATTTGGGGTCGCCGCCAAGCGATAGGAGCAGCTCGCCAAACAGCCGCATATGATACATCTTGCACACCGAAATGCCCCAGAGCGTTTCGCGCAGGTCGTCGGCGCAGTCGCCAAAGCGGATGGCCTGATAAAGATAGGTCATCATGCCGGTCAGCGCCGATTCGCGCCCGGCGAAGCTGTTGCGGATGATACGGGCATAGCGCTCGTTTTCGGCGTTGGCTGTCGCTTCGGGGTAGGGCTGCGATAGGCAGAGCCCGTTTGCTTCGCAGGCGGGCTGTGTGGGCGGGGGGCTGCTTTCGCTGAGCGGCACTGGAATAACGACGGTTTCGTTACCCGGTGGCGTCGCCTGCACCAGCGGAGAAACAGCCGGCTGCTGCGGCGTCTGGGCCGAAGCGATCATCACGCTGTCGGGATCAAGCGGCAGCGCCGCCCCCTGCCGACAGGTTTGAAAATTACAATTTTGCATTGCGGCAAGCTCCTTTCATCCGGCGGCAGTAGCTGCCGCGGGCTGTTTATAAAAGCCTATGCTGCAATGCGGATAAACAATGCCTCGATTGACGACGCGATTGAAAAGATATTCTATTTATGCTATGGTAAAAGCATTAGAAACGGCGATTTCGCCGGCAGGTGGTTTTATGGGCGGACGCACCTTGCCTGCACTGCGCCGGTTTTGGCGATGTACCGTCGACAAGGCATCAGCCATTACACCCCAGCGCGCTTACGCTGCGGCATAAGGGCATCAAATAATGGTTTCAAGGTCGGCCTGCACCTTGCGGTTGATCAGCATTTGGGCCAATATCGCCTGAAGGTTATCGGTCGTCAGCGAAAAGAGGTTGATCAGCGTTTCCACCTCGTATTGGCTGCGCCCTTGGGTCAGCGTGAGCGCAAGGGTGACCGAGGCCAGCAGAACGTCCTGAGGGTAGGCCACCACATTGTGTCCCGCGCAGGTGTTTGATTTTGAATGGGCTTTGTTCGCCTGCTGTGCGCCGCCCTGCCCATTCGTCTGGTTCGTTGAATTTGAGGCCGCGTCACTCATGTTGCTCACCACGCTTTAATACCATTATAGGTTGTTTTAAATTAAAATATGACCCGCGCAAAGGCGAACATAGGCGGCTTGGGCGCCGCAACCGCATGGCGAAAAGCATTTTTAAAAAGGAGAAAATATATGGAAAAGATCGCGAGCTTTTGTATAAACCATGATACGCTGACACCCGGCATTTATACCTCCCGCATCGACTTTGGCGATATTGTAACCTATGACATCCGCTATCACTACCCCAACGCGGGCCGTTATTTAAGCGCCGAGGCGGCGCATACCATCGAGCATATTTTTGCCACATGGGTGCGCTCAAGCGATATCGGCAGTCAGGTGGTCTACTTTGGGCCGATGGGCTGTTTGACCGGTTTTTACCTGATCTTAAAGGACGTGGCGCCCGCCAAGGCCGTATTGGCCATTTCTGAGGGGATGCGCTTTGTCCGCGACTACGAGGGAGAAATACCCGGCGCGCTCAAAGTGGAATGCGGCAATTATCTGTTGCACGATCTGGAATTGGCTAAAAAGGCTGCCGCAGCTTTTTGTGGTGCTATTACTGATTGGAATGAAAACCGGTTGATATACCCAAAGTAAACAATTATCTATAAAATTGAGACTGCCATGGCAGTCTCAATTTTAATCGCCTCAAAACGTTGTGTACAGCGGCTTATAAAAGTCTTTGCCGTGGGCCATGCATATTTAATGGTCGGACTACGGCGGAAGCTCAGCGCAGATTTGCCGCCTGCTCAGCAACCGTCGCCAGCAGTTGGGTTGTGCCTTCAAGCCCCATGCGCGCGGTATCCACCGTAATGTGATAATTTTCAGCCACACCCCATTTTTCGCCGGTGAAGTGGGTGTAATAGACCGCGCGTTTTTTGTCGGTTTTAATCACGAAATCCTTGGCGCGAAGCGGGTCGGCGCCATAGCTATCAACCGCGCGCTCAAGTCGCCGGTCAAGCGGTGCGTGTAAAAAGACCGAAAGACTGTTCGGAAAATCGCGAAGAATATAGTCGGCGCAGCGCCCGATGATCACACAAGGCCCTTCGTTTGCGATCTTTTTGATAATATCCGACTGAATCAGAAAAACCTGATCGCCAAGGGGCATATTAAAGGTGCCGGTAGCGCCGCCGTACATCGACAGCGAGAACAAAAGGCTATTGGAGGCATTTTGATCGGCATTTTTAAAAATCTCGGGCGCAAAACCGCTTTCTTTGGCGGCCATCGTGATCAGTTCATTGTCATAATAGGGGATGCCCAGCTTTTTTGCGAGGGCAAGGCCGACGTCGCGGCCGCCGCTGCCGTACTGTCGGCTTATCGTGATAACAGGATAGGATTTCATGTGTCAGGGCCTCCTTTTGAACTTTAATCAAAATTCAAATAATATGTGATGTTTACAGAATACAATCAATGTGTTAAAATGTCAAATACTGTACGGCATGGTTTAGCCGACCCTCTGAGCCGTTCCGCCGCAGCGTTGAAACTATCAAAAGGACAAGGTAATCAAATTGGAAAACAGAAAAGAAAACAAGATGGGAACGCTCCCAATCCCCAAGCTGCTTGTTTCAATGTCGGTGCCGATCATGGCCTCGATGCTGATTCAGGCACTTTATAATGTTGTGGACAGTATCTTTGTCGCACAAATAAGCGAGGATGCGCTTACGGCGGTGTCGTTGGCCTTTCCGGTGCAGGTGATGATGATCGCGGTTGCGGTGGGAACGGCCATCGGCATCAACGCGCTGTTGTCGCGCAGGCTGGGCGAAAAAAATTACGCCGAAGCAAATCTTATTACATCCAACGGCATTTTTTTATCAATTTTAAATGCATTAGCCTTTGCCATCTTTGGTTTTTTTGGGCTCAAAGCATTTTTCTCAGCGTTTGTTGCACCGGGTGCGGTTATGGAGATGGGCATGGACTATACCTCCATCGTATCGATCGCCTCTTTCGGTGTGTTTTTAGGCATCACGGGCGAGCGGCTGCTTCAGGCGACCGGCATTACTATTTACAGCATGTATTCCCAGATGGCGGGCGCTATTACGAATATCATTCTCGATCCTATTCTGATCTTCGGCCTGCTCGGCGCACCCAAAATGGGGGTGGCGGGCGCCGCGATCGCAACGGTGGCAGGGCAGTTCGTCTCGTTAATACTGGTGACGCATTTTAATATTAAGAAGAATCACGAGATCAGTCTCTCGATGAAAAATTTTCGCCCCAGCTGGCGCATTATTGTTGAAATTTATAGAGTGGGCCTGCCGTCCATTTTTATGCAGACGATCGGCACCGTTATGATATTTGGCATGAATAAAATATTGATCATGTTTTCGGCCACGGCAGTTTCGGTGCTGGGGATCTACTTTAAGCTGCAAAGCTTTGTGTTGATGCCGGTATTCGGCCTGACCAGCGGCATGATTCCGATCGTGGGTTATAACTATGGCGCGCGCCACCGCGAACGCATCGTGCAAACGATCAGGCTGGCCTGCCTGATGGCGTTGGGCATCACTGCGGTGGGCTTTGTGCTGTTTCAGGTTTTTCCGGGGCTGCTGCTCGACCGGCTCTTTCATGCGTCGGAGGCGATGCTGGCCATCGGGGTGCCTGCGCTGCGGATTATCAGCCTGCATTTTCTTTTGGCGGGCATTTCCATCATCCTCTCAAGTGCGTTTCAGGCGCTTGGAAAAGGCATGTACAGTCTGGTGATGTCCATTTCGCGTCAGCTTGTGGTACTGCTGCCGATCGCTTATCTGCTGGGGAAATTTATTTCACTCGACGCCCTGTGGTTCTCTTTTCCAATAGCGGAGGTCGTTTCGATAACGCTAGCGCTTATCCTGTACCGGGGCTTGTATGAAAAAGAAATTAAGCCCTTAAAAGGCTAAGACAAACAGACGCGGCTGCAATTGCAGCCGCGTCTGTTTGTCTTTTAAGAGGGAAGTATGACGTCGCCAGCCTGCCGTGCGGCCGCGATGGTTTCAAGAACCGCCTGTGGAATTGGCGCGACTTCAAACGCAGGCTTGGCGATGAAGAATCCCTGAACATAATGCACGCCGCCCGCGATCACCGTTTTGAGCTCCTTCTCGGTTTCGATACCCTTGGCAAGGACGCCGATCTGATGCTTTTCGGCGACTGAAACGATATTTCTTAAAGTGTCTTGGCGCTTTTTATCCTGATCGATGCCGGATATCAGCGAGATATCCAGCTTAATCAGCTTGGGGGCGATATAATGCAGCGCCGCCTCGTTGCCAAAACTGACGCCGTAATCGTCGATTGCAAGCAGGCCGTCCCACCGCTTGAGAATATCCCTCTTCATATGAACGCAGTCCTGACTGTCGCGCCCGCCGGCCGTTACATCAATTGCAATGCGATGCAGATGGGACGCAAAACGCCGTTCAAACGCCAGTACATCTGAATAGCTCAGAATCTGGCTGCCAATCGAGTTGATGAACACCCTTTCCGTCGCACCGATAGCTTGCCGGTTAAGGAGCGCCACAAAGGCCTCCATGCCGCCAAACATTGAAATGCGTTCCATGTGGTAGAGCTTGGCGTGCACCTGTGCCATGTGAAACACGTCGTAGGCGGAATAACCGTCGCCTATCTGCGGCCGCATCAGCATTTCATAGCCATATACCGCACCGGTTTGTACCGACAGAATCGGCTGCAGAGCGAATTTGACGCGGTTGCTTTCAATGAGCTGCGTGATCGTTTTGTAGCCGTCCAAGGTGGCGGCCGATTCATCATACACCGCGGGGTCAAATTCCCGCAGGCTGCCCTTGGCGTCGTGCTTGACGCTATACATCGCAAAATCGGCGAAGCGCAGCAGTTCGTCGCCCGAGGCGGCATCACCCGGATACCACGCCAGCCCACTTGAAACGTCGATCATGCAGGCGCTGCCGTCGGGAAACAACAGCTGCTTTTGGCGGATGGCCGTACGCACCTGCGCCAGAATATCCCGGATCTCCTGCTTGGACTCATAGCCGTACAGCAGCGTGTAGAATTCGTCGCCCGAACGTCTGGCCACCAGCGCATTGTGCCGGGCGCAGTCGGCCAGACAGTCGGCAAAAGCCTTGATATAGCTGTCGCCAAAATCGTGCCCGAAGTTATCGTTGATCTTTTTAAGGTTATCAAGATCCCACATCACCAGCGCGGCGGTCTTAAGATTTTGCAGATGCAGCAGCCACGTGAGCTGCGCGCGAAAGGCGCGCAGATTATAGAGATTGGTCAGCGCGTCATAGTCGCGTTCATATTCGATTTTTTGCTTGGACAGCACATCGTCGGTGATGTCCGACACCGCCCCCAACAGCCGTCCGCCCTGCTCGGTCATATTCATCTTCAGCCAGCGCATCTTGCCGCCGCGATCAAAAAGCTGAAGCAGTCGCTCGTCTTTTTCAAAGATATAGCGGCTCAGTGACAGCATGCGCTTCTCAAAATCGCCGCGTTCCAGATAGAGATAGTCTTTTTCGGGGCGCTCAGGCCAGTCGAGAATGCTGCACAGATTGCTTGAGCAGAATACACGATTGCGGTCAGGGTCGTATTCAAAAACCCCGACCGAGATTTGCGTCATCGCAAATATGGCGGCGATTTTTTCAGAAGCGCTTGCCACAGCGTAGCTAAGCGCCTCGAATGAGCGTACAAGCTCGTCCAGCTCCACAATATTCGTCTTTTTTAGATGGATCGGCTCGGTAGGGTCGCTTTGCCTGAGGCTGGAAACCAGCGTACTCACGGGACCGGTGACCATCTTGCCGGTGATCAGCACACCCGCCACACCCAAAAGCAGCGATATAAAAAACGAAATTTGCGCCAGCGTATTGATTTTATTCGAGAATTGCAGCAAATCCTCCTGCTCAACCATGCCGATGACAGCCCATTGCTCATGATAAAAGGGTGTGTTCACCCTATAGACCTCAAGCGGCGTGACGGCCCCGACCACCCGCCCATAGTCGGCGTTACCGATCATATGCACATTGCCGCGCACCGCCTGCGCCACCGAGACGGTTTGCGCTTTGCTAAAGCGATGCTTAAAAAGCGGTCCGCTGGTAAAGATGCTGCGATAAGACAACCCGCCGTCCGACGAAACGCCTAAAAAGCAGGAGGCGTTCTGGCTGCTGCTGAGATCGTGGTAGCGCATTTTGCCGGCAAGCTGGCCCTCGGATATCTCAACCCCGAATACGCCAAAGACCGTTCCGTCATTGGCAATGAGCGGCACCGAATAGGTGATGATGTTAATGTCGTTATCGCTCAGCGCAAAGCGCTCGCTCCAATAGCCAAAGTCGGCGCTTTTTCCGCCGGCATGCGCTTTGGCGGCGTTGAGCGGCGCAAAGAAAAATTGCGACTGCGCGGCCGTCTCGTCGGCAAAAACAAAGCTAGCCGACCAGTAGCGGTCAAACGCGATGTTTAAGCTGCGGGCGAGATCGGGCATTCCCCGTTCCATCAGCAGGTCACCGTTATCGGTTGAGCGTCCAAGCTGGTCGAACTGACGGATATAGCACCCGGCGCGCGATGCAGCGCCCTGCGCCGCCGATTCCGAAGCAGGCCCGTCGAGCACCAGAAAGATGCCGTTTGCCACGTTGCGGTATAGCATGTTAACAATATCGTCGGACAGATCGGCGACAATTTTTCGGTTGAGCGCTGGAGATGTTGAGATATCCGCAATATCAGCGTTATTTTCCGCAAGCGTAGTATATATTTTTTGAATCAAAAATTCCCTGTCGCTATCCAGAGCCATACATTTATGAAGGATATCGCTCTGGATATCCTGCTGGCGGTTCAAAACCTTTTCGCTGAGAATATCATAGGCGTTGGTCTCGATACGCTCGATGATGTTATATTGCCAAAATATCAGCATATAAAGCGTTAACTGCACAAGAATCACGACGATACCCGGCAGCATAATACGCGCCAGGATGGTGTTTCTGCCGAACACGGGGCTATTGTGTTTTTTGGGCATTCACACCCCACCTTTAGTCTGGACCGGCGCGGGTGACCGCCCGGATCTCCATCAAATTATGCGCCGGTGGCCGCTTTGCGCAGTGCGCGTTCAAAATCTGAGACCCATTGCTCAAAATGCGTGTCGCTTAAGAAGGGTTTAAGTGCGGTTTGGCGGTCGACGCCCGAATCAATTTGGGCGGTTATGGCGGCCAGATCGTGATCGGCCTGCGCCTGCATGGCGCTGCCCACAACGCTTCGGCAGGCGTAGCTGTTCTCAGAGACGGCACTGGTAAAAAAACGGTAGCGCCCGGACATCTCCATGCCCACCTTGAGGGTGTCTTCGACGATGGGCAGCAGATCAAGCGCGGCTTCCTTGGCAACCGTGTTCAGCAGGTCGCTGTTATTGGCGGCCTTTTGCACGGGAAGATAACCGGTGCAGGCCGAAAAGCGGATGTTCTGCGCGGGTTCGGCCAGCCACTTTAAAAACGTTACAGCGGCCTGCTCGGTGCGCTTGTCAGACTTTGAAACGGCCATGCCCGCTCCCTGCTGCACCGCATAAGGTGCACAGTCCGCAAAATTGGGCAGCGGTAACACCTTGACCGTGATCGGGTAGGTGCTGCCGTCGGCGCGGGTGATGGCGTTCGGAAAGTAAGAGCAACCGCTTGAAGAGGCGACAAATGCGATAATATCGCCGGTCTTGGCGTCGTCGCTTCTGAAACGGCCCAGCGACGCAAAATGCCCGCTGACATAAGGCACATAATAATTATCCCACAGACGGCGTAGGGCACCCGGGTCAAGCGTTAGAGAGAGAGAACCGTTTTCGGTCTGCATCAGCGGTGCTCCGAGCTGTGCGCAGCCGACCAACAGGTAATTGGCCATCGAATCCCGTCCGAAAAACGCCTTGCCGCCGTTGGGAAGATCGGTTAAGGCGCCGGTATAGCGATAGTATTTTTTGGCGGTAGCGGTGATGCCCTCCCAGGTGCTTAAATCCTGCTCGCTGACATTGCAGGCGGCGGCAAAAGGGGCAAAGTCGGTCATATTGACCCATAATACCTCGGTTGATTTGGCGATGGGAAAAAGATATAGGCTATCTTTCCCAGAAAAATTACCCTCCGAGAGATACGCTTCGATATATTCCGACTGCTCCCGCTCAGAGAGATAGGCGGACAGATCGACCAGATGTCCGCCGGTGTAAAGCTCAAAAGCATAGTCGGCATAAGCAGAAAAAATATCGGGCATAACACCGGCCCCGATTTTATGTTCGGCAGCGTCCTTGACGGCGTTGCGCAGGTTATCAATGCTCCCTTTGCCGTAGGCTTCGATAAAGATGCCCTCGCGCGCACCGACCGTCTCATTAAACGCCGACACGAGATCCGAAAATACCTGCAGCTGAACGCCGCTATAATAATGCCATACGGTGAGAGAAACAGGGGATGCCGCCTCTCTGGCGGCACAGCCCGCCGTGCCTGCGCTCATCAGCAATGCCAGCAGCACCGCCAGCAGCCGGTGTAATTTTTTCATAGCCAATACCATCTTTCTGACAACCGTGTCTGCATTTGTATGAACGAAAACTGTCCCTAGCAAGGCGGAGAAAGAACAAAGCTAAAAAGGCGGCCGCAGCGCGGCTTTTGGGATATTATACCGCAAAAATAGGGATAATTCAACGAAAATGCTGATAAATCAGGAGTATTTATCAGCCTAAATAAAATATGTGTCGTTTGGGGTTTACCCCCAAACGACACATATCCAAAGGATGCTCAATCGATTTCTTCGCCCAGAAAGATGCGCCAGACAAGATAGATCCACGAGGCGATAAAGAGCAGCGCCACAAGCGGCGCCAGCTTTTTAAAAAGCCGGGCAAACCATGTGCCGATCATCAGGCCCAGCGTAACAAGACAGGTTTTAAAAATCGCCCAGTCCAAAACGCTGAAATGTGCGGCGCGGCTGAGCAGAAACGCTGTCAGTGCGCGCCATTTTTTACAATAAAGCTTGCTGAAATCCCTTTGCATCGGTGACACTCCTTTTATTTTATCGTTTGAGGAAGGCGGCTTTCGACGAGATAGCTTGCCTCAATGTCGCACAGGTGCAGCTTGACCGCAAGCGGGTAACGCTCGTAGGCCTTTGAGATGGCAAAGCTGCCGCCGCGTACCGCATCATCAAAGCCGCCCATATGCCAGCGGATGGCCATTGCCTCAGGCGCCTTCAGCCGGAAAAAGCGCTCGATCATATAGACCGATTTTTCTCCGTGCCCGTAGGGGAAGCTGTCCTCCACCTGATAGAAGGGTTGCTTTTCCCATTGACCGGTCTGTTCGTTTTTGACATTGCGGGTTGAGACCTTGTAGTAGTTGACCTTGCAGATGTCGTGCAACAGCCCGCAGATGGCCAGACTCTCGGGCGGTTCATCCTCGTAGCGCAGCATCAGCTTGGCGACGTTGATGCTGTGACTTAAAAGACCGCCCTCGCAGGCCAAGTGAAACCGCGTCGAGGCGGGGGCTGTAAAAAAATCGCTTTTATTTTCTAAAAAGCTCAATAGCTCGCGCGCACCCTCGCGGGTTATGTATTGATGATATAATTCCAGAAATTCCTGTTTTTGATCCATGGATTCACCTCTTTTAGCGGTAATCGTTATCCGAACGCGACGATGGGTATCAAGCCAGCTGCAGAAAGCACACAGCCCATTACACTTTCTGTTGCGGCGCTGCTTTGAAATCATTATACCATGAGCGCAAGCGAATGGTATAATTGGCCATCGCCGTAGGCGGGCCATTATAATCAAGCGTATAATAGCCGTCTTACGGCTATTATACCATGAGCGCAAGCGAATGGGATAATTGGCCATCGCCGTAGGCGGGCCATTATAATCAAGCGTATAATAGCCATCTTATGGCTATTATACCATGTGCGTAAGCGAATGGTATAATTTGCGCATCATAGGCGTTGCCGCGTTAAGCGGCGAGCCGTTGCGCATTCTCCCCAATATAATAGCCGTTCTGCGGCTATTATATCACAAAAAACGCGGCATTTCCATGTATCGGCTTGACAACCAAAGCAAAATTGCTATAATCAAAACATATCGATTTAGGGGGATATTGATGAAGATATCAACCAACAGCCGTTATGCGCTTCGGTTTTTGGCGCGCGTGGCGCAAAGGCAGGGTGATCGCGTGACAACCTCGGCTGCGGCGCAGGCCGAGGGTATCTCTGAAAAAATGCTTGAGCGCATTGCGGCCAAGCTGACCCGGGAGCATTTTCTCATCAGCGAAAAGGGCATCAAAGGCGGCTATGTGCTCGCCCGCCCGGCAGATTGCATCACCGTATCACAGGTGCTGCACGCAATGGAAACACCCTATCTGCCCCGACACTGCGTCGAGCAGGCCGAAAAAAACTGCAAGATGTCGGATGCATGCAATATGCTGTGGCTGTGGCAGCGCGTGGATGAGGCCATCTGCCGAGTGACCGACCATGTAACCGTCGCCGATATTATGCGGCGGGACGATTTTTGATTTTGATGGCGCGGGTTCAGCATTTGCCGTTCGGCGTGTGTCCCGCAGTAAGCAGCGACGCTCGGTGGCTCAGAGGCTGCCGTCGCGGCTTTTCTCCTTATATATAGAAAATTATAACATAAAAGCGCCGTCAGGCTTAAATAGAGCCTGACGGCGTTTTTATTGACAGCTCGGATACGCGTGCAAAAGAAATTTTCGGGCGTGGCGGCTATAATAGTCAAACCAACTTAAAAACCAGACTTGGGCGGTCTACAAGCAGGACGGCTGTCATTTTAATTGATAACAACATCTTACTTGTATGCGGTTGAACTTAAAGGTTTGCCAACGTAGAATAATAAGCTTAACCGCGATGTTTGCGCCTCGCCGGGTTGTCGTCTTTGGTGGGCGACAGCCCCTACATCCGACGCCTTGCCAAACACAAATATACGCGCGTCAATTCTGTTTCTGTTTCAAGTGGTTTGACTATATCAGCATGACGGGTTCGTTACCGGCGAGCAGCTCGGTGAGATGCTCGCCCATGCCCTTGACCTCATAGCCCATATCGGACAGCTGGCGGGCGACGCCGTAGCGCACCGCACAGGCCATGCAAACGCGGATCGGGACGCCAAGATTCTGGAGAATCTCAAGCTCGCCCTGTACATCCTTGCTTTCGGCGGCGGCCTGAACCGAGGGGCCCCACAAAATAAGCTCAACTTGTTTCCACCAGCCGTTTAAGAGGCTGTCGCGCGCATACAGCAGCGCCATATCGATAGCTGCGCGCTTATCGACACTGATCCAGACAATTGCAAGCTTCTTTTCATTCATTGAAATCATCCTCAATATCGTGATGCGTCACTTACATTATAGTCGGCGAAATAGAGGATGTGACATGACAATGCGGTTGGCCACCCATGCGATGGGACAGCGCAACTAATTTTTATGGCAAAAACGCGTCTTCAACGATAAAAGCGCTTGAATAATGGCAAAATTAAAATACGGCCGTCGTTAAAACATACGGCCGTACTCTCACAAAACTATATTCTTCAGTGGGGAATGCGCATCATCTTAGCTAAACCGGTTATTTTGCCAAAAAAGCCAGCGCAGAGCGCACGGCGATCTCAATGCCAACCGGCATCGCATTCTCGTCGGGGGAGAAACCGCCGTTGTGGATCGGATAAAACGGTTGCCCGGGTGTCTGAACACCGAGCCAGAAAAAGACGCTGGGAACCTTTTCGCAATAAAAAGAGAAGTCCTCGCCGCCGAGCGCCGACATCTCGGGCAGATGGGTGCCGTCTCCGATAACCTCTCGCATCACGCCGTGCACCAGCTCGAACATACCGGGATCGTTAACGGTGGGGGAGTAACCCTTAAAATAGTCTACGTCGCAGCTGCCGCCCATCGATTCAGCGACACCCTTTGCGACCTGCGCGATGCGTTCGGGCATCTTGTTTCGTACGTCAGGATTTAAATTGCGGCAGGTGCCCTCGAGTTTGACCGCGTTGGCGATGACGTTGTAGCGGTCGCCGCCATGGATGGTGCCGATTGACACGACGGCGGCGTCGCGCGGGCTAACCTGTCTCGAGACGATGGTTTGCAGCGCGGTGATCACCTGCGCAGCGATGACGATGGCGTCGACGCCATCCTCGGGCGCCGAGCCGTGGCTGCTTTTGCCGTGCACCACGATATGAAAGCGGTCGGAGGAGGCCATCATCGCGCCGTTGCGTATCGCGGCGGTACCGACAGGATACTGCGGCCAAACGTGCTGGCCGATCATGGCGTCGACGTGTGGGTTTTCGAGCACGCCGTCGCGGATCATGGGGGCGGCGCCGCAGTTGAGAACATCCTCCTCGGCGGGCTGGAACACCAGCTTGACGCAGCCGGAAAATTCGTCCTTTATAGAGAGTAGTACATGCGCCGCGCCGAGCAGCATGGCGGTGTGCATGTCGTGCCCGCAGGAATGCGACACACCGGCATTTTGCGACGCAAAAGCAAGGCCGGTCGTCTCCTGTATCGGCAACGCGTCAAAATCGGCGCGCAAACCGACGCATTTACCGGGCCCAGCCCCGTTTATAACGGCTGTGACGCCGTTGCCACCGACGCCGGTGGTGGGCTCAAGGCCCATTTGCCGCAGCGCATTTGCAATAAAAGCGGCGGTTTGCGTTTCTTGATGGCTGAGCTCAGGGTTTTGATGTATATGGCGGCGATAGGCAATGATTTGATCGAGATAAGAATTAATAATTGCGTTAATGTCCTTCATACAATGCAATGCCCCTTTCTTTAATTTCTATTGTACGTGAAATCTGATGGCGGGTCAACCCAAAACGCGGTCAGATAAGCCGAAGAAACTGCGTGATATTTGGATATAATTTACAAAGCCAACGCCCGGTTTGCACTAAAAGCTGCAAAATAGATGAAATTTTCCCGTCATGGTTTCAGGCAAGATGAACCGATCGAGTTAAAAAAGTTACTAAAATTCCAGCGCTTTTTTATAATGCATCAAATGCTTTTTCGTGGTACAATATCAAAGAACATGTCAAATTTAAGGTCAGTACATTGTAAAAGATCAATATGCAGTGGGACCACTCAAAAAGGAGCAACATTTATGACCA
>JAEWBS010000120.1 GCA_023391005.1 Bacillota bacterium | reverse complement strand
AAACGCCTTTGGGGAAATTTTGAAATAATCGCAGATATAAAAGAACACCTGCATTGAGGGCATCGATTTTCCGTTTTCGATTTTATTGATATAGCTTTCACTTTGGCCTAAGGATAGGCTCATATCTCTCGCTGAAACACCCTTCGCGGCGCGCAACTGCGCAATGCGCTTGCTGCAATACGCTTCGTACAATATTATCACCCCCTAAATATAATTGTACGCTCTATTGTTCTATAAATAAAGAACTATATTATCTATATCTCTTGACTTAGGGAAATATATTATCTATAATTTTGAATGTAGATCATTAAATTATATTTTCAGAAAATGGGGAGCATTGTTATGAGCATCGACGATATCTATAGCAAAATTGCAAAAGAGCATGGCGTTACAGCGACGGAGGTAAAAAAAGAGATACAGGCCGCTATTGACCACGCTTATAAAAATCCCGATAAAACCCTGCAACAAAGCAGGATGCAGGCAGCTATTTCCCGCAGTGGAGAAACACCTACGACGGAAGAACTTATCGCGCATGTTATTAGACAAATCAAATAAACGTTTAAAAAACAATAAAGGACAGGCTGGTCGCCTGTCCTTTATTGTTTGTCTACATGGCTACAAAATGATATCCGCTTTTTGGGATATCTCAAAGTGCTCAAGATAGCGCTCTTCCATCGGAATCCACCGCTCAGAGAATACCTTGGCTTTTTCTGCGCCGTTGCGCAGCGTGATACGGCGTAGCTGTTCGTCGGGCGCGACGTCGCAGAACACTTTGATGTCGGCGTAATCTCCGAAGAACGGGTGACAGCTATACGCGCCCTCTACGATGCGCCATTTAGAGGCGTCGACGGTGCGTGTCTCGCCAAAATCCATCGCGGCGCAGTCAAAGCGGCGGTAAGAAAATGCGTTCGGCTGCATCAATCCCGGCAGAATCTCCTGTGCAAAGCGCTCGTAATGGACATTGCCGCCGGGTTCGTTTAGGCGGTCTGGGGTGCGCAGCGCCTCAGGCAGAAAAAGGTCGTCCATGTGCACGGCCCCCGCGCCTAAAATAAGCGACAACTGACCGGCCATCGTGGTTTTTCCCGAGGCGGCGCGACCGTCGAGCGCGACGATGCAGACGCCGTCCTGTTGGCTATGTCGCGCCAGCCGTTCCAACAACGGAAAAAGGCGGGTAAACCGCGCGTTGACCAGTCGGTAGGCGGGCCGTTCCGCCGCGCGGTACGCCTCGCTGTGGTGCACCGCGCCGCCACCGTCACGCCGGTAAGCGTCGAGTGCCTGTTCCCAGTCATGGCACGAAAAAGGCGTCAGTCCCGCCGCGCAAAGCACGCTCGCTTCGCACAAAAGGCTATCAAATGTTGCTGCGGATCCGCTCGATATAGCCGCCGACTCAACAAACATCTGAAAAAGCCATGCGGAAGGCAGGCCGCGCTGTTTCCATGCGGAAAGATTCACCCGGCAGCAGTCGTGCGATATCGGCTCATAAAGGTGCGAGGCACCCTCTGTTACCGACGCAAATTCCTGTTCAAAAAGCCTTTCGACGGCGGTCAAATCGCTTAGCAGATGCTCCGCGCCAAACGCGGCCTGATAGCACAGCTTGATCATATCCTGCGGGCACATCGACCGGTGCAGAGCGGTCTGCTCAGCCAAATAGGCCTGAAAGGCACTTGTTTCTGCGTTCGCGGTCATCTCGCCCAATCCTTCTTATCCCCATTATTCAGCGGCAGCGCGTTTCGGCGTGCGACCGCCATGAGGATGACCGGTATCAAGATCAGCTGGCAAACGATGCCGGGCAGTGCCGTAATAAACGCGCCGGATAAAAACATTGAAAGCGGAAACGTCAGATTAAAGAGCTTTGCCAAAACAAAGCGTGCTACCCCCCAGACAAGCCGCCCGGCCACCATTGAGGAGATAAGCGTGGCATAGATCATCGGGAGGTTGTGCCGGACTTTGCTGAACATCAGGCCCGAAACCGCGCCGTAGGCCGCCAGCTCAAACGCCATGGCAATACCGGTGGGGAAGATGGGGGGCATGCCGAAGAGCATAAACCGCAGCAGCGGTGCGACAAACCCCACCGCAAGACCGGCGGGCCAGCCGCACATAAAGCCGCAGAGCAGCACTGGGAAATGCATAGGCGCGAGCATGCTGCCCACCTGCGGAATCTGCCCTGTTAAAAACGGCAAGACCAGTGCCAGAGCCAGAAAGAAAGCGGAAAGAACCATTTTTTGTGTCTTCATTGCAATAACTCCTTGTTTTTTGGCGCAGGAAGGCGTCTGCTTTCTTCTGAAAGCAGACGCCTTCCTGGCATCACTATTTTATTGTTTTTATCGTCGGCACGCTGCGCCCGCGCGGCTTCTGCCGCATTGACCGGCTTCATACCGGCCTAATAAGCGTTTTGAGCGTCCGTTTGAACCCTTTTCTAAAATTGCCCGGTCACCTCGGCGCGAAAATATCCTTGAGCTGGTCCACCGCGCTCTGCACCAGACGGCCGACCGGCTGCTCCGGCATGCCCGCGATCAGATTATTGCAGTGGTTCATCGGAATCAGAATGCGCTTTGCGGTGCTTTGCCCGACCGCGACCGCCATACGCGGGGTGATCTCTCCAAACAACGCGTCGGCAATGACGATGCCGATCGGGCCGATGATGACGTCGGCGTGGCGGCATCCGACCACAACGGCGTTCTCGCCGGTGGCGGCGTTCTCAGCGCCCGCTTTAAGCATGACGTTGGTCGCCAGACTGTTTGTTCCGACCGCCGTGATGGCCACTTGGGGGCAGGCGCTTTTGATGGCGGCTACGAGCTGCTTGCCAAGCCCGCCGCCCTGGCCGTCGATGACCAGCACATTCACACAAAACACCTCATTTTTAATCGTTGCATCGGCCTTTTAAACAGCGTCAAAAATGCCGGAGACGGCCTTGAGCTGCTCAATAATCTCAATATGTTGCGGACAGTGCTGCTCGCATTGCCCACAGGCGATGCAGTCGGCGGCCTTGCCGTGGGTTTGCGATAGATTCATATAATAAGTATGGTACGACGGCACAATACCAAACCGCTGCTGGTTATTAAACAGCGCGAAAAGCTTCGGAATCGGAATATTGCTCGGGCAACCGTCGACGCAGTATTGACAGGCGGTACAGGGAATGGCCGTGTCGCGCTTAATAATGTCGGCGACCTTGTCGATGATTCGGCGCTCTGTCTCGTCAAGCGGCGCAAAGCTTTGCATATAGCCCACATTGTCATCGACCTGCTCAAAGTTGCTCATACCGCTTAACACCATAAAGACATTATCTAAAGAGGCTGCGTAGCGAATGGCCCACGAGGCTGGGCTGCTGTCGGGTTGGCAGGCTTTAAAGAGCTGCTCCGCTTCTCTGGGCACCTGCGCGAGCGCGCCGCCCTTGACCGGCTCCATGACGATGATCGGCTTCTGGTGCTTGCAGGCCACCTCATAGCATTTGCGCGACTGAATCATCTCGTCCTCCCAATCGACGTAGTTGATTTGTAGCTGCACAAATTCCATCTCGGGGTGCTCGGTCAAGATCCGGTCAAGCAGCTCGGCCTTGTCATGGAACGAAAAACCGATCCGCTTGGCCTTGCCCTCGGCCTTTAATTGCTTCATAAATGTAAACCCGTCGTGCGCCAGCGTGTTGGCGTAGTTTTTTTCGCCCAGCGTGTGCAGCAGGTAATAATCAAAATAAGTAACGCCGCAGCGCTCAAGCTGCTTGTCAAAAAGCTTCTGATAATCTTCGTTGCAGGTCACGAGAAAGGTCGGCATCTTGTCGGCCAGCAGAAAAGACTCCCTTGGGTGGCGCTCCACCAGCGCTTTTTTGGCGGCACGCTCGCTCATGCCCTTATGATACATATACGCCGTGTCAAAATAGCAAAAGCCCTGCTCGAGGAAATAATCCACCATATCGTTGACGCGCGTCTGGTCGATGCTTTTGGGGTTGCCTTCCTCGGTGACCGGCAGCCGCATGAGGCCCATGCCCAGCTTTTTCATCACTTCACCGCCTTAAATTTCGTTAATAAGCATATTATAACATTTAAAGTCGGTGCTAAGTCAAGCCCTTTGTGTGGAAATATTGCGCTGAAGCCATATAGAAATCGTGCTGCGATAATCTGTTTTGGCGGAGAAGCTCGGCGGATGGCCTTTATGTCCCGCAGATTTGTCATTTTGCTCTTGACTTGGGACCGGCGGCAGCGTGTATAATTTAAGAATGGCAAGCCGGCGTCGACCGGCAAGCGCGCTCAAACGCCGCCTGCCGGTGCGCACCATAAATAAAGGAGACGATCACCATGGAAAAAGCAAAGGTTTACTTTACCGATTTTCGCACCGTGCCGTATGGCGACGGGCTGCCCACCAAGCTCAAAAAGCTGATGAAGGCGGCCGGCATCGGGCAGATCGATATGGACGGCAAGTTTGTCGCCATCAAACTACATTTTGGCGAGCTGGGCAATATCAGCTATCTTCGGCCCAACTATGCCAAGGCGGTGGCCGACGTGGTCAAGGCGCTGGGCGGCAAGCCCTTTTTGACCGACTGCAACACCATGTACCCGGGCAGCCGCAAAAACGCGCTCGAGCATCTCGAATGCGCGTGGGAGAACGGTTTTACACCGCTGACAGTGGGATGTCCGATTCTCATCGGCGACGGACTTAAGGGCACCGACGACATCGCCGTCCCCGTGCAGGGCGGTGAATATGTCAAGGAGGCCAAGATAGGCCGCGCCGTCATGGATGCGGATGTGTTCATCAGCCTGACCCACTTTAAGGGGCACGAAATGACCGGCTTCGGCGGCGCTATCAAGAACATCGGCATGGGCTGCGGTTCCCGCGCCGGAAAAAAAGAGCAGCACAGCAGCGGCAAGCCCTATATCGATTGGGATTTGTGCCGCGGCTGCCTCAAATGTCAGAAGGAGTGCGCCAACAACGCGCTGGTGTTTGAGGCCGTTGATAAAAAGATGTCGGTCAACCAAGAAAACTGCGTCGGCTGCGGCCGCTGCCTCGGCGCCTGTAATTTTGACGCGATTGCGTTTGACAACGACGACGCAAACGAGCTGTTAAACTGCCGCATGGCCGAATATACCAAGGCGGTTCTGGATGGACGTCCCCATTTTCACGTTTCGCTGGTCGTAGATGTCTCTCCCCACTGTGACTGCCACGGAGAAAACGACGCGCCCATTCTGCCCAATTTGGGTATGTTCGCCTCATTTGACCCACTGGCGCTCGATCAAGCTTGCGTCGACGCCTGTTTAAAGGCGCAGCCGCTTTCAGGCAGCAGGCTTTATGACACTATGCAGAGCGCCGACTTTATCGACCGGCACGACCACTTTGTCAACACCTCACCTGAGTCGGAATGGCGCACCTGTCTGTCGCATGCTGAGAAGATTGGGATTGGTACCCGCAATTATGAGCTGATCGTCAAATAACAGCCAAAGCTTTTGGCGCCCTTGCTCCATTCCAAGCTTTTCGCAAGCATGGGGTCATAAGGACAACACAAGAAAGCCGTTTGAAAAATCCCTTTGATTTTTTTTCGGGTTTCTAGCGGCTTCATATCGCCGGTCGGAAGATTGGTTGCCGGAGCGCGGCATTATGTAAAACAACCGAAAAAGAATCCGAGGCCTAAACACTCTGAAATCGTATTTTAGGCCTCGGGTCTTTTGTTGCCTTAAATTTTAAGGCTCTTAGTTTTAAACAGATCTTGAAATAACCCAATTCTGGATTGCCGAAGGGCGTATCAAAACCGCATCAATTGCAAATGATCAATTTAGTTTTTATCCTTTGTGGTATCATTCAGGCCAAAAATAGCTCTGGCGCTTTCGGCGCTGGGGTCATGCTTTATATTTTTGGAATGAAATTTGCCGTCTTCCTTATTATTCTTAGCACCGTTTTTCTTTTTTTTATCATTGCTCATAAGCGGATATTCCTCTTTTCTTGGATCATTAAATTTTAGGAACTTTGATTCATGCTATAACCCGGCAGATTTTATCACAGCATGATGGGGGAATTTCAATCACCCGTATACAATTTTAACGCCGGTGTTTTCAATGCAATTTTTGATATGGGCCTCCGTCGCGGGGTCGTTATATTTTATATCAATCGTACCTGTCGTTAAATTAATGCCGACGTCGCGCACGCCATCCATTTTGTGCAGGGCGTTTTTGATTTGGGTCTTATGCTCTTGGTTCTGGATGCCGGAGACACTGCAAAGCACCTGCTTCATCTTTTATCCTCCATGGTTTTTTCATGCCCGCTATGGTGCAGGCCGATTTTTTTACCGTTTATAATGCCGACGTCGGCATTTTCTTTCGGTTTCATTTCTCTTAATTCCGGGTTGCTTTTGGGCCTGTCTTTCATCCTGTTTTTATTGTTATCCAACACGAACATCCTCCTTGGTGGGTATAGTTTGCAAGGTCTTCACATTCGATTCGCCGAAATGCTCTGCTACTGATAGAATTAAGAC
Source organism: Bacillota bacterium (assembly GCA_023391005.1). Taxonomy (GTDB): domain Bacteria; phylum Bacillota; class Clostridia; order Oscillospirales; family Ruminococcaceae; genus Yanshouia. The sequence continues at coordinate 19,846 of JAEWBS010000120.1, read as the reverse complement.
TTTGTTTTATCGTTGCCCGCTTTATGCCTGTTCCCGGACTGCTTTTTGTTATTCCGGCCCTCGCCGTCCAATGCGCTTTCTGCCATAGTGGGGCCGCCGCCGGATTTTATTTTGCGTACATCCTTTGGATCAAGCTGACTGTCTTTTGGCATAATCAATCACCTCATCGGTAGTATAAACCTACGCCTATAGATTTATGCTAATGCCAAGCCGCTTAGCTTGGGTTTGGCATCTCTCTTTCTGCTTTAGCGGCTCAAAATGCGGCTTTGCCACAACCTGCGTGAAAGCGCCTGTGATGAGCCGAAAATCCGAAGGCGCATTTCAAATAATATCCATATAGAGGAGGATGACCCATGATTATTGGGGCGGCAACCGTCAGGCTTTATGCACCGTGGGTGCATTCCTTAAAAGAAAAACGCATGGTCGTCAAGAGTATCATTGCGAAAGTGCAAAATAAATTCAACCTGTCAATAGCTGAGGTAGACGCGCAGGATATGCACCAAACCATCGTTCTGGGAATGGCCTGCGTTGCCGGTACCGCTAAACTGGCAGACAATATTATTGACACGGTGATTACCTTTATTGAGGATCATACAGAGGCGCAAATATTGGACATTCAGCGTGAAATCAGGTAAACAACGATTTGGCTCTGGACAATTTGTTCGACAAAGCCACAGCGGCTAAATCCGCATAATAATAAAATATCGCAAAGTACATTTCATACTTTGCGATATTTTTTAGAGTTGCAGCGGAAAAAGATTTATGTAGTCAGATTAAATTATAATGCAAATGCTTAAATCATACACATTCTCCGGTAATGCAAAGACCGAGAAAATCAGCCGTAACCTTTGCCCCACTCAGATTTGAATGACGCAGAAGCTCGGTAATTTCATTGGTGGTATAGGCGGCGTTCAACGAGGCAATAAGCCCCGGACGCATTTGTTTTGGCTGAGTGGACAGATATACCATTGCCTTTTTCAGTGGGTGCACATCCCGGCGCAGATCGGTGATACAGTAACGTCCGCCGCGCCGAAGCACACGGTAAATCTCGTTAAAAGTGCGGATGGGGTTTTCCCATTCGTGCAGAGAACCGTTGGAGATGACAGTGTCGAAGCTCTGATCTTCAAAAGGCATCTGCATACAGTTTCCCAACACATAACGGGCTGAAATGCCGTATTCAGCAGCGTTTTTCTGGGCAAATCTAATCATGGCGGGGCTTATTTCACAGCCGGTGAGGGAGGACGCGCAAGTCTTTTTTGCCAACTCCAATCCCACATAGCCAGGGCCAGGTCCAATTTCCAACACATCGCCACCTTTGACGCCAGAAGAGATCATGCTGTCTACACCGTTCCAGCCCTTTTCCCTCATACTGCGGGCAAAAGCATCGAAGATCTCCACGGTGGCTTCATTCTGAATACCCTCATTTGTTTCAATGACTCTGGATTTCACCATTGTTTTCAGCCTCCTTCAAACTGTTGTAAGATTGCTCAGCCCAGACAAGCTCCGCTTTATAGTGCATAAGGTGATGCCGGAAAATAATATCGGCAGAAATTTGGTATTGCTCTGGAATGTGTGTGATGGTTTCTTTTTGATGCAATTCCAGTTTGGCTATGATTTGTTTTAGCCTTACGATATGTCGGCTGAGACTTTCTGTTAGAGCGCCCTTCTCCAGTGCATCAGAAAAGTAAAGGACGCCGTCGATATCAAAAGTAGGCCGGTACTCAATTTGCAGACTTTGTTCAAGAAGTTCCTTAAATTTATCTGCGCCGGCATCGCTTACCTGATATACCGTTTTCTCCGGGCGGGCGCCCTGCTTATCGCTGTGGGCGGTAATGAGACCTGCCGCCGCCATTTTTTCGAGATGATAATATACCGTGGGCAGCTTAATCTGAGTAAAGTCCTCCATTTGTTCCCTCAGCAACTTTTTTATTTGGTATCCATGCTGCGGGCCGAACCGTAGCAGAAGCCCAAGAATGTAAAGTGGAATCATGTGATACGCCCCTTTCTGATAGTCAGTGCTGACTAAATTATATTCAGCACTGACTATTTTGTCAAGAGAAAAACCATATGTTATATCAGTTTCTATTTATCTACAAATGTAGAATAAATAAATCAAAATATGCTTTTTCCCAATGTTGATCTGAATCACCGACATTGAGATACACGCCATCTCGTCAAAAACGGGTGGTTGCGTAGCCTCAGAGCATTATTCGTCAAGAGTGTTGGGAATACAAAACAGCATAGAGCGACGGGCATTGCATAAAGCGCTGCTCATCGCTCTTCTGTTATAAGCCGCTTTTGGCCCCGCTGTGTCGTGATGCTCAACGAGCAGACCGAAGCGCTGAAGCATGCCGGCAATGTTACAAATTAAGGGCGAATGCTTTGCGGAAAGCAGAAGACATTTGCCGGATCAATACGCGTTTTTACGCGTACCAGCTTTTTTCGGTTTTCACCGTAATAAGCCTGCATATAATTTGAATTTTCAAGGCTTGGAAAATTGATATAGGCACCGCAGGTCAACGACTCTAAGAGCTGGTAACGCGAAGAAAACCACATGCGGTTGGTACAATCCGCTTTGGAGCCTTCCCAGTTGGTGGTCAACGCGATAATATTGATTGCGTGCCGGTAAAAAAACGCTGTTTCACAGGACGATTTTTCAGCTACGGCACCACCCAGACCATAAAGGGAGATGGTGCAGCCCGTAGAGCCCTGCGCCAGATTATCAAGGAGCGATACAATTGCAAGTGCCTCGTGCTCGGTAAAAGGCGCGAGCGCAAAGCGCCCGCCCGTCACAAAATATTCATATGGCGGGTAGTCTGCCTCCACAATGCGCATCGCCTGTAAAAACGTCATTTCTTCAAAGGTTCCGATAAGTCCGAGCATTGAAAACGCCGCCAGAGAGGCGCGTGCCTGTTGCGCGTCCCCATAATATAAGCCGCGCAGAATCAGACGCTTGTTCTCGCCCAGGTTATGCTGAATTCTTGCAAGCGGTGTAAAGCGTCTGTCGCTTAACAGCAGCCATTGCTGCACCTGACGGATAAACTGTGCCGCCATATCGTTGTTTACATTGGAAGCGCTCAGCGACACATACGTGACATTGAACAGCTGGGGCGGCAGGCGATAGGTCAGTGACGTGACGACGCCGAAATTGCCGCCGCCTCCGCCACTGAGCGCAAAAAACAAATCCGTTTCAGACGCGTTGCTGGCGACATGCCGCTGCCCACAGGCGTCTATCACCGTCGCTTCCAGAAGGCTGTCGCAGGTAAGGCCAAACATGCGGGCTGAGAGCCCCCAGCCGCCGCCCTGCGTCAGCCCGGATACGGCTACGCTTGGACAAGTGCCGCTGGGGAAGGGGAATCCGGATGCGCCTGCCGCCTCATAAATGGCGCTGTTGAGCGCGCCCGGCCCGACCGTCAGCGTTTCATTTCCAATCGATATTTTATTCATGCAGCCGACGTCAATCACCGCGGCGCAGTTCCCGACTGAAAATCCCTCGTAATTGTGCCCGCCGCTTCTGACGCGCAGGGTGCATCCATTTTGCACAGCCTCCCGCACCGCACAGGCGACATCCTGTTCATCCGTACAATAGGCGATACCGGCAGGGAACTTTTGTATAGCACGGTTGAATTCCTGTCGAGCTGTATGGTATCGCGGCGAATCCGGAAGAATAATCGATCCGCAGAAGCGCTCTTGCATCTATCCTTCAACTCCATTCGGCCGATATACGGCACCGATGGTGCCGCAGTATACACAGTATGTTGTAAAGAATATATCGGTGATGGACTAGCGAGAAGCCGCAAAGATGCCGCCACGGTGAAGCTGAAAAAGGCTATACACCGGCAGCCTCAAGCCCAGTCCGCGTAAATTAACGCCGCCAACTGGAAAAAGGTTAAAATAGGCAAACGCGGACGCGACTGTTTTGGCCGTCTATTTTTGAAGATTTACAAGACAGTATTAATAAGCTGAACGGATTACTGTTCAAAGTAGAGGGGAGTGGGGACAAGAACCCACCCAAAAGGTAAAGACGGGGTTAAAGTATTGACCGTACCCAAAAACTGCAATTACACAAAAGCCTGTCCGTTTTAAACGGACAGGCTTTTGCATAAAGGCAAGCGCTAAATTCACAATCGTTTGGGGTTTCGAAGAAGGACCTTTTGCAAAGCAGCCAAAAAGCTCTCTTTGGAATCCGCGGGCTGTCCGCTTGCAGATGCGGCAATAGGGCTATCATCCGATCAGGCGTTATGTCTCGGGTAGCCCTGTATTGATCACTAATGGTGCCTACTCACTGCACCAGCGGCAGCGATACATAAAAGTTGTTGCCCTGCTTTTCATCGCTTTCAGCCCAAATGCGGCCTTTATGCTCGCTGACGATACTTTGCGCAATGGAAAGGCCAAGACCGAAGCTGCCATGCTCGCTTCTAGATTCATTACGGCGGTAAAACCTTAAAAAAATATGCGCCAACTCATTCTGGGGGATGGGGGCGCCTTCATTTGAAACCTTCAGCAGAAGCTTTTTGTGCTCCGCTTTGCTTAAATCAACGCGGATGGCCCCGCCGGGAGGCGCGTATTTATGTGCGTTGTCAAGCAGAATGTGCACCACCTGCTGTAAGCGCGGCATGTCGCCTGTGACAGAAAGGCGGTCGCTGATCTCAAATGAAAGCTTCTTTCCCTCATCATAAATAATCGGCTCATACATCAAAACAGCGCTCTTTACAACATAGCTGAAATCCACAGTGCCGTGTATTCGCGCTCCTTCCATACTGTCTGATCTGGCGAGCGTGAGCATGTCCTCTACAAGCTGTTTCATGCGCACGGCTTCCGCGTGGATATGCTCTAAGCGTCGGGCGTCTTTATCCTCCGCAAAGGATTTTCCGGTTCGCAGCATATCCGCGTTGGATAGGATGACGGTTAGCGGTGTTTTTAATTCATGGGATGCGTTTGCGATAAATTGCTTCTGACGCTCCCATGCAACCGCTACGGGGCGCACCGCCCAATGCGCCAAAAACAGACTTAGAAAGAAAAAGGCAAGCATTGCCGCGCCGCCGATTAAGAGCGAATTGGCCATCTGAATCCTCAGCATTTCCTGCTCCATGGATATATCCGTAAAAGCGATTCGGGTACCGAGCTCCGTGGTTTCGCGCAAATAGCGCAGCTTATAGTCTTTTAAAACGCCCAGACTGTCGCTTGTACTTAGCGCAAGCTCGGTAATCGGCTTAATGTCCGCTTCCTCAATAAAATAAAACTGATTGGAAGCGATACGGATGCTGCCGTCGTTGTCAATCCGTACAACCAGCACCGGCGCGCGCATATTGGGCGCAACACTTTCTGAGGGAAACAACGTATTGGCACCAAGCGGCGGTTTTGTTGTGCCGGGAAAGGATCGTATATCCAAAGCATGATAAAGAATGCCCATACTCATTCTCTCGTTATTTTTCTGGGTGGTCACGAGTAGGGTTAAAAATATCCCAAGCAAGATAAGCGTCACAACCGCCATGACAATGAGCACCAGTTTGCGGCGCAATTTTTTAATCATTCTACGACCTCCAACCGATAACCAACCCGGCGCACCACCGAGATTTTTACGCTTGAGCCAATATGCTCCAATTTTTTTCGTAAGAAGGAGATATACACCTCCACAATGCCATCCTCCGCTTCGCTGTCATACCCCCATATTTTTAAATAGATGCTTTCCTTGGGTAAAAGAATGTCCTTATTAGCGATCAGCAGCCGGATAAGCCCTAGTTCCTTTGCGCCCAGCCGTACCGAGCGATGATGGCACACCAGCTCGCTGGTGGCAAGGTTGACCTCAATATCCTCGTATATCAGCGCTTCGGGCTTCAAATCGCTGCCGCGCCGCGTAATAGCCCGCAGGCAGGCTAGAAGCTCAGGTGTTTCAAACGGCTTGGTCAGGTAATAGTCCGCACCGTTGTCAAGGCCGTTTATCCTGTCGCCAAGCTCTGTTTTGGCGGTCAGCATCAGCACCGGCGTTGTATTGCCGCTTTCACGCATCCGGCGGACAATATCAAAGCCGTTGATGCCCGGAAGCATGACATCGAGAATGACCGCATCGTAAATGCCGGAGAGCGCGTTATCAAGCCCGCGCTGACCGTCATGACAAATATCCGCAATATCTTTGTTTTGTGTAACGATATCTGCAAGTGTTTCCGCGAGCCGCTTCTCGTCTTCAACAATCAGGATACGCATAGAGGCTCCCTCCCTTTCTATGAATTATAGCATACCGCCATAAGGTTAAGCGAAGCTTAAACAGATGACGATACAAAAAGTTCATGTTTTCATTAAGCTCCAATTAAGCTTGCCGCTTTATCATGTGCGTAAGATGGAGGTGAGAAAATGAACCAACTCGAATATCGGCACGAATATAAGCATGGCATCAATCTATTAGATTACCACACCCTGCGGCAGCGGATAAAGCCGATTGCGAAAATAGACCCCAATGCCGGACCCGATGGGCGTTACCATATCCGCAGTCTGTATTTTGATAACGACGACGACAAGGCGCTTAAAGAAAAGCTCTATGGCCTTCCCAATCGGGAGAAATACAGGATACGGCTTTATAACGAAAGCGGGGATTTCATTCGGCTTGAGAAGAAGAGTAAAATGAGCGGCCTTTGCAATAAGCAGTCGGTGGCGCTGACCCGGGCGCAGGCCGAACAGATTCTCGCGGGCGATACCGCGTGGATGCCGCAGACAGGAAACGCCCTATTGACAGAATTCTATGGCAAGCTGTGTTATCAGCGGCTTCGGCCTAAAACATTGGTGGATTATTGGCGGGAGGCTTATATTTACCCCTACGGAAATGTGCGTATTACCTTTGACTCCGACATACGAACAGGCGGCTATTCCACCGGCCTGTTTGAGCGGGATATCCCCACGCTTAGCGTTGGTGAATCCGGCCTGCTCCTTTTGGAGGTCAAGTACGACAGCTTTTTACCGGACATGATCCGCGACCTGATTCAAACAAACACACGCCATACCGAAGCATTTTCAAAATACGCGGCTTGCCGCATTTATGGATAAGGAGAGATTCAAATGACCTTTAACGATCTTTTTAAATCGAGCTTTCTTGAAAATATCACAAGCTTTTCCGCCCTTGATATGATTATTGCCATGGGCCTTGCTTTTGTCCTTGGAACGTTTATCTTTTTTGTTTATAAAAAAACGTACTCGGGTGTTATGTATTCGGCGGGCTTCGGCGTTTCGCTGCTCGGTCTCACCCTAATTACGACACTGATTATTCTGGCGGTTACGTCGAACGTTATCCTGTCGCTGGGCATGGTGGGTGCATTGTCGATTGTTCGTTTCAGAACGGCGATTAAAGAGCCGCTCGATATTGTGTTCCTGTTTTGGTCGATCGCCGCGGGCATCGTATTAGGGGCGGGCCTGTTGCCGCTTGCTGTGCTGGGTTCTTTGTTCGTAGGTGTTATCCTTGTTGTGTTCGTCAACAAAAAAAGCGTGGATTCGCCCTATATTCTGATTGTCGCGAGCGAGGGCGAGCAGCAGGAGGACGCGATTTTAGCGCATCTCAAGCAAGGCGTAAAGCGGTACAGCATAAAGTCTAAAACCGTGTCGGATGCCGGAATGGAATTTACACTCGAAGTCCGCTTGCTCGAAAGCGCCACAAAATTTGTGGGGAAAATTAAGGCTGTTTCCGGGGTCAGAAGCGTCGCGCTGGTCAGCTATAACGGCGACTATATGTCATAAGGGGGGGGCAGCCGTCATGATTAAGCATCAAAGAATCGGTCAGATAGCGTCGCTGCTCATGGCGGTCGCGGTACTGCTGATCGGCGCTATGTACCTGATGCCGACAGCCTTTGAATCCATCACCGGGTCAGCGGAGCCGCCCTATGTTTCCGCTATGGATAAAACAAAGGTCATGGATATTCAGATTGTCGCAGATCAAAAGGATTGGGCCGATATGCTCCAAAACGCGACGGCGAAGGCCTATATACCCGCCACAGTCGTTATAAACGGCACCAAAATAGAAAACGTCGGCATTCGCCCGAAGGGAAACTCAAGCCTGAGTATGGTAGCACAGGACGACACGACCGACCGGTACAGCTTCAAAATAGAATTTGACCACTATGTGACCGGGCAGACCTGGCTTGGACTGGATAAAATTGTTGTCAACAACATGCAGGGCGATGCCACCTACATGAAGGAATACCTTTCTTATGACATCATGGACTATGTGGGTGTGGAAACGCCGCGATATGCGTTTTCTAATATAACCGTCAACGGTGAAGCGTGGGGATTTTATCTTGCCATTGAAGCTCTGGAAGACAGCTATGCCGAGCGTGTATACGGTAACGACCACGGCAAGCTTTATAAGCCCGAAAGCATGGGCATGCGCGGTAATGGCCAGATGAACGAATTGGGCGGTGCTGTGGGCAAAAACCGCTCACAACAGGGAGACCCGGCAGGTGGCCAAACCCTCTCCCAATCGGACGGACAGATGCCTGCGGTGGATCAAGGCCAACCCCTGTCTCAGGCGGAGGGGCAAATGCCGTCAGGGGAGAATCCGGCCCCGGAAACCGGCGGCGAACGCGGTGGCTTTGCGGGCGGTTTCGGCCAATCGGGCGGGGCCACGCTGCAATATACCGACGACGAGATTTCAAGTTATTCCGTCATATTTGAAAATGCCGTCTTCGACAGCACTGATACCGACTACAACCGTGTGATCAATGCCCTTAAAAAGCTCAATGCCGGTGAGAATTTGGAAAGCACCGTCGATGTGGCGGCCACACTTAAATACTTTGCGGCTCAAACCGTTGTGGTAAATCTCGACCACTATGTATCCAACATGTGTCATAACTATTATTTGTACGAAAAAGACGGTCGTCTTACCATGCTCCCATGGGATTACAATTTGGCCTTTGGCGGATTTCAGTCCGGCAGCGCTTCCGATGTTGTCAACTTTCCGATTGACACGCCTGTTTCCGGCGTGAACCTTGAGGACCGGCCAATACTGGCAAAGCTGCTTGAAGTACCGGAATATATGGCGCTGTACCACGGCTTTTTACAGCAGATTGTGGACGGATACTTTAGCAACGGTCAATTCAGTCGGACGGTCGATTCGCTTGACGCCTTAATCTCCTCCTATGTTGAATCGGACCCAACCGCGTTTTATGACTTTACCGCCTACCAGAGCGGCGTTACAGAGCTGAAAAAGCTCGGCGAATTGAGGGCGCAGAGCATCGAAGGTCAGCTTAATGGGAGCATCCCTGCCACGACTGAGGGGCAAAGCGCAAATTCTGCCGCACTTGTTGATGCGTCAAGTGTCAATCTCTCCGCGCTTGGCAGTATGGGCGGCGGCTTTGGCGGTATGCCGGGCGCAAATCAGGGGGAAAACGGCAATATGCGTCCGGGCGGAAGTATACAAGGCTTCAACATGGAAAATATGCAGCGCGCCATGGAGATCATTCAATCCGCCGGAGCGCGTGAACTAACGGAAGAACAACTGGCAGAGTTACAAAACTTAGGTATTACGGAAGAACAAATTGATATGTTTAAAAACCGTGGCCAAGGCGGATTTGGCGGTGGCGGTAACCGTTTGGATAATAGGGGAGAAGGCACAAATAACGCTGCATCACGAGAAAATCCCAATTCCGGGAACGTACCGGCTTCTGTCGCTGCCGGATTTGATGCGAAGACAGGGATTGTTTTAGGCGTTATAACGACCTTATTATTAGGCGGGCTACTATTCGTTATTTTTTATAAGCGAAGGCGCACGGCCTAAACGGGCGTGTTGGAAATTGTACTGACTGCTGAAATCGGCATGCTGTAAATACGATAAAGGGGGCTGTTGCATAGTGATCCTCACGGATTGCTCTGCAACAGCCCCTTTTTATCTGCGACTAATGGTAATTTTGCATATTTGATTTTAGTTGACCGTTCTCATTAAGTGAATTCAGCGAAAGCTCTCCCGCTAATTTAAAAAGGGCATCAGCCATCACTTCTTCGGGCTCAATGCCTCCTGAGTTTTCTCCGATCTTCTGATAAAACTTATACAGGTAATCGTCCATCATCATTGTAACCTTCTTCAAACCCTACACCCGCCCCTTTCATTTGAGTTCATTATATCAGATACAATAACAAAATCAACTCAAATGAGGTAATCTTTTTAACGCCGGACGGGTACGATCGTATTAACTCATTTAGGTTAGGATGATGGATATGACGATTGGAATGGCTGTAAAGGAAAGAATTCTTGAACTGTGCCAAAAGCGCGGCATCACAATCAATAAACTCGGGACGTTGAGCGGGGTTACTCAATCAACGATCAATAACATTACAAGTGGCAGAAACAACAGCACTACGATTGCGACGATTAAGAAGTTATGCGATGGGTTAGATATTTCCATTATCGATTTTTTTAATGCCGATGTATTTCGGGCTTTAGAGCAAGAAATGAAATAGCTTAATTTTTGAGTTGCGCTACATCACAAACGCTATGCATAATTTGGCAACGCTCCGGTAGGGGTGGGGTATGCCAGAGAATAGTAGGTTTCTTATGGCGTGTCGATTAAGTTAAGGCGAGCGGATGCCCCGCCGCAGCGGTGCTCCAAGAATAAAAGACCAGTCCGAAGACTGGTCTTTTATTCTTGGAAAGGGGTTGCAAAAAAGATTTTATATTTTTTCACCTTTCGCACAACCGAAGGCCTGTATAGTCGTTCCAGTGGTTGGGCGAAGCCATCGACCGCTTTCATTCATTTTAAGCGCAAATCGCAACGCACCGGCAAGGGAGGGGGCGTGTGTGGGGGAACCGCAGGTTCCTACCGCACATTGAGTGAGCGTAGCGAACGGATTCCCCGCCGCAGCGGGCTCCAGAAACAAAAAGCTTTGGAATAAAAATTCCAAAGCTTTTTGTTTCTGGAGCTGCTAACCAGATTCGAACTGGTGACCTCGTCCTTACCAAGGACGTGCTCTGCCGACTGAGCCATAGCAGCATATTTTAATTTTCGCACATGTTCTTTGTGCAACGTTGATTATTATAGCCGATCGTACATCGGTTGTCAACATCATTTGACGATTTTCTTTTTTATTCTTTTGTGCCGAATTGGCATCCCAGTTTTTAGTGGCTTTAACAATATTATAGCATTATTGTCATCAAATATCAATTGCAAAAACAAGCTTCATTTCAAAGGCGCGCCGTCAAAAGACAGCGCGCCTTTGAAAAGAGCCGTTGGAATATCGGATATCGCGTTAAAAAGCGAGGAGGATCAAGCCACACTCGGTATCGTTGACGTCTGCCGCGCACAGGCCGCCGGGCGGTGAGGTACCGCCGGCACACGGCGTTTTACGCTGTTACGTACCCGGGGCATGCTGATCGCAAAGGCCATTGCGGCCAACGCTATCGGCAAAAGGGCGGCGGTTAAAACGACAACGCCGGTCAGCAAGCCGCTGCGCAGCATGTTTTGCGCGCGCAACTCGTTTTGCAGGCAGACAAATACCGCGTCGGACATCGGGATCACCTTATCGTCCACGTCGCTGGCGGAAGCGCTTACAATCGCATTGTCTGCCGCAAAACGTACCGGTGCGGTAACCGGCTGTGCCCCGGTGTTACGGTAGGTAACCTGATAGGTCACGGGGAACAGACGCGCGATCAGGTCGGCGGAATAATACTGAATACGAGGCAGCCCGGCGCCAATTGCTACGGCAAGCAGGGCGGCGGCGGTCAGACAGAAGGCTGCAAAGCGTTTTCTTAATCTTTTCATATTCAATCTCCTCCCGGAATAGGCAGGTTGGAACAACTGTTCTTTTTTATACTATAGCACGAACGCATGTTCTTTTGCAAGGGGTTTGCTTAAAAAAGAGAACAAATATTCTCGAATTATGTAAATACTGATTCGACAAGGCGCGCTGAGTCGGGCGGCGAATATTGCCAGCGGTCCATGTGGTCGCCCTCAAAGAAATAACACAGCGGCGTCGGGGGATACTGCGCCGTGAAGGCGTCAACAATAATCAGCTTGACCTTCATCTTCTGCGGAATCAGACTTTTGATGTAGACGCTGGCGTGCTGCGAGCAGCCGACCTGCGCGCGCGGTTCGGCCAGACCCGCAAGGTTTGGCGTGAGCTCGACAAAAACGCCGTACGACTCAACCGAACGGATAACCCCCGCGACCGTTTCACCCGGTGAAAAGCGCGCCGCGTTTTCGGCCCAGGTGCCCAGCAGCTCCTTGTGGGATAAGCAGATGCGCCCCGAGGGCTCAATGTCGCGCACCACAACGCGGATATCCTGCCCGAGCGTGAAGCGGTCGCGCGGGTGGGAGATGCGCGAGACCGAGATGGCGTCGATCGGAATCATCGACGAGATGCCGCAGCCGATATCCACAAAGCAGCCGAAGCCCTCAAGATGGGTGGTGCGCGCGCGGATGACGTCGCCCCGGTGCAGGCGGGAAAGATACTCCTCGGTGCAGCGTTGCTGCGCGGCGCGCCGCGAGAGCATCGGCGTGACCTGACCGCCGATCGTCTCAAAGCCGACCACCATAAAGCAAACCGGCTTGTTGACGCGTGAAATCATCGCGATATCGCGCGTTTCACCGCTTTTTATGCCCAATGCGCCTTCCTCACGCGATATAATGCCCTTGAGCCCGCCGCCGAGCTCAACGATGAGGTTGTGAGATGAATCGCATATAATGGCGCGCCCTTCCAGAATGTCCCCGTTTTTAGACGCTTCGGACAGCGCGAAGAGGTTGGAGATGCGAAGCATGTTTTGAGTGGTTTCTATCAGATGACCTTCGGGATAAAATTCCATTTACGGATGCCCCCTCTTTTTTGACACGGCCGGATGTGGATATGGATATCCTGCCGATTCTATGTTTATTCCGGTGAGAAAGGGTTTAGAAGCGGCGTTTAAATTATCGTGGTCAAACTTATTACCCGGATGCTTGGGTAAGTCTTTAAGTAGAAGTACGTGCAAGCAAAATGGCATTATAATTTGAGTGGCAGATCGAACTGCTGTAAGGCGAAAACGCGCTGTGAGGGTTTGTACCGCCGCTGTGGCCGTGGAGCGCGCATAGAACGGCGCGCCGGGATAAAAAATATTTGCCAGCGCCGCGCAATATCTGCTATAATAACAAATTGAAGCAATGCAAGGAGGGGAAACGGATGGATGTACGGGTAGGCGATACGTTGCTGATGAAAAAGCCGCATCCCTGCGGCGCCAAGGAATTTTTAGTGCTGCGCTCGGGCGCGGATTTTCGCATCCGCTGCAAGGGCTGTGGGCGCGAGGTCATGGTTCCCCGCCTGAAGGTGGAGCGCCATATTAAACAGATTATTCATCCCGAGCCCCCACAAGCCCCTATCGAAGGATAAACGGAGGAACATTATGCTCGACAAGATAAAATCCGCCGAGCTGCGGTATGACGAGATCAGCCGCAAGCTCATGGATCCGACCGTCGTCAACGACAATACGTTGTATAAATCGCTGATGAAGGAATATAAAGTCCTGACGCCGCTCGTCGAAAAATATCGCGAGTATCAGGACGCTAAGGCCGCAAACGACGAGGCGCGCGAGCTGCTCGACGAGGGCGGGCTTGACCGCGAGCTCAAAGAGATGGCGCAGGAGCAGCTGCTCGACAGTCAGAAGGCCATCGACCGCCATGCCGAGGAACTGAAAATACTGCTGCTGCCCAAGGACCCCGACGACGACAAATCCGCGATTGTGGAAATCCGCGGCGGCGCCGGCGGCGAGGAGGCGGCACTATTTGCCGCGTCGCTTTACCGCATGTATTGCATGTATGCCGATTCAAAGGGCTGGAAGAGCGAGCTGCTCTCGAGCAACGAGACCGAGCTGCACGGCTTTAAAGAGGTCTGCTTTATGCTCGAGGGCGAATCGGCCTTTTCCCGCATGAAGTATGAGAGCGGCGTGCACCGTGTGCAACGCGTGCCCGACACCGAGGCCTCGGGCCGCATCCACACCTCGACCGTCACCGTCGCCGTGCTGCCCGAGGTGGAGGATGTTGAAATTGATATCAACCCCGGCGACCTTCAGATCGACACCTACCGCGCCAGCGGGGCGGGTGGCCAGCACGTCAACAAGACCGAGTCGGCCATCCGCATCACCCACCTGCCGACCGGCATGGTCGTGGAGTGCCAGGACGAACGCAGCCAGCACAAAAACCGCGAAAAGGCGATGACGGTGCTGCGCTCGCGCCTGTATGAAAAGATGCAGCAGGAGCAAACCGACCAGATCGCGGCCGAGCGCCGCAGTCAGGTCGGCACCGGTGACCGTTCAGAACGCATCCGCACCTATAACTTCCCGCAGGGCCGGTTGACCGACCATCGCATCGGCCTGACGCTCTATAAGCTCGATTCGGTCATGAACGGCGATCTTGACGATGTGTTCTCGGCGCTGATCACCTACGACCAGACCGAAAAGCTCAAGCGTATGGCAGAAGGGCAGGCGTAGTGAACGTGCCTATAACCGAGGTGCTCGGCTGCGACGAACACGGTATTGAGGCCGCCGCCGCGTTGCTCAAGGCGGGGCGGGTGGTCGCTATCCCGACTGAAACGGTGTATGGCTTAGCCGCCAACGCGCTGAACGTTGCCGCCGTAAAAAGAATATTTCTGGTCAAGGGCCGCCCGCAGGATAACCCGCTGATTGTGCATATCAGCGATCTTGACATGTGGGCGCCGCTTGTGGCCGCACTGCCAAAGCGCGCGCTCATTTTAGCCGAGGCGTTCTGGCCCGGGCCGCTGACCATCATTTTACCTAAAAGCGATCTGGTGCCGGATGTCACCACGGCGGGTATGGATTCGGTTGCGGTGCGCATGCCCGCCCATCCGGCGGCGCGTGAAATCATCCGGGCGGCAGGGGTGCCGCTGGCCGCACCGTCAGCCAATCTCTCAGGCCTGCCGTCGCCGACGACGGCGCAGCACTGCTTAAAGGATTTACAGGGAAAAATCCCACTGATTTTAGACGGCGGTTCCTGCGACGTTGGCATTGAATCGACGGTGGTGTCGCTCGAGGGCAAACCGGTGCTGTTGCGGCCCGGTGCGATCACGGTCAGTATGCTCTCTAAAACGCTCGGTGAGCCGGTCGCGATAGCCGATGCGGTTGAAAGGCCGCTCAGGGCGGGGGAACGCCCAACATCGCCGGGCATGAAATATCGGCACTACGCGCCAAAGGCCCGTGTCATTCTCGTCGAATCGGATCTGGCGTCTTTTATCAAGCTCTTAAACGACGCGCCCGAGCCTAAAACCTATGGGTTGGTTTTTGAGGGCGAGCAGCAGCTGGCGCTTAAGCCGTGCATCACCTATGGCAGGGCGCACGACGCGGTCAGCCAGAACCGCGAGCTGTTCGCGTCGCTGCGGCAGCTTGACGACTGCGGTGCAAAGCTGGTTTATGTGCGCTGCCCCGACCGTGACGGCGCTTCTCTCGGCGTTTATAACCGCATGCTGCGCGCTGCGGCCTTTGAGGTGATTAAGCTATGAGACAAATTTGTGTGATCGGCCTGACCGGCCAGACCGGCGCCGGCAAATCGAGCGTTTCTAAAATCATCCGTTCGCAGGGCATCGAGGTTATCGACTGCGATAAAATATCGCGCGAGGTAGTGGCTAACGAAAAGGGCTGTCTCGCCGATCTGGCGCTGGAATTTTCGATTCTGATTTTAAATATGGATGGAACGCTGAACCGCAAAAGGCTGGCGGAGATTGTTTTTGGCAATCCTAAAAAGCTTGAGCGGCTAAACGCGCTGATCTTCCCTTATATACGCAGCTATCTCAACGCGCGTTTAGAGCAGCTTGAGGCGCAGGGCGAACGGCTTGTGGTGCTTGACGCGCCGACGCTGTTCGAAAGCGGTATCGACGCCGACTGTGACTCGGTTATCTCGGTCATCGCGCCCGAGGCGCTGCGCCTTAACCGCATTGTTGTGCGTGACCATTTGACCGATGAGGAGGCGCGCCGCCGCATTGCGTCGCAGCATAACGACGCCTATTACACCTCGCGCTCTCAGATTGTTATTGTCAACGATAAAGATTTGCAGGAGCTACATGTCAAAACGCTGGAGCTGGTAGGCATGCTGCACCGCGCATTGCGCGAGCAATGCAATCGTAGCCCTGAGACCGCCGACGGGGCCGAGCAGGATGCGCAGAACCAGCGGGAGCAGGACGCATGACGGCGCGCGGCGGAGGCAAGCGCCGTTCGCACCGGCGCGCCGTTATAACGTTGGGGCTGCTGACGGTGTTGGCGCTGTCGGCGGGCTGGGCAGCGTTGCAATGGGTCTATCCGTTGAAGTATACCGACGCGGTTGAGCAATACGCGGCGGAATACGGGCTTTCTCCCGCGCTTATCTATGGTATCATCCATACCGAGAGCCGGTTTCGGCCCGACGCGGTGTCGTCGATCGGCGCGCGCGGGCTGATGCAGATCACCGAAGAGACGTTCGAGTGGGCGCGTTGGCGCTGCGGCGATGACGACGCCACCTACGAGCAGCTTTTTGATCCCGAGACAAACATCCGCTACGGCGTCTATATTTTTTCGCTGCTGCTCAAGGAGTTCGGCCAGCCCGAAGAGGCGCTGGCAGCCTACCACGCGGGGTGGGGCAGCGTTAAAAACTGGCTTTCGACCGAAGAATACAGCAGCGACGGCGTCACACTTTTGAATATTCCGTTTAAGGATACCGCACAATATGTTCCGAGAGTCAAACGCGCGGCGCAGGTCTATTCAAGGGTTTACGGAAAAGGTTAGTCTATAACATTTCATTCCCGGCATTATACGGTCGCGCCCTCAGGGTGCTGATTGAAATCATAAGGAGGAGCATCATGACAGAAAAGAAGAAGTCCGAGGCGCAGCTTTTAAAGGAGCGGCTCTGCTATACCCCCAAAAACGCGGGCGAGCTGCTCGACGACAGCGAATGGGAAAAAGCCGACCTGTTTTGCGAGGGATATAAAAAATTTCTTGACCTTGCCAAGACCGAGCGCGAGGCGGTAGAGATCGCCATCTCGATGGCGCGCGAGAAGGGCTTTCGTGCCTTTGATCCGCGCGTCCAATATAAGGCCGGCGACCGCGTGTTCTACAATAACCGCGGCAAAGCGCTCGTGCTCTGCACTGTTGGCACCGAACCGCTCGAAAATGGCGTGAAGATTGTCGCGTCGCACATCGACTCGCCGCGCATCGATTTAAAGCCCCGCCCGCTTTATGAAGAGGCGCAGCTTGCGATGTTCAAAACCCACTACTACGGCGGCATCAAAAAATATCAGTGGACGGCGATTCCGCTCTCACTCCACGGCGTTGTGGTGCGCGCCGACGGCGAGCGGATTGCGGTCATCATCGGTGAGGATGACGGCGACCCCGTTTTCACCATCACCGACCTGCTGCCGCATCTGGCCACCGAGCAGATGCAGCGCAAGGGCGTCGATATCATCAAAGGCGAGGGGCTCAATGTGCTGGTCGGCGGCAGAATGTTCCGCGACGACAAGGAGAGCGAGCGGGTTAAACTCGCGATCTTAAAGCTGCTCAATGAGAAATACGGCCTGACCGAGGCGGATTTTCTCTCCGCCGAGCTGACGATGGTGCCGGCCTTTAAGGCCAGCGATGTCGGACTTGACCGCAGCTTTATCGGTGCGTACGGCCATGACGACCGCGTCTGCGCCTATACCTCGCTGATGGCTGCGTTGCAGGTGGTCAATCCAACCAAGACCGTTGTGACGGTACTGGCCGACAAGGAGGAAACCGGTTCGGAGGGAAACTCCGGCCTGAATTCAAAGTTCCTGCAGTATTTCGTTGAGGATCTGGCCGCGCCCTTTGGACTGGCGGGCCGAACGGTGCTGTCAAAATCGAGCTGCCTCTCAGCTGACGTCAACGCGGCGTTCGATCCGACCTACGGTGATGTGCACGAGAAGAACAACGCCTCTTACTGCAACTACGGCGTGGTCGTCACCAAATATACCGGTTCGCGCGGCAAGGCCTCGACCAACGACGCTTCAGCCGAGTTTATGGGCGAGATCAGAAGCCTGCTCGACGCCGCCAAAATTCAGTGGCAGACCGGAGAGCTCGGCAAGGTCGACGCGGGCGGCGGCGGCACCGTCGCGATGTATATCGCGGCGCTCAACGTCGATGTGGTCGACGTCGGCGTGCCGGTGCTCTCAATGCACGCACCGTTTGAGGTGGTCGCTAAGAGCGACGTCTACCAGACCTTCCGCGCTTTTGCCGAATATCATAAGTAACGCGTGATAAAACGCCCGGCCATGCGCTAAGCTTTGCATGGCCGGGCGTTTATATATTTGTTGGATGAAGGGGAGAAACGTGATGAAATGTTTGATTCTGATGGGCAGCCCGAGAAAGGCGGGGAATACGGCCGCGCTGTTAAAGCCGTTTGTGCAGGCGCTGACCGACGGCGGCGTCGAACCTGAGGTTATCTGTCTATATGATCAAAACATCAACCCTTGCGTCGCGTGCCGGATCTGTCAGACCGACTGGTCAAAATTTGGCTGCCGGTATGATGACGACATGCAGGCGGTGTTTGATAAAATCCGCGCCTGCGACCTGCTCGTGCTTGCGACGCCGATCTATTCGTGGTACTGCACCCCGCCGATGAAGGCGGCGCTCGACCGCTTGGTCTACGGGATGAACAAATATTATGGCGAGAAAAAAGGCCCGTCGCTCTGGGCGGGGAAGCACGTCGCGCTGGTTGTCACCTGCGGCTATCGCCCCGAAAAGGGGGCCGACCTGTTTGAAACGGGTATGATCCGCTACTGCAAGCACTCGCAGTTAAATTACGCGGGCATGATTTGCGAGCGGGACTTGGGGTATGACCACGTCTTTATGGACGACGATAAGGCCGAGCGTGTCAGGTCGTTTGCGCAGCGCTTGATATCGATGACGGCTCAATAAGTCATTACATATGAGTAAGCGCTATCTCTGCAAAGTCTTTTAGAATACGCATGATCCCAACTTTGTGCCTCTCTGTTGATGCCCGATTATCCGCAAAGCCCCCTGTTGGGATGGGCATTCATTTGTCACCATTTTGCCTGTATTTTCATATCCTGTTGGCAGGGGGGATAGCTATGACAGGTTGGATGGTTTTAACGACGATCTTTCTCTTTTTGGCGGCATCGGCGGTTGGGTGCTATCCGGGCAAGCAGCGCATGGCGCAGTATTTGACGGCGGCAGCGGCGGTCACGATGGCGCTGACAGCGATAACGTCGCTGGTTTTAAAAGAGCACATGTTTTCAGACGCGCTCATGGTTCCGGCGTCGCTCTGGCTGCGCGCGTTATTGGCCATCGGTGTCTGTGCCGGGTTGGGCATCGGGCTGGCACGGCTCATCGGCGGCAAAGACAAGTAGCAATTGAACGTCATACGCATATCAAAATAAAACAGCGGATATTTTGACGGGTATTTTTTCGCCATTCGGCGGCGCTGCCTTTTTGCCAGATACAAAATAGCCTTGCCAATTCTAATGCCATGTTCAAGGTGCTTGATTATAATTAGTAAAAAATGCCAACCCTTTTGTAGGCTGGCATTTTTTTGTTACAAAATAAAACATCTTTCTCTTGCGGAAAGATGACCATTATGGTAGAATATTTTTTTGCAAAGATAAAAAAAGTCCCATAAGCTATTGACATTAACCAGGAATAGGAATATACTAGTATACTGTATCATAATGGGTGTATCTGCCTTTAGCATAGTATATCTTAACACACCCGAAATAAAAAAGCAATAGAAATTTACAAACCGGCAAAGCCTTTCCGTGTAATTTTGAGCTTTAAATAATCATAGACGAATGGAGTGAGCGAAACCTATGTTGCAGGTGAAACCCGTCAACCTTGGCAAAAACGTTCGCATGAGCTTCGGCAAAATTAATGAAGTTCTGGACATGCCAA
>JAEWBS010000011.1 GCA_023391005.1 Bacillota bacterium | reverse complement strand
CTATAAAATGAAAATTTAACCGTAAAAAAGTGATTATTCCTGCAAAAAGGGGTTGACATATTCGCCTTTTTGCGATAAAATAATCAACGTCGCCGAAATGCGAAAGCTGTGGGAGCATAGCTCAGCTGGGAGAGCATCTGCCTTACAAGCAGAGGGTCACAGGTTCGAGCCCTGTTGTTCCCACCACACAAGGCCTGGTAGTTCAGTCGGTTAGAACGCTAGCCTGTCACGCTAGAGGTCGTGGGTTCGAGTCCCATCCAGGTCGCCAATTTTCTCTATCCGATATGGCGGAAGCGGACAAATTGTCTGCGGATAGAGCCCGGTAACGGGCCGCCGGTTTTGCCTTTGTAGCTCAGTTGGTAGAGCAGAGGACTGAAAATCCTCGTGTCGTTGGTTCGATTCCGACCGAAGGCACCATCCGCGGGTTTAGCTCATTTGGTAGAGCGCCACCTTGCCAAGGTGGAGGTAGCGAGTTCGAGCCTCGTAACCCGCTCCAAATTACTAAAAGACCAGTCTTTGGACTGGTCTTTTAGTAATTTGGAGTACCGCTGCGGCGGAGCATCCGCTTGCTTGACGTGCGCAGGAACCTGCGGTTCTCCCATACACGCCCCTCCCTTCCAGCGAGACAAACTTACCGCATTTTTATTAATCCGTCAAGGGGCTGAGTGGGGAATACACTCGCTTGACGTGCGCAGGAACCTGCGGTTCTCCCACATACGTCGCTCCCTTTTTGTGAGGCAAACTTACCGTGTTTATTTTTTCAAAGGACAGAGTCTTTTAATAATTGGAGCACCACTGCGGCGGGGAATTCGCCCGCTTATACGCGCTCGATATGCGGTAGGAACCTGCGATTTACACACTGCCCCCTTTCGGTAAGGTAAGCCGTACAGATGGTACAAACGAGAGGCCGCCCAATCGGGTGGTATTTCTTTCATCTTGATATTAACGTCAAAAGTATGCGATATTCTTATGCGCCCAAACGCTGCGTCCCCATCCGCCGGGAACACAGCGGGGGCGGGGTGAGAGTTTTATCGCCAACAACAGCCGCCTATGAAAAGGAACGCTTATGCCTCAGACAGAATTTAACGACTCCTCACGCTTCATTTTTAAAATGTCGCTGCCTATTTTTGTGGAGCTGCTATTGCAGTTGCTCGTGGGCAATGTTGATCAAATCATGATCAGCCATTATTCACAAAATTCGGTAGCGGCGGTCGGCAACGGCAATCAGATGATGGGTATCATTATTATCTTTTTAAATGTTATGAGCGCCGCCACTTCCATCTTGATCAGCCGCGCATTGGGTGCCAAGGATGCGGATCGGGTGACGGCGGTCTGCAATGTGTCGCTGATGGTTATTATGACCTTTGGCTTGTTGGCGACGGTTTTCGGGGTAGGTATGCGTCATCGGCTATTCAACGCGTTGGGCGTACCGGCCGAGATCATGGAAGAAACCAACACCTATTTTGCAATTGTCGCGGCTTTTATTCTTGTGCAGGGGCTGTACGCCAATTTTGCCGCTATGCTGCGCAGCCATGGCCTTGTCAAAGAGGTGATGTTCGTTTCAATCATCATGAACGTCGCCAACATCGTCGGCAATGCCATTCTGATTAACGGTCTGTTCGGCGCGCCGCGTCTGGGGCTGGCCGGCGCGGCCATCTCCACCGATATCAGCAAGGCGCTGGGGCTGTTGCTGATCTACCGGGTTTTTCGCAGACGGATTGGTATTCGTCTATCGCCGGCCTGCCTGCGTCCGTTTCCGTTTGATGTGCTGCGTCAGTTGCTTGGTATCGGCCTACCCTCGGGTGCGCAGGAGGCCTCCTACAGTCTGTCCGAGCTGTTTATTCTCCGCTTTGTCAACAGCTTTGGCACGGCGGTGATCGCGACGAGGGTTTATTGCAACATCCTGTCTCAGATCGAATATATCTATGTCATTGCGCTGGCACAGGCGACACAGATATTGGTGGGCTATTTGGTGGGCGGCAGGCAGTACGACCGTGTGAACAGCCGCATCATGAAGACAACTGTCATTTCGATTGGGGTATCGGTCGGTCTGACCGGTGTCATTTATTTGTTCAGCGACCGCTTTTTCTCAATTTTTACCCAAGACCCCGCCATTTGGGCGCTGGGTAAAACAATCATCTTGATCGAATTTTTCTTAGAAGTAGGCCGTGCGATCAACATCGTACTGATGCGTACGCTCGTAGCGGCAGGGGATGTGGTATTCCCGGTGGTGATTGGCGCGAGTTGCGGCTGGTTGATTGCGGTGATGGGCGGCTATCTGCTGGGGGTGCATTGGGGCCTCGGTCTGGCTGGCATCTGGGCGGCCAAGGCGGTGGATGAGCTGGTGCGCGGCGCCGCGTCGATTGTGCGTCTCAAATCCAACGCGTGGCGAAAAAGGCTGGAGCTGCGTCAGCCTGCGGGCTAAAATCTTTTGTTGTGGTCACCAAGGTGAAAATCTTGTTTTAGGCTTTTCTAAGGCCGCCGTTTTTGGTATAATAATATGTATTATGAACATGCCTCCGTGTTTAACGGCACACGCTTAATGCGGTGATGCTTTTGGACGGGCAACCGAACACCGGCGCAGCCTGTGTCCGGGAATACGCATAACGAATAGAGAGATTTGAGGGATTATTTATGTCGGGACATTCAAAATGGAGCACGATTAAGCGCAAGAAGGAAGCAACCGATTCCAAGCGCGCCAATATCTTTACGAAGATCGGCCGTGAGATAGCCGTTGCGGTGCGTGAGGGGGGAGGCGATCCCTCGGTCAACGGTAAGCTCCGTGACCTGATTTATAAGGCGAAGGTAAACAATGTCCCTAACGATAACATCGAACGTCTAATCAAAAAGTGCGTGGGCGATGGCGACAAGAGCAGCTATGAGGAGATGACCTATGAGGGCTACGGCCCCTGCGGCATTGCCGTCATGGTTGAAGCGCTCACCGATAACCGCAACCGTACGGCAGGCGATCTGCGCCATTATTTCGATAAATGCGGCGGCAATCTCGGCCAAAACGGCAGCGTCTCGTTTTTGTTTGAGCAAAAGGGCATTATTGCGATCGAGAATACCGACGGCAAAATTTCTGAGGATAAAATTTATGAGGACGCCATGTTGGACGGTGTTCTTGACATCAAATATGAGGCGGAAGGCGTCGAAATCGCCACCGATCCGCACGAACTGCGCAATATCCGAATGGCACTTGAGGCGTTGGGCTATAGCTTTGCTTCAGCCGAGGTGGAGTATGTGCCTAACACCTATACCAAGATCGACGACCCCGATATGCAGCTTAAAATGCAAAAGCTGATCGACATGCTTGAAGAGAACGATGACGTTCAGCAGGTCTATCACAACTGGGATATGCCCGAGGAACCTGCCGAGGAATAAACATCGACGGTTCTCATTAATACTGGATTAAAAACCGGCCCCTCTTATGTTATGTCATAAGAGAGGCCGGTTTTGTACATTCAGGCACAGGTGCGTTGAGTATAGGTTTTGCGTTAGGCGTTTTGAACACTGTTCACCATAACGTGGCGGTTTTAACGTGAAAATCATCATAGGTTCTATAAAAATATTCAAGAGAGTTTAGATTCATCACAGCGGTATATCTTGTATAATCATAGGTTCCTCGGCTGGTGATAACCGCACCCTTGGGAAGGGCGACATTGGCCAGAACGTGGAAGCAATCGCCAACCGCCGTTCTGCTATCTACCGTCGGGGGAATATGCGTCTTTAAATAGGCGGCGCGAACAAAGCGCTCAGGTGAGCTAAAGCCGCCGGGCAGGCCTATAGTTCCGCCCCCTTGGCCAAAAGGTATTAGCGGTACGTCGCCCCACACCGCTTTTTCTGTCTGCGTCGGCGTGACCCCTATGTAGTTTCTCAGGTTTGTCATGTGCCAGTGTAAATCGGGGCTGTTGGTCATAACGCCGATTGAGTTATGCAGCAGCTCCACGCCTCGTTTGGTCGATTCAATCACCACACAAGCGCCGCTTTTATCGGCCGCAATCCAGTGCAAAGGCGAGACCGTGCCGGTCATCGGGTCTTTTACACCTGATATCTTGACGTTTTTGAGCAGCGAAGGCAGCTCGCTGACCGCGCCGCATTGCCCGAGAAGATAGTGCAGAAAATCTACCGAGGCAATCGTACCGCTTGGGGAACGCACGGGGCTGTGCTCGTACCGCGCATAGCCTGCAAAGAATAGCGCGGCTGCGGCAAAGCCTTCTTCGTTAATGCCGTCAAAAAAGGCCAGAAGGCCGTCCATCTCCTGTCCCAGCCCCATGAACCGATAGGTATTGGTTAATGTAACGCCCTCAAGCGCGCCGTCCCACGTATGTGAACGCGGCATGATAATGAGTTGGGGAACAAGGTCATAAGAAAAATCCATTGTGCGCGCTAAAAAAAAATTACCCGACTGAGCGCTCAAAGTAATCGCTGTACACATAAAAAATCCCCACTGATCTATTTTTAGTTATGCCGGCCGCAGTAAAATGGGACCTGTGCCCTTCGTAAGAAATCCGGTGCAGCGGCGTATAATCCATCTCCTATAACAATGTGTATGATGGATGTCATGTCCAATAGAAAAGCACGTGCCATTTTCTTTTGCTGGAGGGAAGTGAAGGGCAATAAATCTAGGGGTACCACCAGCTAAGCTGGTGACTTGATTAGGCCCTATAAGGCCTGCCACTGGCCAGCCTCTCAAGATGATTGAATACTTTTCTTTTGAATTGTTTGCCCTGCCGCCCGTAAACGGGCCGCGCTCCTCAATAGTCCTGCCATTTTGTTTGGCCGGACACTCGCTTCGCCCGATGCTTGAAGCTAAAGCTTACGGGGCCTCCACCGGCTTAGCAGTGGGTTTCCATATCAACAAAAAGCCCGTGCCGGGGTGATGACCCCATGCACAGGCTTGAGCGCATATTTTAGATATTACAGCCGCTGAATACACAACCCGATCAAACCCGGGCCGGTGTGGACGACGAGCGCGGGGCTGATCTGCCCGGTAATATAGTCGGTGTAGTTTGGCAGCAGAGCCTTGACCTTTTCACCAACCTGCTCCGCCTCCTGCTCGGCACCACCGTGCACCACCGCAATAATATATTTTTCGCTTTGCGACAAAAAATCATAGGTGAGTGAGATTGCGCTATCCAGCACGGCTTTGCGGCCTCTGGATTTTTTAACGGTATAATAGACGCCCTCTTCGTTACAGGAAATCACCGGAAGAATTCCCAGCAGCGAACCCATTGTAGCCGACACCAGACCAATTCTGCCGCCCTTTTTCAAATATTCCAGCGTGGCAACGCAAAAGTAGATACGGGTATTTTCTACTGCTTTGAGCAGTGCGATTTCGATCTCGTCGAGCGTCAGCCCCTCTTCGATCAACCGCCCTGCGCGTATCGCCGTCAGGCCGGAGGCAATACCGATATTTTTGGTGTCGATAATGCGGCAGTCGAGTTGCGGAAATTCCTTTGCCATGACAGCCAGCATGTTGTGCGTACCGCTCAAACCGCTTGAGATGGTCACAATAACGACCTGATCATAGCCCTTGTCGCAGATGCTCTGCAGCGTTTGTGCAATGGTTTCCCCCGAAGGAAGGGAGGTCTTAGGCACCTCTTGCTCAAAGCGGTCGTAAACCTCCTGCGCGGTAATATCTACGCCGTCTCTGAAATGGCCGTAGCTGTAATGGATCATTAACGGAACGACAAACATGCCATATTTTTCGACGTAAGCTTTAGGCACGTCTGAGCAGGAGTCGGTGAGCAACGCAATTTTATGATTCATCTTCATACTCCAAATAAGATATTTAAAACCATTATATAAGACGTATAACAGTGTGTCAATTGATTTAGGTAACCATATATTTATTGATCTTTACAACAGTTTGACTTATCACTTGAATTGCAATGCCATGTTGCTTGCGTGCGATTGAGCTTAAAGGAAGCCCTGAGCATCCGAATAATAAGTCAAGCGCGATAACAGATACGGCAATGATGCGCCAGCCCCGGGCAATACAGCAATAAAAGGCATTGGACGTTGTGATCCAATGCCTTTTAAATGATGTTTTAGTTTAGCCGAGAACGGACAGCAGAATACCGGCCGCAATGGCAGAGCCGATAACACCCGCAACGTTCGGGCCCATGGCGTGCATGAGCAGGAAGTTAGAGGGGTTCTCCTTCTGGCCGACAACCTGCGACACACGCGCCGCCATCGGAACAGCGGAAACGCCTGCCGAGCCAATCAGCGGGTTGACAGGCCTGCCGCCCATCGAAACGCTGATCACGTTCATCAGCTTGCCCAGCAGCACGCCACCGGCGGTGCCGAGCGCGAAGGCGGTGACGCCCATGAGCATGATGCCCAGCGTCTTAGCGTTCAGGAAGGCCTCCGCAGTGGCGGTGGAACCGACCGACAGACCCAAGAAGATGGTGATGATGTTCAACAGCTCGTTCTGAGCGGTCTTGTTGAGACGCTCCACAATGCCGGTTTCCTTCATCAGGTTGCCGAACATCAGCATGCCCAGAAGCGGCACGGTAGAGGGCAGAATCAGGCCGACCAGCGTGGTAACGGCGATCGGGAAAATGATCTTCTCAATCTTAGAAACCGGGCGCAGATTGTCCATACTCATGACGATCATACGCTCCTTCTTGGAGGTCAGCGCCTTCATGATGGGCGGCTGAATGACCGGCACAAGCGCCATGTAAGAGTAGGCCGCAACGGCGATCGGTCCAAGCAGGTGGTCGGCCAGCTTCGCGGTCAGATAGAGCGCCGTGGGGCCGTCCGCACCGCCGATGATACCGATGGAACCCGCTTCCTGCGGGGTAAAGCCGAGTGCGACAGCGCCGATATAAGCGCCAAAGATACCCAGCTGCGCGGCGCCGCCAAGCAGAATGCTCTTGGGGTTGGAGATCAGCGGAGCAAAGTCGGTCATCGCGCCGATGCCCATGAAGATCAGGGGCGGGTAGATACCGAGCTTAACGCCGCGGCCAAGATAGTAGAGCAGGCCGCCGTAGGTGCTCTTTGCGGCTAAAACCTCATAACCGTTTTCCACCGCTTTTTGCAACAAATGCTCACCCGAGACCAACAGTGAACCAAACTGAGCGGTCAGGTCGCTTGCTTTGAGCGCCTCAGGCACGGTGGCCAGATAGCGCAGTGTTTCACTGGGCAGGTCGTTGACGCCGCCAAGCGGAAAGTTTGCCAGAAACATACCGAACGAGATCGGCAGCAAAAGCAGCGGCTCATAGTTTTTGACAATGGCCAGATACATCAAAACGAATGAGACGAGAATCATAACCGCCTGCTGCCAAGAGATATTGTAAAAACCAGTATCTCTAAAGAATTTTATCATTGCTTCAGCCACGTTATTACCTCAAATCCTTTGTAAACTTTGGTGTGTGCACTTAGGCGATTACAACAAGAACATCGCCGGGCTGAACAGCAGCGCCCTCAGAAATGCGGACTTCTGTAACGGTGCCGTCGCAGGGGGCGAAGATTTCATTTTCCATTTTCATTGCTTCAAGTACCAGTACAACCTGACCGTTTTTGATAACGTCGCCGGGCTTGACAAGGGTCTTGAAGATGGTGCCGCTCATGGGCGCGGAGATAACGGTGCCGGCCGAGGGGGCGGCAGCCTTAGCGGGCGCTGCGGCGGGAGCGGCAGCCTTGGGGGCGGCTGCGGGGGCCGCGGGAACAACGGGAGCGGCGGCGCGGACAACAGGCGCTGCGGCGGAGCCGTTGAGTTCTTCTACTTCGACTTCATAAGCCTTACCGTTGACGGTAACATTAAACTTCTTCATTAAAACAATTCACTCCAAATCTTGAGATGTGTTGATGGCGTACAGATTGACCGGTAGGGCTAATTCTTAGGTCTAACGTTGATGCTGCCGATATTTTTCGTTCCAACCACATTTGAAACAGCGGCCATAATAACAGCGAGCGTTTCTTCCTCCGCCTGATTATAGGTGGGGGCAGTAGGGGCAGCAGGGGCAACCGGCACGGTTTTTGGGGCGAGAATCTTGCCCATGATCATGATGATACACATAATCATCGTGAGCACAATCATAACGATAACCATGCCAAACAAGGTGAGCAGGAGCGGGGACATTGGTGCCATAAAAATCACCTCCTTACACTGGAAAGTTGCCATGCTTCTTGGCCGGACGTGTCTCGCTTTTGCTGCCAAGCATCGAAAGTGCGCTGGCAACACGCATCCGCGTTTCGGCGGGCTCGATCACGTCGTCCACAAAACCGCGTTTTGCGGCTTGAAAAGGGTTGGAAAACTCTGCCTTGTACGCCTCAATCTTTTCCGAACGGGTTTGGGCCGGGTCAGCTGACGTTTCAATATCATTTTTAAATATGATATTCGCGGCGCCCTGAGGGCCCATAACCGCAATTTCAGCTGTTGGCCAGGCCAACACCATGTCGGCGCCAAGATGTTTGGAGCACATGGCTATATAAGCACCGCCGTAGGCCTTGCGAACCACAACGGTTACTTTTGGAACGGTCGCTTCACAGTAAGCATGCAGCAATTTGGCGCCGTGGCGAATAATGCCGCCATACTCCTGATTAATTCCCGGTAAGAAACCGGGGACGTCAACAAAGGTCACAAGCGGAATGTTAAAGCTGTCGCAAATGGATACGAACCTGCCCGCCTTGTCCGAAGCGTTGATGTCAAGGCATCCGGCCATAATGCGGGGCTGGTTTGCAATAATACCGACGGTCTGCCCGTTGACGCGTCCAAAGCCGGTGATAATGTTCTGAGCATAATAAGCCTGAACCTCAAAAAAGTTTTCATCGTCCACAACGGCCGAAATCACACTTTTCATGTCATACGCCTTGCTAGAAGACTCGGGCACAATCGTCTCTAAACTGCGGCACAGGCGGCGGCAATCGTCCTTTGTGGACAAAGCCGGCGCTTTTTCGTGGTTATTCGACGGTAAAAAGCCGATGAGGCGGCGGATGGCCACAATGGTCTCCTGCTCGTTGGGGTAGACAAACTGCGCAACGCCCGAAATGGTGTTGTGCGTGATAGCGCCGCCCAGATCCTGAGCCGAAACATCCTCGCCCGTGACGGTTTTAATAACCGAAGGGCCGGTGATAAACATATTGGAGGTTTTATCCACCATAAAGATAAAATCGGTCAGGGCAGGGGAATAGACAGCCCCTCCGGCACAGGGCCCCATGATTACCGAGATCTGCGGTACAACGCCGGATGCCAGCGTGTTGCGGAAAAAGATATCGCCAAAGCCTGAAAGCGCGTCCACGCCTTCTTGAATGCGCGCGCCGCCCGAATCGTTCATGCCGATGACGGGTGCGCCGGTTTTAATCGCCAGATCCAGCACTTTGCAAATTTTTCTGGCGTGCATTTCGCCCAGAGAACCGCCCATGACGGTAAAATCCTGAGCGTAGACATAGACCAGACGGCCGTCGATGTTACCATACCCGGTTACAACTCCCTCACCGGGAATTTCAACGCTCTCCATGCCGAAGCTGGTGCAGCGGTGCTCGACAAAGGCGTCCAGCTCAGTAAAGCTGTCCTTGTCCAGCAGCAGGGCAATTCTTTCGCGGGCGGTCAGCTTTCCACTCTCATGCTGCTTAGCAGCACGTTTTTTACCGCCACCCTGAAAAATGCGGGATTTTTTCTCACGAAGCTCTTCTATTATTTGTATCGACACAGAATCTTCATACTCCTCATAAAGATTCTCCACCAAAACGCAGCCGAACCCAAAACTATTCATGCTGCGTTCCCATCAATTTTAAACGTTATTTTAAAAAAAGTCTATACTTTATTGTATCGTCGGCAAACATTCATATATTGTTACTAAACCCGAACAGAAACTGAATAATATTTTGTCAATTATTTTAAGC
>JAEWBS010000039.1 GCA_023391005.1 Bacillota bacterium | reverse complement strand
TACACGGTCGAAAATACCCGCGTCGAGCAGATCACCGACTATGACAAACTCACCATAGAGGTGTGGACAGACGGCACCATTTCCGCCAAGGAAGCGGTCAGTCTGGCGGCCAAGATCCTCAATCGACAACTCAACCACTTTGTGGATCTCTCCGACGAGACCTTCTCCACCGAGATCCTTGAAAAGAAGGAAGATTCGGGCAAGGAAAAGGCACTTGAGATGACAATTGAAGAGCTTGACCTGTCGGTGCGCGCATTCAACTGCCTCAAGCGGGCGGGCGTTAACACCGTAGGTGATTTGGTCAACAAATCCCCCGAGGAAATGATGAAGGTCAGAAACCTCGGCAAAAAGTCCCTCGAGGAGGTTATCGCCAAGCTTCAGTCGCTGGGCTTTGACCTGAGCAGGGAAGAGGAATAACAGCGATCCGCTTTCTTTACGGCGGCAATTTTAAAATTGCTCTATGTAAAAACAACCTTATAGCAAGGAGTGAATAAACTATGCCAGGCACAAGAAAACTCGGCAGAACCAGCGATCACCGCATGGCGATGCTGCGGGCAATGGTGACCTACCTGATGGAAAACGGTCGCATTGAGACCACCGTTACCCGTGCCAAGGAGGTTCGCGCCGCAGCGGAGAAGATCGTTACCACTGCTAAGCGCAGCGATCTCCATTCCAAGCGTCAGGTGTTCTCCTTTATCACCAAAGAAACGGTGGCAAAGAAGGTCATTGATGATATCGCTCCCAAGTACAAGGATACCAACGGCGGCTACTGCCGTATTAT
The DNA here is from genome assembly GCA_023391005.1 of Bacillota bacterium. Taxonomy (GTDB): domain Bacteria; phylum Bacillota; class Clostridia; order Oscillospirales; family Ruminococcaceae; genus Yanshouia. Next base: position 20,682 of record JAEWBS010000039.1, on the reverse strand, counting down.
CCGTACCGGCCCCCGTCGCGGCGACGCGGCCGAGATGGCGATTATCGAGCTGGTGTAAGCTTGCACAACAGCTATTGTGTGTAAAACGAATACCCGGCGGCGTGCGATTTAGCTGCGCATGGATATTCTGACCGAACGCATACCGCGTTGTCGGAGAACGGTACACCAATTTTAAAACCGCACTGCCTTTAACGGCAGTGCGGTTTTTGTCGATTGAAGTAGAATAAATGTTCTTTTGGTGTTTACATTTAATATAAGAAGTTGTATAATATAAAAAGAAAAATTTTACAGAGATTTAAGGATATGGGTATTCTCAGTCAAGCGCAATAGCGCTGCTACTTCAGGCGAATCGGCAACAGGGGGACTGGGGATATATTTTGGCAATTGCGTTAGGCAGAGTGATAACCGGGCGGCCACCTGCATCTATTGCGGCTGCGCCATCAAAACGACTTATCAAGAGCCCGAGGATGTTCCAAGCGTCGGTCTTAATATCCTGTCGTTTTTAATCCCAATTGTCGGGTTGGTTTTGTATGCAACGCATTATAAAGAAACGCCTGAGAAGGCGACGTCGATGTTTGGTCTGGGCTATCGTCAGCATGGTGCTTGGCGCGTTTTTCTACGGTTGCGCTTTTAATGCTATAGGGTATTGTGAAATTTCTTAGGCGGGCTGTTAGAGATTAAAACGCTGCTGATTTTGGTTTAAAGGCCTAAGGCGATGCCCTTATGTTTTTAGCAATAGATAAATTGACAACAAAATTTGGAGGTACTCAAAAATGTTTTGCAAAAATTGTGGCAAGGAAATTGACGACAAGGCCGTCGTATGTGTTCATTGCGGCGTGGCGACCAGTGAAGGAGGCTTAATCGCCGACGATAAGCCTAGCATCGGTCTTAATATTTTGTCTTTTTTCATTCCGCTCGCGGGCCTGATCATGTATTTTGTGATGAAAAAAGACACCCCCAATAAGGCCAAGTCCATTATCAAATGGACAATCGTCAGCATTGTTCTCTATGTGGTGTTTTACGCTTGCTCAGGGGCGTTGCTGGGCGCTATGATGTACGCGTCATAAGATCTGGTTTGGTTTTTAAGTACATTCCCTACACAATAAAAAAGCGCGATTACGGAAATACTCTCCGTGGTCGCGCTTTTATATAAACAAACGGTATAAAAATAGTGCTATATAACAAGTCCGCCGTTTATTCCGAGCACCTGCCCCGTAATAAACGCAGAATCAGGCGAGGCCAGTGTATAGATCGCCTGCGCCACCTGCCCCGCGGTGCCGATGCACCCGAGCGGTGTCTCCTCCCGCAGGCAAGCAATATCATCCGGTGACAGCGCCGCGTTCATATCAGTGTCGATGACACCGGGGGCCACGCAGTTGACCCGGATGCCCGAGGGCCCGACCTCCTTAGCCAATGCCTTAGTAAAGCCGATAACCCCAGCCTTGGCTGCGGAATAAGCCACCTCGCAGGAGGCGCCCGACTGTCCCCACATCGAAGAAACGGTTACAATAGCGCCCGACTTTCGCGAGATCATCGCGGGCAATAGCGCCCGGCAGCACAAAAACATCGCGCGCAGATTAATTGCAAACAACTGGTCCCATTCCTCGCAGGTGGTGTCGGGCAGCAGCTTTTGCAGCGAAATGCCCGCATTGAGCACCAGCGCGTCGACATGCCCAAAGGTTGACAGCACCCTCTGCGCCATGACCTCGATTTGTTGCGCGTCAGCCAAATCGGCTTTAATACCCGTAACGCCGGGCAGCTCGTCCATAAGCGTGTGTGCAGCTTGCTCCGCATGGTGGTAGCAAAACGCGACATCGTAACCATTATGATAAAAGGTCTTGACCGCCTGCGCACCGATGCCGCGCGAGCCGCCGGTGATTAAAACAGTCGGCTTCATGATCCGCTTTTGGCCCTTTCACGTAAAAATTTGAGTGCGCTCATCGCGGCCTGCGCCCCTTCAGAGACGGCGGTGGCCACCTGCATCAGTCCCCCAATGCAGTCGCCCGCTGCGAGCAGGCCCGGCACGGCGGTCTGCATTTCGCTGTCGGTGACAATACGCCCCTCCTTCAGCTCGGCGCCGATCTTGCGGGCAAAATCGCCCGCGGTCGCGCTGCCCAGTGCGATAAAAACGCCGGAAAGCGGCTGCGTCTCACCGCTTTTAAGCCGAACTCCTTCCACGGCCGGTTCGCCGAAGATCTCAACGACCGATTCCGTGATGGCGGTAACATTTTCGGGCAGTCCGTCCGGAACGGCGCCGCCATTGGTCAGCAGAAAAACTTTTTCGGCTATGGGCAGAAGGCTATCGACCTCGTGCAGCGCGTAGCTGCCATTTCCCAGAACGCCCACCGACTTGCCACGGTAAAAAAATGCGTCGCAGACGGCGCAGTAGCTGACGCCACGCCCCTCGTGGTCGGACAGTCCCGCAATCGGCAGTGTCTTGCGGGCAGAGCCGGTCGCCAAAATCACCGAAGCGGCTTGATAGTGGCCCTCTTTGCAGGTTATTGTAAACGCGCCGTCCCAAGAGAGATCGAGCACCTCATCGTTGATAATTTCAGCGCCGAGTGCCCTCGCCTGCTCAATGCCGATGGCGGCCAGCTCAGGGCCGGTGATCGGCTCGGGAAGGCCAAAATAATTCTCAATCTTTTCGGCTTTTTGAAGCGCGCCCACATCTTTGCCGATCAGAACGACGCTTTTGTTTGCGCGGCGCAGATAGAGCGCGGCGGAAATGCCCGCCGGGCCATAGCCGATAATCGCGGTATCCAGCATTGCTTGCACCTCTTTCAACTACGTTATAATCCTTGGTCCAATAATCACCAAGGGTTATCAGCCCTATCCGGCGATTGCCGCGCCAAGCGGCAGGCCGAGGCTTTATTATTATTTTATTATAAACGAAATAGCTACAAATTGCCAAGATCAATTAAATTTTATTTTGAATTATAAAAACGCTTATCGGTGATGCGCAAATTAAAAATGTCTTGCGATATTTTTAATAAGAAGGTAAAATAAGGTTAGAGAAAAGGGGGGCAAGCTATGGCGCAAGAAAAAACCTTGAGCAGTCAAAGGATTTATGACGGACGCATCTTAAGTCTGCGTGTCGACCGCGTATTACTTGAAAACGGGAAGGAAACGATACGCGAGGTCATTGACCATCAGGGCGCGGCGGGAGTCGTGGCGTTTGATGAAGAAGGCAGGCTCTTAATGGTGCGGCAATATCGCTACCCCATCGGACAGGAGATGCTTGAGCTGCCCGCCGGTAAGATTGACCCGGGCGAAACCCCGCTGCAGTGTGCGGCGCGCGAGCTGCAGGAGGAGACGGGCTATAAGGCTGAAACGCTGACCGAGCTCGGAGGCGTCTATCCGGCCGCGGCTTATGATGTCGAGCTTGTTCATCTGTATTATGCGCAGGGGCTGACCCCCGTACAGCAAAACCTCGACGCGGATGAAATTCTCTCGGTCGAGCGCATCGATTTTGACGAGGCGGTGCGCATGGTCTTGGACGGCGAAATTTTGGACAGCAAAACCCAGATTGGTATTTTGAAGATTTTAAATGCGCCGCCTGTCGGCGATGCGCGAATTAAAAATATGCGTTAGGAGAGGTGTTTTATATGGCATTGGTCAACACAACCGAGATGTTTAAGAAAGCATATGCGGGCGGCTATGCAATCGGCGCGTTCAACGTCAACAATATGGAAATTGTTCAGGGCATTACCGAAGCGGCGATGCAGCAGAAAGCGCCGCTGATTCTTCAGGTTTCGGCAGGGGCGCGCAAATACGCCAAGCACGCCTATCTGATGAAGCTGGTCGAAGCGGCTGTTGCCGATACCAGGCTGGATATTGCGCTGCACTTAGACCATGGCGACGGCTTTGAGATCTGCAAGGACTGTATCGACGGCGGTTTTACATCAGTCATGATCGACGGCTCGCACCACAGCTTTGAGGATAATATCAAGGTGACCCGTCAGGTCGTCGAGTATGCGCATGCCAGAGGCATCACCGTTGAGGGCGAGCTTGGCCGTCTGGCCGGCGTTGAGGATGATGTCAACGTCTCGGCGGAGGATTCTTCCTACACCGACCCGGCACAGGTTGAGGAGTTTGTGACCAAAACCGGCGTCGATTCGCTGGCTATCGCGATTGGTACGAGCCACGGCGCTTATAAATTCAAGCCCGGCCAGAAGCCACAGCTGCGTTTCGATATTCTTCAAGAGATCGAGCGGCGTTTGCCCGGTTTCCCGATTGTGCTGCACGGTGCTTCTTCGGTCATGCAGGAATATGTCGAAATTGTCAACCGTTTCGGCGGTCAGATGCCCGGTGCGATTGGCATTCCCGAAGAGATGCTGCGCGAGGCAGCTAAGATGGCGGTTTGCAAGATCAATATCGACTCCGATATCCGCTTGGCTATGACGGCGGCAATCAGAAAGCATATGGTTGAGCATCCCGATCACTTTGACCCGCGTCAGTACCTCACGCCTGCGAGAAACGCTGTGCGCGAGGTGGTCGCACATAAAATTGAGGCTGTACTCGGCTGTGCCGGAAAAGCTTGATTTTGCGAAAAGAATATAAAATTTCCCAAGGGCGCTGCGGTAACCGCAGCGCCCTGATATTTTAAGAGACAGGATAAATACGACGCAAACCCGCTACAAATCGCTTGCCGTAGCGGCGGGCGGTCAAACGGCGTCCGCGTTGAGCAAAATCGGCGGCAGGCTACCGTTTTCAGCGGAGACATCAAGCTCGCCACTGCGCACCATGGAGACAAAGGTGGCGGCCATCTGCGGGTCAAAATGGGTGCCGGCGCAACGTTCTATTTCTTTGAGCGCGACGTCGGTCGGCAGCGCATCCTTATACGGACGTTTGGATGAGATGGCGTCAAAGCTGTCGGCAATGGCGAGGCAGCGGGCCGAAATTGGAATCTGGTCACCCTTTAGTCCGCGCGGATAACCCTGCCCATCCCAGCGCTCGTGGTGTCCCATAATGGCAGGAATCACGTAGTTTAGCGACGGCAGATGCTTGACAATCGCAATCGACATATCCACATGCTGCTGCATAATCGCATATTCCTGTGCCGACAGCGGATCGGGCTTGGCTAGGATATGCTCAGGAATGCCGATCTTACCGATATCATGCAGCAGGCCTGCCTCAGAAATAATCGAGACATGCACCGGGTCCATGCCCAGCTTGGCGGCTAGCGCCGAGGCGTAGCGCGCAACATTTTGAGAGTGCCGATAGGTGAAATGATCCTTCGTGTCGATAGCAGCAGTCAAGGCGTAAAGCGTCGCGGTGTAGGCCGGGCCGGCTTGATCTCCGTACATGCTCAACGACGCGATCAGCGCGTGGGGGGCGGCTTCTCCCGAGCTTTCAGCTCCTTTTTTGCCTTTGGCGCAAAGCTTGGGTGTATAAATTACCGTCTTGTTCTTGCCCGAATTTTTGGCCGTATACAGCGCCAGATCGGCGCGCAGCATCAGCTCCTCCTGATTGGGCGCGGCGGCCGGATAGGCGCACAGCCCGACGCTGACCGAGAGAAAGCGCCGGTCGTATTGCGAGGTGCCAAAAAACATCCGCTGTACCTTGGTGCGTATTTTTTCGGCAATTTCAAACGCGCCTGCCGCATTGCAGTCGGGCAGCACAACAGCGAATTCCTCGCCGCCATAGCGTGCGCAGATACCGCGCTGGCCGACGATTGTTTTTATCAGTGCCGCAATTCGGCGCAGTGCCTTGTCGCCCTCAAGATGGCCATAGAGATCGTTATATACACGAAAGAAGTCGACATCGATGATCATAACCGACACCGGCTTGCCGCTTTTGCGCGTCACAACGGTGGGTAGATATTGATAGAGATAGCGCGTATTGTATAATCCCGTTAGATCGTCGGTTGTGGCCTGAGGCCCAAGGCCGTGGTAACTATGGAGATTGTCGATGGCCACGGCGGTCGAATCACCAAAATCTTTGAGCAGGCTGAGGTCCTCTACCGTGTAGGCGGTACCGTCCTGCTTTGAAGCGAGCAGCAGCATACCGGTTAGCACCCCCCGGCATTTTATTGGCACAACCACCTGGATATCAAGGCGGCTAAGGGCCTGCCGTTCTTTCTCCCAAAGTGTTTTAAAGGGCGCGGCGCAACGAAAGGTGCTGATGTCAAGGCAGTCGCCGTTTTGGCTGACCGAAAGGACAAGCGGGCTGTGCGCGCTGATCTCGACGTCCCGAATGGTCAGCGCGACGGTGGAAGAGAAGGGGCGGTAAATGCCCGCGTCCTCATCGGGGAACAGCAGGCAGGCGTGCTTGGCATCCATTGCCTTTTCTACAGCCTTGAGCAATTGCATTGAAAGATCTGAGAGACTCCGCCCCTGTGCATTGTTAAAGGTAAAGCTATTCAGGGTGTTGCGGCGCTGAAAAACGGTCTTATAAAACAGCTGATGCACCAGCGCGCGGATAAAGATAAACGTGGGCTGAAACAAGGCCGACGCCAACAGCGCGGCGAGCGTTACAAAAAGATAAGAGGGTGCGCCATAGGACGCCAGCATCTTTTTAAGCAACCAGATTAATCCGGTGAAAAGTGTACCTGCCAATAATAAAAACGCCGAAAAGGTCAGACCGCGTGCGGTCATAAAGCGCATTTCAGACGTTCGGTTTTTAAAGATGGTGAAGAATAAAATCAGCGCGCTTAGGGTTCCGCAGAGAATGTCGATGGGGTATTGCCCAAGGGTCGGCAGGATATTGCAAAAAGCACCCGCGTAGCCGATGCCGATAGCGACCAGCAGCCAACGGATGGAGGTGGACTGTACCCCTTGCTGCATACGGTAATAAGAAGCTTTATAAAAGATACAAAACGCCAGCGCGGCTGAAATTAAAAACACCCAGCCCGCCATAGGGCCGAGGGTATAGTGCAGGGTATAAATCGCCTGACCACCGGCGTCGAGCCGACGGACGATCTGCGTCTGGGTGATCACCAGTCCCATACAGTTGGTAATCAGCATAAAGGCGGTGGCGGCGTTCCAAAACATGTTGGTTATACGCGAAACCGAGCCTGCATAAAAATCCATCAAATAATAAGCGCAAAGAGACGATAGCAGCGTTCCTGAGAGGATGGCGCGCATCCAGAACAAAACGCCGGGCCAGCATTGCAGTCGCATTAGAAGCGCCGCGCCCGACCAGACCGCCAGAGAAGCCAGCAAAAAGGCATAATATTGCATGGCCTTGTCCCGCTTTGAGACTAAAAAGATCACCAACAGCAGCAGATGGCTGACGGTGGCTATGATGGGCATAGCCCAGAAAAATATCTGTAAAAAGGGCATGGAAGTATCGCCTCGCTTTCGTATAAAAGCATAACCCTTAAAACGGCTGTCATTAGTGGGGAAAGCGGCCCCCAAGCCGCTTAAACGCCGCCTGTGCAGCGCTGATAGATAAACACGCCAAAGCAGGCGCCCGGCGCCGCCCCAGCGAAAGCCAGTCATAAAAAAAGGAAAATCAGCCCTACAATATCTAGCAGGAATATACCTTAATATTATACAATGTAGCGCCTTAAAAGTCACTGGTTTTTTCTAAAAATCCGGGGAACATACCCCAGAACAGCGCCTCCTTGGCCGGGTGCCGCCTGCATCATGCCATAAAACCGCCCACCCCCGCTCCACGCGTCTGTCGTCAGCTTAAAAACGCCCGCCAATCAGGGGGAGGTATTTGTCAGGGCCTTTGTCAATAACGCTGATATTTAAAGCATCTATTGAATTATCCCGCTTATTTCGTTATAATATCACAATAATCATTCAGAAAAATTTTTGTGCAATATTGTAAAGCAGGAGGGATTTTTAGCAATGGATCGCGCGTATGGCAAAACCCCAAAAGCATCCTGGGACTTATTTTTAACCGGTGAATCCAAAGGCAGATGTCACCGGGGCATTGGCAAGGGGTGTTATATTTTGGGGCTGCGCTGTCGATCTTGACGCTTAAAACGGCTTGCCGAAGGCGGCAAAATTAATCTGACTATTGTAAATAAAATTGAATTTTATACATAATGAGCAGTTAAAGGGAGACGACATGAATATGTTTACGATAAAGACCTTGAACAAGATCTCAGATGTGATTTATCAGGAGCTCGGCTGCGAAAGATACGCTGTTTCCGACCGTGCCGAGCAGTACGACGCCATACTTGTGCGTTCAGCCGATATGCAGGAGGCCCAGCTGCCCGACGATTTGCTGGCCGTCGCGAGAGCGGGCGCAGGTTATAACAATATTCCGGTTGAGCGCTGCACCGAGCGGGGCATCGTCGTGTTCAATACGCCGGGCGCTAACGCCAACGCGGTTAAGGAACTGGTGCTCTGCGGCATGCTGCTGTCGGGCCGTCAGGTCGTTTCGGGCGTGCACTGGCTTGAGCAGCTCCATACCAAGCAGCCCGATGACATTGAAAAACTTGTTGAGAAGGGCAAAAATCAGTTTGTGGGACCCGAGCTGGCCGGTAAAAAGCTGGGTGTTATCGGCCTTGGCGCCATCGGCGTTATGGTGGCAAACGCCGCCGACAAGGGCCTTGGCATGCAGGTGATGGGTTATGACCCCTATCTCTCGGTTGAGGCGGCGTGGAGCCTGACCCGGTCGATCATCCATGTTAAAAACCTCTGCGAAATTTTTGCAAACTGTGATTATATCTCGCTGCACCTGCCGCTCAACGACAAGACCCGGGGCATGATCGGCGAGGCCGAGCTGGCCGCCATGAAGCCCGGCTCGGTGCTATTAAACTTTGCGCGCGGCGGGCTGGTGGACGACGACGCGCTGATCAAAGCGCTGGAATCGGGCCATCTGCGCCACTATGTCACCGATTTCCCCAATGAGCAGGTGTTGCAGGCCAAGGGCGTCATCGCCACCCCGCATCTCGGCGCCTCCACCCCCGAGTCGGAAGAAAACTGTGCCCAGATGGCGGCGCAGCAGCTGCGCAGCTATCTTGAGGACGGCAACATCATCAATTCGGTCAACCTGCCCCATTGCGAGCTGCCCCGCACCGGTGGCTACCGTGTGGCAGTGATTAACCGCAATATTAAGAACATGGTCGGCCAGATGACCGCCGTGCTGGCCGAGGCCGGACACAATATTGAGCATATGCTCAACTCGAGCCGGGGCGAATGGGCTTATACGCTGTTCGACCTTGCCACCGAGCCGGACGCCGACTGCATTGAGCGGCTTTGCACCATTCAGGGTGTCGTCAGGGTGCGCGTTCTGTCATAACAAAGAGACCCTCTGCCTTTCGACAGGGGGTCGTGTTTATAGAAAGGGGCTCTACGTTTTATGAAACTTTTTAAACAGGCATTGGCTGAGGTTGGCGTGTCGCTGCCCAACATTCTTTTACCGGCCGACAGCGTCGACCTGCACCGCTTCTCGGTCATTGCCTGCGACCAGTTTACGGCGCAGCCCGATTACTGGCAGGCGGTGGAGGATATTGTGGGGGAGGCCTGCTCGACGCTGCGCATCACGCTGCCCGAGGCCTATCTGACGGCTGATAACGCCGCCGCCATCGACCGTATCAACACCACAATGCGCGACTACCTTGACAAACGCCTGCTGACCGATATTGGCGAAACCTTTGTCTATCTTCGCCGCCGGACGAGCACCGGCATCCGGCAGGGGCTGGTGGTCGCGCTCGATTTAGACCAGTACGACTACGCGAGCGACGCTAAATCGATGATACGCGCCACTGAGGGCACCATTGTCGACCGCCTGCCCCCGCGCGTCAAGATCCGCAGCGGCGCGCCGCTTGAAACACCGCATATCATGGTGCTCATCGACGACCGTGAAAACCGTCTGATGCGCCTTCTGTCTGATCAGATGGAGTCGCTAGAATGTCTGTACGACTTTGCGCTGATGCAGGGGGGCGGGCACAGCACCGGTTACCGCGTGGATGCCCCGGCGCTGTTGATGCAGATTGCCGATATCCTAAAAGCGCTTAAAGCGCAGGGCGGCGACGATTTTCTATTTGCGATGGGAGATGGCAACCATTCCTTCGCAGCGGCCAAGGCCTGCTGGGAGGCGCTTAAACCCACCCTCTCGCCCGAGGCGCAGAAGACGCACCCCGCCCGCTGGGCGCTGGCCGAGCTTGTGAACCTGTACGACCCGGCGCTGCATTTTGAGCCGATCCACCGGCTGCTTTATAACGTCGACCCCGACGCCGTGCAGCGCGCGCTGGGTTTTGATGCCGCCAACCCGCCCGACGCACAGGTTTTACAGCCCAAGCTCGATGAATGGCTCAAAAGCCACCCCGAGGCGGAACTGGAATATGTTCACGGCGAGCAGGAGTGCCGCACGCTAGGCAATAGGCCCGACCGACTGGCCATTATCTTTCCGGACTTTGATCGCGATTCGCTGTTTGAGGTGGTGCGCCAAAACGGCGCGTTTGTGCGCAAGAGCTTTTCAATGGGTGAGGCACGCGACAAGCGTTACTATCTTGAGTGCCGCAAAATAAAGTAAACGCCTCGATCATTTTGTACGGGCCATGCTTTAAAAGTGGCACAGATATAGCCCCACAGATTGCGGGCCTTACAAAAGCTGCAATAATGATAGGCGCGATAAGCGAATATCCGCCGCCAGATAGCTGCTTTTTAATAGCACGGCTTGATCAAGGCCATATAAAAAGCCCGCGCCTCGGCAAACGCCGGGCACGGGCTTAAAATTTGGTATATATTAGGCAACGTTCTCTAAAAGCTTTGCGACCTTGAATTTATCAACGGCGGTGTCGAGCTTAAAGCCGATGGTGTCAGCCATAGCAATCATGTCCTGACGGAACTCCGCGCCCTTATAAGCGCTGAGCAGCGTCGCCTTGGCGTTTGCAAACGCCGTGCCGTCGCCCATCGTATCCCGCAGCTCGTAGATCACATAATAGTTGTCGTCCTCATAAAACTCAGGCGTGTTCTTCTTAGTCGAGGTAAAAATCTGATCAAGCAGCGCCTGCGGATAAGAGGTGTTGCCCTTGTTGACGAGTATCTCCTGCTCGGCTTCGACGAGCGCGGGCGTCTCTTGGGTATTGCCCGCTGCTGCATTTAGGGCATTGAGTCGGTCATTTTCGGCAACGATCACACTAAATACCGGATCGCCGGACTCGACACGGGCCTTATAACCCTCATAAAGCTTTTTCTGCTCGTCGAACTTACCGCTGTCGAGGGGCAAGCCGGTCGAGGGCTCGCGCTTTGCAAGCACCAGCATTAGCGCGCGGCGGTAGTTGTCGGTAAAATAGCTTTTCAGTTCGGCCTCGGGCACGGCTTTTTCGCCGCCTTCGCCGTAATAGGCGGTAAAGACCTGATTGGCCAGCTGCGAATTGTTAGCGACCGCCTCAGCTGAAGAGAGCGAAATGCCCATCTTCTCCATGCTTTTGCCTTCGGTGCCCCAGGTCTTGTTAAGCGACTGTTTGATCGAAGCGGCGACCGCCTCGTCGATCGTGATGTTCAGTCGGGTGGCTTCGGTGGCGACAGCCGCATAGGTTTTAACCAGCTCGACGGCGCGGTTGTTGATCCACTGCTCAGCCTTGACGCCGTCAATCTCCTGCGAGAGCAGATCGCCATAGGGATTGGCGACCTTTTGATAGGCCTCGTTCATGGCGTTGACTTGATTGAAGATATAAACGCCTGCGGGAATTGAGCCGCCGTTATAAGTGGCCGCAACCTGAGGCGCTTTGCTACCGCACCCGGTCAGAGAAGCCGCCGCCATACCCAGCGCCAGCCCCAGCGCCGCCAGCTTTTTAGTAGTCATATTTTTCGTTTCCTCCTTAAATTGTCCGCTATCAAATCAAAATTATCCGAAATAGGCTATGTTATTATACCAATCGGTATATACGAATGGTATAATTGCGTATCAAAGCATCGCAGACCCGATTGAGTGGCGCATTGTCACGCATCCCTTATTATACCCGCGCTAAGCGGTAAAGTCCAGCATACGACTCAAGTTTTTTGTAAGAACCTCAGCTTTGATTGAAAGCGCGCACATTATATGCTACAATTAACGTTTGATGAAGAAATTAAAAAGGATGTTGACAGGATGACTACACAAGGGTTTAATAATGAAACCTACATCAAGCAGCAGAGCGCGAAGATACGCGAGCGGGTCGAGCGGTTTGGCGACAAGCTCTATCTCGAGTTTGGCGGCAAGCTGTTTGACGATTTTCATGCCGCCCGCGTGCTACCCGGCTTTGATCTAAATGGCAAGGTCAAGCTGCTGTGGGAGCTGCGCGAGCAGGCCGAGATTATTTTTTGCATCAGCGCGACGGCGATTGAGAAGAATAAGGTTCGTTCCGATGTGGGCATCACCTACGACCTCGATGTGCTGCGCCTTATCGACAGCCTGCGCCGGATGGATCTTTACATCGGCTCGGTGCTTATCACGCAATATTCGGGGCAGAGCGCGGCCGACATGTTCCGCAAAAAGCTTGAGATGCGCGGCGAGCGGGTCTATGTACACACGCTGACCAAGGGCTACCCCTCGGATGTCGATATCATCGTCTCGGACGAGGGCTACGGCGCAAACCCTTATGTCGAAACCTCCCGCCCGCTGGTGGTCGTCACAGCACCCGGCCCCGGCAGCGGTAAACTGGCCACCTGCCTGTCACAGCTTTATCACGAGCAAAAGCACGGCGTCAAGGCTGGGTATGCCAAGTATGAGACCTTCCCGGTGTGGAACCTGCCGTTGCAGCACCCTGTCAACGTGGCCTACGAGGCGGCGACCGCCGACCTTAAGGATGTCAACATGATCGATCCTTTTCACTTATCGGCCTACGGTGTGACCACCATTAACTACAACCGTGATATTGAGGCGTTCCCAGTCGTGCGCGCTATTCTCAACCGCATTCTCGGCGGCGATATCTACGCCTCGCCCACCGATATGGGCGTTAACATGATCGGCAGCTGCATTACCGACGACCAAGCGGTGCGTCATGCCGCTTCTCAAGAAATTATCCGCCGTTATTTTAATGCGCGCTGCGCCTATAAAAAGGGCGAGGGCGACATTGAAGCCTGCCAGCGCATCGAATTTCTCATGAGCTCGCTCGGGCTGCGCACGACCGACCGGAGTACCGTTGTGCCCGCCGTACAAAAGGCGAAGGACAGCGGCCGAAGCGCTGTGGCGATCGAGCTGCCCGACGGCCAGATCGTCACCGGCAAATCCTCCGAGCTGATGAACGACACCGCCAGCGCGGTGCTCAATTCCATCAAGCTTTTAGCCGGGCTGGCCGACGAGATTCTACTCATCTCTCCGATCGTGCTCGAGCCGATTGTGCGGCTTAAAAAAGAGGTGCTCGGCTCGCGCTATCCCGTTTTAAAGCTTGAGGAGGTGCTGCAGGCGCTCTCAATCTCGGCTGCGACCAACCCGACAGCCGAGCTTGCGATGAAGCAGCTGCCGAAGCTGCGCGGCTGCGACGCGCACTGTTCGGATATCATCACGCAGGCCGACGGCGCGACGTTTTTAAAGCTCGGTGTCAACTACACCTGTGAGCCGCAGTTCCCCACCAAAGATCTGTATTTTAAATAACAGAAAAAATCTCCGCCCGTATGTTTAGGGCGGAGATTTTTTGCAAACACGTCTAGTTTAAAAGGCATAAATTAATCAGCGAATTTTATGCCCTGCCTAAGACAAGGGGGAGAGCGACTGTCTGTTTACAGCCGACAACAAGTCTAAAGACAGGGCATGAAATCCGCGTGGAGAGGGCTGAGTTATACGAAACAGCACGCTTACGCGGCGACCACCCGGGCAGCCAACACCGTCATGTCGTCCTCATGAGCGGTGATGCGTCTGACCGACGCGGTTTCAAGCAGTTCCTCACACAACTGCTCCAATGGGTGGTCCGCCAGCGCAATGAGCTGAGAAGAAATCCAGTCGCCGCCCGATTCGAGCAGTCCGTCTGAGATCATGACGATTAAATCGCCCTCCGACAGCGACAGCGACGTGTGTTTGGCCTCAGCCCCGCTGAGTATGCCCGCGGGCAACGACGGCGACTCGACCTTGGCACATCGGCCCTGCCGCAGAATATAGGTGGGGGCAGCGCCGGCTTTAAAAATATCAAGCCGGCAGGTGTAGAGATCAAGGAGTGCCGCGTCGACGGTGCAAAGGCGTTCCTCCCCGCCGCCCGAGAGCAGCGCGGCGTTAACCAAGCGCAGCGCGGCGGTGAAATCGGCCCCGGCCCGCAGCAGTCGTTCCAGAAGTGAGGTGGTCATCGTGGCATCGACCGCCGCGGGACTGCCCACCCCCATGCCGTCGCTTAAGAGCAGCACGGCGCGGCTTTGCGCGCGGGCGATGACGCTGCAGCTATCGCCGCAGAAGCGGTTCTGGTTGGCCGCGCGCTGAACAAAGGCCGTCTCAAGCGCATAATGCGCCTTGGCTGTCCAAAACAAGCGGGCAATCGCGCCCTCGCAGAGCGTTTCGGGCTCCGAGAGCTCCTGCGCCACAATCTCAGAAAGATCGGCGGTTACCTGCGGGGCGATCAGGCGGGTAACTTTATGTAACGGCAGCTCGATGAGCAGGCTGACATGCTGCTGCGCGTCGAGATAGCAGCAGACCGAGGCGGCTTCACAGTTTTTCGCGGTAAGATATTTGTTAATGGCGTCGGTTGTGGCGGCAGGCGCGCTGGCGTATTCGCTGAGCTGCTCCTGCAACGAGGCTAGCAATAGCCCCATGCCGCTGAATTGGTCGCTTGAGACGCTGCGCAGCTGTGCCGCGTGCCGCTTTTCGGCACGGCGGTTTAAATAACCGCCGGTCTGTTCATTGATGGCGATCAGCAGCTTGTCCGGTTGCAAGCATTTAAAATGGGACGGGAAATCCGCTTCGGTTGCCTCCCGCCCATTGCGCGCCGCCGCGAAGGCGTGGTTGAGCGCGTCGGCGGTCTCCTCATAATTACTTTGCCAGCAGCGCGGGGTATCCTTGCAGCCCTTGCACACCTTGGCACAGGCCTTGGCCAGTACCGACTCGATGGGATCACCGTTGAGTGCCTCAAGCTTTTCAGACACCTGCCCTGTGACCGAAGCGATGTCGCAGAGTGCATGCCGCGTGCGCGAAAGCTGCGAGATGACCACCCGGCGCAGCATCTCGCCCTCGGCGGAGTCAGCGGCACGGGCCAGTCCCAGCCGACGCAGCAGCGCGGCGGGCGTGACCATCAAAATGGCCGAGGCCAGCATGCATTCAATAAACAGCGTGGTGGCTGGGCCCGCGTTTTGCTGTGCCATCAGCGCCAGCAGCGCGGCGACGGTCATCGCGGCGGCGCCGCCTGTGCGGCCAAGCGGCGCAAAGATGCCTGCGGCCAGCCCGCCCGCGCAAAATACCGCCAACAGCTGCGGCTCACCCGCGAGTGCCGCCGCAAGGCCCGCCGTCACGGCGGCAGCAGCGCTATAACCCGAGCCCCCAAAGCACCCGCAGCACAAAATGACGGCCAGCGCGGCAATGCGGGCGGGCGAGACATTCCCCACGGTAAAGGCGCTCAGACCCATATAAAGCACCGCGAGCCAGATGCCGGTGCAGACGCCGTTGGTACGGGTCAGCCCGGTGCCCTCGCGCAGCGCGCGGTAGGACTTACCGAATAAAATACCGGCGGTGGCGGTGATAGCCGTCTCGCAAAACACCATGACAAAGCTATAAAGGCTGCGGTCGCCCGAGATGGTGATGGCGAGGCCCGTCGTCGCAATGGTGCAGGAGGCCAGCAGCGGCGAGAAAACAGGCATGCGTGCCTTTGAAATAAACGAAAAGGCCCAGCGCAGCGCGAGTAGCAGCACCAAACAGGCCATATAGCGCAGCGTGCCGTTGCCTTTCAATAAAAACAGGTAGCCCAAAACCGAGCCGACGGTGGCGGCTATAGCCTGCTCGGGTGGCGCGGCACCGGCCCATGCGACGCCGAAGGGAGAAGCGGTCAGCATAATCGAAGCACCGCTCATCACAAAGCCGATGATGGCAGCGCCGATCTGCTCAAGTGGCCCGGCGGCGTCGCGCAGCCTGCCGAACAGACGTGAGGAAGCGGTGGCGGAAATGGACATGGAATGGCCCCCTTCAAGGTTTGTGGAAAATACTGTAAAATAATTCTAAGCTTGTCCGACGAAAAAAGCTGTCGTTTCACATGGGAGAAAAGACGGTGAATAAGTGAATTTATTGGGATTCTTGACAATGCCGCGCGACTAGCCTAATATAATAATGTTCAGGCTATAATATGGAAACTACTTTTAGCGCGAAATAAAGCTTTTAATATGGAGGAATCTTGAATGATCGACCACAGCCGCCCGCGCACACGGTTTGCGCCCAGCCCCACCGGATATATGCATGTCGGCAATTTGCGCACCGCGCTTTATGCCTATCTTGCCGCCAAAGCCGATGAAAACGGCGTTTTTATACTCCGGGTCGAGGATACCGATCAGGAACGCTTTGTCGAGGGCGCTATGGATGTGATCTATCAAACCCTCAAGGAGACCGGCTTGGTCTGGGACGAGGGCCCCGATGTGGGCGGTCCGGTCGGCCCTTATATCCAGTCGGATCGAAAGAGCATCTATGAGCAATACGCCCAGCAGCTCATCGAGCAGGGCGACGCCTATTACTGCTTCTGCGATAAAGAGCGCCTTGACGAGATGAAGACGCTGCAGCGCGCCTCGAATATCGCGCCCAAGTACGACCGCCACTGCCTGTCGCTCTCCAAGGAGGAGATCGAGGCCAAGCGCAGAGCGGGTATCCCCTGCGTCGTCCGCCAGCGCATTCCCGACAGCGGCACCGTCACCTTCCACGATGAAATTCGCGAGGATATCACCGTCGAGTGCAGTACGCTTGACGATCAGGTGCTTTTAAAGGCCGACGGTATGCCGACCTATAATTTCGCCAACGTCGTCGACGATCATCTCATGGACATCACGACGGTTATTCGCGGTACGGAATATCTGTCGTCCGCGCCCAAATATAATCTGTTATATCAGGCCTTCGGGTGGGAGATTCCCAAATATCTGCACTGCCCGCCGGTCATGAAAGATGCGACCCAGAAGCTCTCGAAGCGCAACGGCGACGCCTCTTATCAAGACCTCGTCGCCAAGGGCTATCTGAAAGAAGCGGTACTCAACTATATTGCGCTGCTCGGCTGGAGCCCCCGCGGGGGGCAGGAGATTATGACGCTTGAAGAGATGAAGAAAGATTTCTCAATCTACGACGTGTCAAAATCACCCGCTATCTTTGATCCGATTAAGCTCAATTATGTCAACGCGGAGTATATCCGCCGCATGTCGCCCGAGCAGTTCTTAGAAGCGGCGCTGCCGTGGATGAAGCAGGCCGTCCGGCGTGAGGATATTGACTTCGCGCTGCTGGCCGAGTCGTTGCACCCCCGTTGCGAGGTGCTCGGCGATATCCCCGCGCAGCTTGATTTTATCGATGCGCTGCCCGAGTACGACTTAGCGCTCTATACCTCTAAAAAGATGAAGACCGACCCTGCGGTGGCGCTCGAGTCTCTCAAACAGGTGCGCCCCGTTCTGGAGGGTGTTGAGGACTTTACGGTCGCCAATATTCACGAGGCGCTGTTTGCGCTCATCGAAAAGCTGGGTTGCAAAAACGGCATTATTCTCTGGCCGCTGCGCGTTGCGGTCAGCGGCAAACAATTTACCCCCGGTGGCGGTATCGAGATCTCAGCGGCCATCGGCAAGGCCGATACGCTCGCGCGTATCGACGCCGGCATCCAAAAGCTTGAGGCGGCAAAATAATGGCTTAGGAGAACCTGACAGCTTATGTATCGCAATGTGATGGAAACGCTTGTGGAGGCCAAGGTAGACCGACTGTGGAAGAACCATACAGGCTGCACCTGTGACCAGTGCCGGGAGGATGTGATCGCCTTGGCGCTCAATAACCTGCCGCCGCAATATGTTGTCAGCCATGCGGGTGCGCTTTTTGTTAAAATAGCGCAGCTTGAAAATACCCGCGAGGTTGAAATTACACGGCAGGTGGCCGCCGCAATGAAGATTATCGGCGAGTCGCCGCATCACGACGAATAAATAACAAGGAGTGTTTGGCATGCAATACACGATTTCCGACAATATGGACGGCGTTCAGGGTTCTATTATTCGCGAGCTCTTTAAGCTGGCGAAGGACCCCAACATGATTGCGTTCGGCGGCGGCAACCCCTCGGCGGAGTCGTTCCCCGTCGATGCCATTGCCGAAATAACCGCCCGGGCGTTTCGCGAGGATGCCGTTTCGGTGCTGCAATACGGCCTGTCGGAGGGCTACACCCCGCTGCGTGAGACGATGAAACAACACCTCGCCGAGGTCGAGGGCATTGACTTTGAAGAAAACGAGCTGCTGATCGTCTCGGGCGGGCAGCAGGCGGCCGATCTGGCCACCAAGGTGCTGGTCAATCGCGGTGATGTCATTCTCACTGAGGAGCCCGCCTTTGTCGGCTGCCTGAACACCTTTCGCTCCTACGGGGCTAAGCTCGTCGGCGTGCCGGTAGAGAGCGACGGCATCAACGTCGAAGCGCTGGAACAGGCGCTTAAAGCCAACAGCAACGTGCGCTTTTTGTATACGATCCCGAGCTTTCAGAACCCGACCGGCATCACGATGTCGGACGAAAAGCGCCAAAAGGTCTACGCGCTGTGCCGCCAATACGATGTCATGATCTTCGAGGATAACCCCTACAGCGAGCTGCGCTTTGCGGGGGAGAGCAAAAAGCCGATTAAGGCGCTCGATACCGACGGTCGGGTCGTTTACGCGGGCAGCTTTTCTAAGGTGATGGCCCCGGCGTTTCGTTTGGGCTTTGTCGTGTTCAACAAAGCGCTCACCGGGCGCTTCACCGTTGCCAAGCAGTGCACCGACGTGCATTCGACCGTTTTGTTCCAGTACATCGTCAACGAGTACATGACCAAGTATGACTATAAGGCGCATATTGATCACACCCGCGAAATTTACCGCAGAAAGTGTGATATCATGCTCGGCGAGATGGAGAAGCAGTTCCACCCGTCGGTGACCTTCAACCGGCCGGAGGGCGGGTTGTTTGTCATGGCGTTTTTACCCGAGGGCATGGACTCCTATCCCTTTGTGCAGGAGGGCATTAAGCGCGGCGTCTACTGTGTACCCGGCGTTGCGTTTGCGGTAGATGCCACCAAGCCCAACAACGGCTTTAGAATGAACTATTCCACCCCGAGCGACGAGCAGATTGTCAAGGGTGTGGATATTTTGGGCAAACTGACCTACGAGTGGTTTAAGTAAAAGGTTGCTCGGCCTGCGGCGGCAATGCCATTTTGCCGCCGCTTTAATCTGCAAAACGAATCTGACCAAACAGAAAGGGTGACACCCATGGCTGAAGAAATCGATACTCAGCATCAGCAGCCCGTTGAAAAGAAAAAAATTGTGCTCTCGGGCATCCAGCCCTCGGGGCTGATAACGATCGGCAACTACCTCGGCGCGGTTAAAAACTGGGCTGAGATTCAGGAAAATTATCATTGCCTGTTCATGATCGCCAATCTGCACGCCACGACCGTGCGGCAGGACCCCGCGGCGCTGCGCAAGAACACGCTTGAAGCGTACGCCATGCTGCTGGCCTGCGGCGTCGACCCGCAGCGCAGCATTGTGTTTATTCAGAGCCAAAACCCGCACCACACCGAGCTGATGTGGGCGCTCAACTGCTACACCCAGTTTGGCGAGCTGTCGCGCATGACCCAGTTTAAGGATAAATCGGCGCGCTATGCCGACAATATCAACGCGGGGCTGTTCACCTATCCGACGCTGATGGCGGCCGACATCCTCTTGTATCAGGCACACTATGTGCCGGTGGGCGAGGACCAGCGGCAGCACGTCGAGCTGACCCGCGACATCGCCCAGCGCGTCAACGGCGTGATGGGCAACGTGTTCACAATGCCCGAGTGCCTGTTCCCCAAGGCGGGTGCGAAGATTATGGCGCTGACCGAGCCGACAAAAAAGATGAGCAAGTCCGATCCCAACCCCAAGGCCTATGTCGCGGTGCTCGATTCGCGCGACACGATTATCAAGAAATTCAAGAGCGCCGTCACCGATTCGGGCAGCGGCATTTATCGCGGCGAGGGCAAGGAGGGCATTGCAAACCTCATGACCATCTATTCGGCGTTTACTAAAAAGAGCGACGAGGAGATTGTGCGCGAATTTGAGGGCAAGGGCTACGGTGACTTTAAGGTTGCGGTTGGCGAGACGGTGGCCGACACGTTGGCGCCTGTCAAGGCGGAATTTGACCGCCTGATGGCCGACCGGACTTATCTCGAAAGCTGCTACACCGACGGCGTGCAGAAGGCGATGAAATTTTCGCAGCGCACCCGTGACAAGGTTTATAAAAAAATGGGCTTTGCCCTATAAAGAGATTAGGACGCCGCGCTCTAAGATCAGAGCGCGGCATTTTTGCGGTTGATATTGAGCTAAGGCGGTTAATCTTTGACGTATATGGCGATATTCGAAAGCGCGCAGTCGAGCAGATTGAGCTGTTGATAACGGCGCAGCAAAGGGGCGAAAATGCCGCCGAAGAAGATTGTATTTTAGAAATTCTTTTGCCGCCTGACAAAAGCGGCAACCGTGCCGACTGACAAAAAGATTGCGCTAAAGCTGGAAGACGCCGTGCCAAAAATCGTTGGCGCGGCGTCTTCTTATATTATTTGCGAACAATGTAAATAATTTATGAAAGCACTTGACAATGCGGAGTGATAATGATAAAGTACAGTTAGCACTCAATATACAAGAGTGCTAAACAAGCAAATCAAGGGCAAT
>JAEWBS010000012.1 GCA_023391005.1 Bacillota bacterium | reverse complement strand
TATCAGCACAACCTATTTTGTGACAAACAAACTGTAAACGATAAGGAGCGTGCCCGATGAAAGCCACCGGAATTGTAAGAAGAATAGACGACCTCGGGCGTGTCGTCATCCCAAAGGAAATCCGCAGGACCATGCGTATTCGCGAGGGCGACCCGTTGTTGATATCATTGACAGGGTGGGAACGGTTCTGCTCCGGCATGATGACGTTGGAGAAGCGGTTGTGTTGGGTTTGTACATAGCGGAAAATTAAGCGGAAATAGACCAAATTAAAAGGGCGGCGCGGAACCTGCGGTGAGGTTCTGCGCCGCTTTTAGCGTTATCAAATAATACCGGCGCTTATATATTAGCTGCCGTATATATCGCGCCTGTGGCCGATGTTCAGGATAAGAATGATAATCTCATCCTCCTGTATCTCCGCAAGCAATCGATAATCGCCAACGCGGTAGCGCCATTGCCCGCTTCGATTGGCTGTAAGCCCCTTGCCGTGCTGGCGAGGATTGGAACACCCTTCAAGATTCTTTTTAATCCATGCCATGATTAAGGCGGCCGTGGGCTTGTCGAGCTTTTTGAGTTCTTTCTTAGCCGCTTCGGTAAATCTGACCCGGTATATCATATCAGCCCCAAATCCTTTTCGATTTCCTCCATCGAATAGGTGACGGGGTTCTTTTTATAGTCCGCCATGGCCTTTTCATAGGCAGCCAAATCAAGCTCATCCTCAATGCGCTCAATAACCGACTTGCGAACAAGCTCTGAAACAGTCATATTGTGAAGCTCCGCGTATTTCTTGATGAGGTTAGCATCGTCATCGTTTAGTCTGATCGATATCGCCATATTGTTCAGCCTCCTTCTTGTATTACATTGTATTTCACAAGTGTAAGTTTGTCAATGGCTATATTTTATATAGTTAAACCAATTTTAAAGCACGACAAGAGGGGCGGAATCTATAGAGCTGAAGTCAGGCAGGATATTTCGTAACCTTTTTTGATCCATGCCCATTTCTTCTCTATGGGATTAAAGTCAGGAGAATATGGGGGGCGGAAAAAGCACCTCGCATTTTTGCTTAGACGCAAGGTCAGGCAAAACCGACTTTTTGTAGAAGTAGCATTGTCAAGAATAGTTATACACCCCGGGCTGACTTTTTAAGCAGACAATGTGGCGGCGTTCAGATAATGCTGTGATAGACAACTTCTTTGGTCTAGCTTTTTGGGATGACTCCAAAACCGTGGTCTTGACTTTTGTTGCGGAAAACCTGCGCCAAAGCACGCTTTTGGCGGGAGCCCCACCCGCGCGCCGCTCTGTCAAAACGGCTTTGCCGATCGGCCTCATCAGCTAAACGGCACGCGCCGTCTGTTGCGCGTGCCGTTTAGCTTTGTGAGAGTCGATCGGGCAGGGCGCCCGGTTGGACATCGTTAGACGAAAAACTCGAGAATCTGCGGGAAGAGCACGAAGATGAGCAATCCGAAGCAGAAGGTCACGAAAAAAGGCATTTCGCCTTTGGCAATTTCGCTGATCTTCAATTTGGAAACGCTGGCCGCCGCGAAGACGTTGACGGCGACGGGAGGTGTCATCGACCCGATGACACCGGCCACCGAAACGATAACGCCAAAGTGAAGCGACGTAATGCCCAGACTGGCGGCGATGGGATAGAGGATGGGTACCAGCAGCACGCAGATGGCAGTCCCCTCGAGGAAGGTGCCAAAGATCAACAGGACGATGTAAATCAGCACGTTGAAGAGTGTGGCCGAGAGGTGCAGCTTGGCGATGGCGTCGACCAGCACCCCCGCGATGCCTGAATAGGTAAACAGCCAGGAGAAGGAGGAGGCCGTCGCGATGACAAACAGGATCATGGCGCTGCTTTTGGCCGAGTTATATACAATCAAGAGAATCTCGGCGTACTGAAGTTCCTTGTATACGAACAGCCCGACCAGCAGGGCGTAGATCGAGGCGACCGCCGCCGCCTCGGTCGGTGTCAGCGTCCCCGAGTAGATGCCTCCCAGAATGATTAGCGGCAGCAACAGCGCCGGAATGGCCCGCCAGAGGGCGGTGAGCAGCTCCATCAGATTGAACTTTTGCTCGCTCTTGGGCCAATTCTCCTTTTTGGCCAAATAGTAACATATGACCATCAGCAGAATGACAATGCAGATGCCGACGACCAGCCCGGCCTTGAACATGTCGGCCACCGAGGTATTGGTCAGCGTGCAGTAGACCACCATGATGATGCTGGGCGGAATGACCGGCCCCAGCCCCCCCGCTACGGCGAGCAAACCGGCCGACCGGCTCTTGGGGTAGCCCAGCTTGACCATATCGGGGTACATCATCGATCCGACGGCCAGCACGGTGGCGGGACCCGAACCGGACAGCGCCGCAAAGAACGCGCAGGAGAGGATTGAGACGTAGCCCAGACCACCGCGGAAATTTCCGACAATGCGGTTGGCGAACTGAACCAGCCGCCGCGAGATGCCCCCCTTTGTCATCAGGTTGCCGGCAAAGACAAAGAAGGGGATGGCCATAATCGAAACCGAATCAAGCGAGGTGAACAGCCGCTGCGCCACCACTGCCACCGGCACGTCGTAGCAAACCAGAATGGTGATCATGGCCGACGCGCCGACTGAAATGGCGACGGGAACCCCCACCACCAGAAGCAGTATCATACTGCCGAACAAAATCAAGCCTGTCATGCTTCTCCTCCTGTGCTTGCGCTGTCCTCAGCGTGGGGTCCTCGGATGTCGTCAATCAGCATCTGGGCTTGCTTGACGGTGATGATGCCAAAGCTGAAAGGCAGCGCAAAGTAGGGGATGTACATGGGCAGGCCCAGCCCGGGCGAGAGCTGCCCGTAGGTGATCTGCGCTTTGAGCAGCGCGAAGGAATTGACAAACAGAACGGCGGCAAACGCAATGACGACGATTCTCGCCACAATACCCACCACATACCGGACGCCCCCTCTGAGCATGTCGGTGACAGCCGTGATGGCAATCTGAGTATTATCGCGCAGCCCCAACTCGGTTGCCAGCAGCGTCATGTAGATCATCGAATAACGCGCCAGTTCCTCAAACCAACTGATACCGGCGTGAACGAGGTTGCGATTGACCACCTGACAAAACGACGCGAACACCATGATCAGAAAGGTTACGATGAGTATGCCGTTTTCAATTTGCTGAAGACGTTTAAAAAACTCTTTCATATTATTTACCCCTAAATACCCAACGGGATATGTTCGATGTACGCATCAGGCCGTGCCGTCGACCGACGGCGCCGCCTCAGGACTTGGTGGCCTGCAGCTCCTCGTCGAGCACCTTGAGCCAATCCTTGTCAAGATTGAACTGCGCCATAGCGGGCAGCGCCATGGCGGCCAGCTTATCCCGGTCGACGTCGATAAATTTAACGCCCATGTTCTGCAGCTCAGTCTCCCAGGCGATATTGGCCTCGTCTAGGTATTGGCGCTCAAGCTGGCAGCCCTCGTTGATGCCGGCAATGAGCTCGGGCTTCATGGCGTCGGGAATCTGCGCCCAGATCTTGTTGGAGATGCAGACGCCCTGAAAGGCGAAGTGCACCCTTGAGCGGACGGCATACTTGCAGACCTCGTAGAACTTGTTGCCGTACATGTTGGCAACCGAGTTCTCATAACCGTCGATGGCGCCCTGCTGGAGGGCCGTAAAGACATCACCGAAGGCCATAGGGGTGGCGATGGCGCCGATGGCGTTGTAGGCGGCGATGTGCATTTTGTTTTCCATCGTTCGGATCTTTTTGCCGCGGATGTCGTCGGCCGAGTTAATGGGCGCCGCCGAGAAAATGTCGCGGAAGCCCGAATCGCACCAACCGACCAGCTGCACGCCCTTCTTGGCCGACTCTTCCTTGATCATGTCGCCCAGCTTGCCGTCGATGACCTTGTGGGCCTGCTCGGCCGTCGCAAAAAGGAAGGGTTGGTCGAGCACGGCGGCCTCGGGGATAAAGTTGGTCAGCACGGCGTTGGTGATAATCATCGCGTCGATCGAGCCGATCTGGCAGCCTTCATAGAGATCGCGCTCGTTGCCTAGCTGATTACTGGGATAGAGGGTGACCTTGAGCAGTCCGTTGGAGATACGCTCCATGTTTTCGGCGATTTTCTGGTAGCCCTTGTAGTGGGGGCTGCTGTCCGACTCGGCAAAGCCCATCTTGATTTCGATGACCTTCTGGGGAGCGGGCGCGGTCGATGAGACGGGTGCGGCCGAGGCAGGTGCGGGCGCCTTGCTGGATGATCCCCCGCAGCCCGTGACGCTGAGAATAACCATCGCGATTGCCAATACGAACACCGATACTCTTTTCATCATGATTCTCCTATCCCTTTTATAATTATTTTGTGACACGCCGACCGCGAAACGCAGGCTCCCGGCCGACATAACAACCGCCTTTCCCGTAACCCTACCCAGTGGCTAGCCGATAACGCCCTCCTCCTTCAACAGCCGGTTGATGGCTGCGTTCATGGCCGCGAGGTCATCCTGCTCGATGAGGATTTCTCCCCCCCGTGCATTCTCTTCAACGGCCGCCACTCGGCGGCTGCCGGCGTCGACGTTGACGTTGGGCGCCTGCTGCGTCGTCCAGGCGATGGTCAGCGCCGACTGGGAGCATTTGTACTTGACGCACAACGGTTCCCACGCCTTGAGCAGGTCGAGCACCTTGCGGCGCCGGTCGAGCCGATACCAGATGCTCCACTCGTTGCGGGCGTCGCCCGGCTTGACCACCGAGGCCATGCTGTAAGCGCCGGTCAGCAGCCCTCGCTCAAGCGTCGAATAGGCGTGATAGGTGATGCCATTTTCGAGGCAGAAGCTGTTGAGCGCCGAAAAGCTGGTGGGATCAAGCATGCTGAACCGCTCCTGCACCAGGTCGAGCTGCCCATATTTCATATACTCCTTGACTTGGTCGAGCGTGACGTTGGAAGCGCCGATGGCCCGGAGTTTGCCCTCCTTTTTCATGTCGAGCAGCGTGCCCATCGTCTCCTCGATGGGGGTGAAGGCCAGCTCGACCGACTGCCAGTGGGTGATGCCGATGTCGATATAGTCGGTGTTGAGCCGGCGCAGTGAATTTTCAAGGCTCCGGCGCACCGCCTTGGGCGAGAGATTGCGTGATACCTTGTGGCCGTCCCGCTCAAAGAAGGGCGAGCCTTCGCCCGTGTCCCAGTCGAGGCCGCACTTGGTCGAAATGATGTAGCGGCTGCGGTCGGACGCCAGCGCTTTGCCCAACACCGTCTCGCTGCGTCCGAAGCCGTAAAAGGCCGCCGTGTCAAAGAAGGTGATGCCCAGATCGCAGGCCCGCCGGATGGTGCGGATCGACTCGGCCTCGTCGCTGTAGCCCCACACCCCGTCGCCACCGATGGAGAGGGTGCCCATCGATATGACCGATACCTCAAGTCCCGTTTTCCCAATCGTCATGTTGCGCATTGTTACTCCTCCTGTCAATCCCGCCGCGCGCATTGCCCCGCTATGCTTAATATGCGGTTCAAAACGGCAATTTGTACACAGTTTCAAAAGACCGTCTCCATAATACACTATCAATCTTAAACTTTCTTAAATGATTATGGTAAAAATAAACGACACCCGCCGTATATCGGCGGGTGTCACAGACTGTCGTCACTGAGGCTTAATATCAAGATAGCGGCGCGTATAGCGGGCGGGGGGCTTCTCGCCCAGCTCAGTCTTAAGGATGCGGGCGTATTGCTCGTAGGCGGCAAAAAAGTCCTCCCGCCGCCCCTCCTTGATGTAAAGGTCGAGCAGCGCCGTGTGCCCATCCTCCGACAGGGGATTGCGGGCGATCAGCCGTCGGAGCGTCTCGACGGCGGCGGCGCTGTTACGACCGCTCGCGTATACCGCGCAGAGGCTCAGCGCGATGCGCTCGTATTCGGCGTCGACGGCACCGGCCGTCAGGGCGACCCAAGGGGCGTCGATATCCTCGAGGTAGCCTCCCCCGTACAGACCAAGCATGGCGGCCGCCTGCGCGGCGTTGTCGGCACCGATAATGGCGTTGTTCTCGGCAAAGTTCATAAAGTCGATGTAATCGCAAACGCCGGGCGCCACTTTCAGCGCGCAGTCCTTGCCCAGACTGAGGCAGTCCCGATTTGGGTCAAGCCGGTTGAGCAGGTCGCGCAGCATGTGGACGGTCACATAGAGGTTGTTGCTGTTTTTCTTGCTGTCGTCGCCAAAGAGCACCTGTGCCAGATCGTCGTGGCCAACCGGCGCCCCCCTGCAATCGATGAGGTACAAAAAGAGCTCCTTGACCCTGCGGGTGCCCCACTTGATTTCCCGGCCGGTATCGCCGGCGTCCATGTGGAACCGGCCGAAGCAGGTCACGCGCAGCGGCCGTTTGTCGATCTGCCGGTTAGCCAAAATAAGGCCGACCTGCTTTTTAATGTGCTGGGCAGCGGCGTCAAACTGCGATTGTTTGATAGGCTTAAGCAGGTAGTCGAGCGGGTGGACGCGAAACGATTCGAGCGCGTAGGAGCTGTAGGCCGTCACAAAGATGATGATGATGTCGGGGTGCAACCCGCGCAGCTCGAGAGCGGTGTCGAGCCCGTTGCGCTGGGGCATGTCGATGTCGAGAAAGACGACGTCGGGCAGCGCCAGCCCCTGTCGGACCAGTTCTCCGACATACCCGACGGCCCGGATGGGGTTGGAAAAAGCCCCGGCGATTTCAAACTCGGGGTAGCGCAAAAACAGGTAGCTGAGCTCGTCGAGCGTCGACTGCTCGTCATCAATCAGTATTACACGCATGGATGGCCGCCTCTCTGTAGGTGATCTCCATATAGGCCTCGCATCCGCCGCCGGGCGGCACGCGATAGTGCAGTTCGGTGCCGTACAGCCGGTTCAGCCGGTAATTGATGTTGGGTACGCCGATACCGCTGCGGCGCATCGGCGTGTCGGGGACGGCTTGCCGCTGGATGCCGACGCCGTTATCCCGCACCCCGACCCGCACCTTTTTACCCTCCCGTAGGGCGTAGACATAAACCTTGCCGCCGCTCTCCCGGTCGCGCAGGCCGTGGGTCAGCGCGTTTTCGACCAGCGGCTGGAGAAGGAGCGGCGGCAGCAAAAAGCCGCCGACCTCGATCTGGTATTCGACCTCGAATTTGTCGACAAACCGCGCCTGCTCCAGCGCGATGTAGGCCCGCACCAGCTCAAGCTCCTGCTCGATGGTAATGAAATCGACGCTGGTGTAGTCGAACTTGCCGCGCAGATAGCTACTGAAATCGATGAGCAGCTCGCGTGAGCGGGAGGGATCCCGACGCGAGATGGAGATAATAGCCGACAGCGCGTTGTGGATGAAATGGGGCTGGATCTGCCCACGCAACGCGCTGAGCTCGAGCGCGCGGGATTTTCTGATGCGCTGCATAATGAGGCTGCACTCGAGCAGCGCCGTCGTCTCAAAGCCCAGCCCGCCGTCGGCCAGTAGGTAATAGAGCACCCCCTCGGTGCTTTGGAAGTCCGACAACATGATGGCCGCCATGCAGCTGACAAAGACCAGCAAAAACCGGGAATTGGGCTGCCCGTCGAGCACGGCGCGGATCAGAAAGACGACAATGCCCAGAAAGATCAGCGCCATAACCATGTCAAAGACGAGGGCAACGTTGGAAAAAACCATCAGGTAAGGGGTGCCCCATCCGTAGAGAAAGACGCCCAGAATAACAGTCAGCAGCAACCGCATAAACCAACGGGGAAACATAGCGGGATACATTGAGAAGATCGAGACGGCTATCAAAAATCGCACGCCATAGGTGGCGAGGTAGTCGACCTGCCGAAAGACGATCAGCGACATCTCGGGAAACAGCTCGGCCACGAGAATGTCGCGGGACACCATCAGGTGGACGCACTTAACGGTGCCAAAGATGCACAGCACCAGCAGCTCCTTCTCGCGGGGGAACATCAGCCAAATAATCATAAGAAACAGCGACACAGCCAACAGCACCCCGGCCGACAAATAGTCGATCTGAGGGGTGAGCTTCTCGCTTTTGCGGATATTGTCGTAGGTACCCAGCACAATGGGCCACTGGGAAACGCCCTTGTTGTCGTACTGGTTGTAGATCTGCAAAATGACGTCAAAGCCGTCGCCCTCGGGAAAAAAACGCGAGATCTGATAGCGGTAGGCCGAGATGGGCGACTCGCGGGTGTCGTCGTCGTAACCATTCCAAGCAATCTGCCGGTCGTCGATGTAGAGCCGGTAGGCCGATGTCATCTGCCTGACCTGAATGGCCAGCGCAACGTCGGGTGGGTAGTTGACGACGTGGATGCGGTAGGTCGCCGGGTCGGATATGTAGAGAGGCAGCCCGTCGGTCGTCATTTTCTGGCGTGAATAGGGCACGTTGATCAAAAGGCTGCCGGGGCTGCCGCAGATGGCGGCGGCGTCCATCAACCGGCCGGGGTAGAGCTCCCACTCGCCCGACATCCGGAAGCTGGGGCTACCGTTGGCCTTCCACCCGCTGAGGTCCATGACGCCGTCGTGGATAGCTGGCGTCATGCGTGCGAAGGCGTGCGCGTTTGCATGCGCCCAGAGCCAAAGTGCGACGGAGGGCAGCAGCAAAAGGATAACCAGAACACGTCTTGTCTGTTTCATGTCGATCCCCTTGCGGCCGGTCGGGGGGCCGCTCACCCGCAAAATATCCTGCCTAAAACCTCCGGTGCATCGGACTGAGGTGCCGGAGAAATTGTCGCGCTGTCGGACGGAGCAACGGTTTAGAGATCGTCGCTGTCCTTCGCCGGCCTTTCGCCCGGCTCGACGAGTTCGACGGGCTCTCCGGTGTAGCTGCCCAGCGGATCAAAGCCGCTTTCCATATGAGCCTCGATTTGGTTTTGCTGTTTGGGCCGGAATCGGCGTTCTTTTTTATGGCGGGGACTTCCCCTCTTTTTTATCAGGATTCCCCGGTTGATCGGTCGGCACGCTGCATAATGGAAAACGCAGCTGAATAAGACCGGAAAGCTAGCGCCCCAAAAGCGCACAGGAAGATGGCGAAAAGTAGACCCGGATAAACTGCGTAAATTTATGGCTAAACCCCGATGCCTATCAGCATGAAATTGCAGCCACCTTGGGGGTAAGGTTATATGCTATTCAAAGTATACTTAAGCGATTGGAGATAACGCGTAAAAACGACTCTTTACAAGGAAATAAATGAAGGTTTTCGACAAGGCTTTGATGAAATCCTCCTGCGCTTTAACTCGCCTTAATGGCTGAACATTTCTATCGGTGGAAAGCACCGTTTCAAAAGCGAAGTTTTACAGCCATTTATGCATTTGTTTCTTTGCTGTTCCGCCATTTGGGCTGCAAAAAATATCGTCGCAATGCAAGGCCTTTTTGATTTCATCCGCATTAATTATAAACATAGCCGTTAAGATCCACCGCGTCTGTAATTGTACTTTTGCCGGAACCATTCGGCCCGGCAAATACAATAACCTCTGGCAATCTATCTTTCATATCTGCGTGTCCCGTCGTCGTCGTATAACAAGTAGGGCTTTCTTAGCTGGCGTTATATTTCGCCACAGGGCCCCCTTGCAAGCCGAAATGGTGATTTTGGCATCCACAATTTTTGTATTTTTTCGGTCGGTCAACAATTTATTTTCAGGCGAAATAGCGGCGTTTTTTTGATCGTCATAACGTTCACCCATCTGCCCTTATTATATACAATTTCCGATGTGTAATCAACGCATTGAACCGCGTAAAAACAAGAGTATCTGTTAATTTTAATGCCCCCGCAGCGCTGACCAATCCCACAACACACTACTGTAGCAGCCCAACCTCCCCATAATAACGCACCGCGCCGGGGTGCAGCGGTATTGACAGGTTCTTGCTGATAAAATCGGGGTCGTTCTGCGCCAGCTCGTCCATATTCTCGTGAAGATATTTTGTGATCGTATAGCCCAGCTGCTCGTCCATGCTGTCATCCACGCACAGCAGGCATTTGACCCCGAAGGTTTCGACGTCCTCGCTCTGCCCTTCGTAGGTTCCGGCCGGAATCACCGCTTTAACAAAACGGCTGTCACGGCTTAAAATCTGATCCAGCTCCTCATCGGTGTAAAGCAGCAACCGGCAGGACTGCGCATCGGCCAGATCGGCCATGCTCTTGATCGGAATGCCCGCAAAACCGTGCACGGCGTCAACCGTCCCCTGCTTTAGCGCGTCGCTGCCCGAACCGAGGCCATAATGCTCAAGCCTTGTGTTCGTCCCATCAATGCCCAACACTCGCAGCGCCATCAACGCGGAGGCCTCAGTCGTCGAGTCCTGCGGCCCGACCGATACCCTCCTGCTCAGAAGATCGTGGACATAAACCAGCCCCGACGTATCGGCGGTCATCCAGTTGGAATAGCTTAAATAGACCGCACCGATGGCCCTTAAACCCGCCACCTGCTCATTTTTAAACGCACCTGTTCCTGAGTAGGCGCTGTAGGCCACATCGGCGCTGACCAGCGCCATGTCCACCTGACCCGCTTTTAATCCCTTGACATTGAACAACGACCCTTGGGAAGCGCTGATGTTGATTTTAAGCGTTGGGACAGCTTCATTGAGAATCTGCGCAATCGCGCGCCCGACCGGGTACATCGTGCCCCCGCTGTCGGCCGTGCCAATCGTCAGCACCTGTATATTAGGGCCGGCATTGCGGTCGTTGTTTTTAAGCAATTGTCGGACGACAGTAAAGCACCCTGCAAGCACTGTGGCCGCTAAAGCAACGGCAATCAGTATTTTCAGTCGTCGGCTAAGCATCGGACGGCCCCTTTCAAACAAAATTTTAGCGGCTCAATTCTCGCCGCGGGCAGCGACATGACCGCCTTTGACACTATTATAACACGGATAAAGCGCTGATTCCAATCATTAAGCAAAAAC
This sequence comes from Bacillota bacterium, assembly GCA_023391005.1. GTDB lineage: Bacteria > Bacillota > Clostridia > Oscillospirales > Ruminococcaceae > Yanshouia. The sequence continues at coordinate 59,254 of JAEWBS010000012.1, read as the reverse complement.
AAGGTGAGTCTACAGGACGCAGACTCACCTTGTTTGATAGAAAAAGGGGATGTATTAAGCTTTTTTAAAGGCTGCCGTCTCAGCGGGGCAGCAGGCTGGAAATAACCGAAAGGAATATCGGATTATAAATATCGTCAATGATAACGGCGAAGGAGGGGTAAAGCACCCACGCGATGGTGTGCCAGCCGTACTCGTCCATAACCGCTTTGGTGTTGGCGACAGCGTTCGGACCCGAACCGCAGCCCCATCCGCAGTTGCCCGCCGCCATAACGGCGGCACCGTAGTTGCGGCCGAACATATTGTAAGAAACGAAGATCGCGAACAGCGCCATCAGCACCGCCTGCGCGGCCAAAATAATGCCCATCTGGCCCGCGACGGGCGCCAGCTTGGTGATATCAATCGACATCAGCACGAGCGCGAGATAAAGCTCTAAGAACATGTGCTCAATGGCGTCGACCTCAGGCGTGTAAAACTTGATGTTCGCCGCTTCCATCACGTTGCGCGCAATCGCGCCCGCAAAGAGGCAGCCGATGAACTTGGGCATCTCGATATAAGGGATATTATCAAGCAGAACATAGATCGGCATGCCCAGCGCAGCAAGCAGCAGCGTAAGCGAAAACATCGAGATCATACGTCCGTTGTTAAGCTCGGGCGCTTTGCCGCTCAAAATTGCCTCGGGCTTATCGTTGGGGTCGGATTTGAGCATATGCCGTCTGATCAGGAACGCTGCTACCGGGCCACCAATCAGCGAACCCATGACGTTGCCCATCGTACCGGCCGCGACACCGATCGTAACCGCATCCTGCGCACCCATTTTTTCAAAAATTGCACCGAAAGCGGAAGCCGTACCAACGCCGCCCGACATGGAAGCCGAAGAGCACTGAAGCGCCAGCAGCGGATCAAGCCCTATGAGGTTGCCAAGAAAGAGGCCGAGAATATTCTGCACCGTAATCAGCAAGCAGGCCGCTATCGCGATCATGGCGCAGAGCTTTCCGCCGGCTTTTTTGAGCATCTTAACGCTGAAGCCAAAGCCTACACAGAGGAAAAACAGGTTCTGACACAGATCCTTCATCAGCGTGTCGTTAAACGAAAGTGATATGGTGCCCGACATCTTGATCATCGAAATGGCCAGCGAAAAAATCAGTCCGGACACAACAGGGGCCGGAATCGCGTATTTTTTGAGCATGGCCGATCGGCCCACAATAGCGCGTCCCAAGAAAATGACGATAGCCGCAAAGCCCAATGTGGTCAGGTATTCAAATTTAAATGAAGCGATTGCACCCTCCGCCGCGGGGGTATAGGTGCCAAAATACTCTAGAATCTCCTGCATAATCTTCTACCCTTCTCTTGTATGTTCAACATCATTCGCCAGCTGGAAACATACATAAGTATACCGATAGAATAGCACCACTTCAATTTTAGTAGCTATTGTAGATGTTTTGTAATTATAGTATTTGACTAGTCAGGCCTTTTTCGACAATTAATCAAGCACATTATTGTGCACATTATATAACCTTGTATTTGATAGACGGCCGCCCGCCGGTTTGATAATCGATGGTACTGATCACCTGATTGGTCTCGAGCATGTAGTTCATATAGCGCCTGACTGTAATGCGGGAAAGGTTGACGCGACCCGCAATCTCTTCGCTTGTAAAAAACTTGGTGCTGTTGCCGCTCAAAAACTGCCGAATCATCGTCATCGTGCTTTCGTTGAGGCCCTTTGAGAGCGTTTGCATCATCCTTTTAGATTCCCCGGCGCCCTCGGATACTATGACGCTGTCTATCTCCTCCTGTTTGAGCGCGGTACAGGCGTCCTCCCACCGGGCTAGCGTATATTTGAAACGCTCAAGCGCCGCCTTAAAGCGCTCATATTCAAACGGCTTGACCAGATAATCGATAACGCCCCGCGAGAACATGCTCTTGACAATCTGCACGTCGCTGGCCGAGGTAACCATAATGATAGCGGGCGCCTTGCCCATGCCGTGCAGCATGTCCACAAACGCCATACCGCTCATCATTGGGGTGTAATAGTCAAGAATAATCAAAGAGACGTCGTTGTCCTTGAGATATTCCAACGCCTGCGCCCCGTTCTGAAAAACACTTTTAACCACAAATCCGGGGGTATCCTCAATATATTGGCGGTTTATGGCGGCGACCATGGGGTCGTCCTCAATAATTATAACCTGATACATCCCGCATATCCTCCCTGACAAATGTCACTGTAAACGCCGTTCCCTCACCCGGCTCGGTTTCGACCTCAATTTTACCCCCATACTGCGAAACAATTCTTTTAACCGTAAACAGCCCCGTGCCGCGGTATTCTCCCTTGGTGGAAAAGCTGTTTTCATACATTCTTTGGAAAACCGCGTCGGATATGCCTCGCCCCGTATCTTCACACACAATAATGTTGCAGTCAGGGCGGCAATAGAGGCCGAATTTGATCTCCCGAAGTTCAAGAGCACCGTTGCCGAGCTCTTCGATCGCGTTCTCCAAAAGGTTGCCGATAATTGTCATCATATCGCTCACCGGCAGCAGAAGATCCTGCTCGATGCAGCCGCTGTCCCCCGCCAGCGTCAGCGAAATGCCACGTTCAGCCGCGTGAATCATCTTGCCAATAATCAAAGCGCACAACTCGGAGACCCGTATCTGGTCGGCGGTTTGGCAAATGAGTTGGCCCGAAATCAGGTTGCTGTTTAAGATAAAGCGCATGGCTTTTGAGCTGTCTCCGCTTTGGAGATAGCCCAGTATTACATGCAGCTTGTTTGAAAATTCGTGGTTATAGGAGCGCAGCGCTTCGATCATGCTTCTTGCACCGAAAAGCTGATCGGACATATGCAGCATCTCGGTGCGGTCGTATAAAATGGTCAAGACGCCCTGCACCGGCGCGACGGCGCTATCGCGGATCGGAAGCTCGCTCGCGAGCACCGAATGCCCACCCACCAGCCACGAGCGATGATCCTCGGCCTTTGCGCCGCGCAGAACCATGCCGTGCCGTGTATCGGGCAGCAGATCGGCAAGGGGTCGGCCCTCCATTGGGTCTTCTTCACCGATGATTTGTCGGGCAGCGGCGTTGACGAACAGGATATTCCCGTCGACGTCGGAGGCAATTATTCCCTCCGAGATCGCGCTGAGCACCTCATCCTGCTGTAAATAGCGGCTTAAAAGCTCCTCGGGTCCAAGGCCCATGAGCGTTTTGCGCAGGTAGGTCAGAATGACGTGGCTCAATAAAAATCCGACCAACAGCATGGTCAAAAATATCATCAGGTGCAGCAGCAAAATACTGCGCAGGTGCGCCGAGATGACGCCGGTGAAGACCGAAACCATCACAAAGCCGATAATGTCGTTTTGTGCGCTGTAGACGGCATGAAACGCCCTGCGCTGCGCGCCCATGGTGCCGTAACCGATTGTAATATAGGGCGGCGCACCCTGTAAGATCGCCGCCTCCTCGCCGTCGACATAGGATTCGCCTGTCTTTTGGCGGTCGGTATGGAAAAAGCGCAGGCCGTTTTTATCGCAGACCACCGCGACGCTGATGTTGGGGATGTGTGCGCAGAGCGCGTCGAGCGATTCCTGCACCTGCGGTGCCGGATAGCCCTCCTCGAGCATAGTCACCACCCCGGGCATCGACGCGATATAGGCCGCCGTGCCGCTGATGGCCGCGTCCATGTCCTTGCGCTGGCGCGTCATGTCGAAGTAAAGCGTCGCTCCGAGTGAGAGCAGAACGACCAGCATCGAGACCAGCATGAAGGACCAGAACAGGCTGCGCTCTAAGGTGCTTTTTGGGGGTGTTTGGCGCATGGGGGTCCTCCTTTTATGATGGTGGTCAGGTTTCATTTTCATAAAATTATAGCAAATCAAAAGAACAAATACAAATTTTGTAGATAATTAGCACGATATAGGGTATTCAAAGGCGATCCGACGGATTTTGGTCGAAAAATCCGTCGGATCGCCCTCCTTGGAAAATACACTCGCAACCGTTGATATTACACACCAGTGGTGACCCCGGTTCTGCTCTATGCCGCTCAATACGGTACGCGGCGACTCACAACCGAAACGCACGCACCGCCCTGCTCGCTTTTATAGTGTCAGGGATCGTCATAGTTTCAGCTTACCATCTAAAAAGCTTTGATAGCGATCACAGATGGCCGCCGTCTCGCCAAACGCAATCTGCTTACCCTTATGAAGCCACAAAACCTTGTTGCACATCTCGCGCACTTGATCCAAAGAATGTGAAACCAAAATCGTTGTTGCACCGCTGCAGATGATCTCCTTCATCTTCGCTTCGCTCTTTTTTCGGAAGGCGCCGTCGCCCACCGAAAGCACTTCGTCAAGAATAAGAATATCGGGCTTGACCAGTGACGCAATTGAGAATGCTAGACGTGATTTCATACCTGAAGAGAGCTGCTTAAAGGGACGATCTTCGTATTCCTCAAGCTCGGAAAAAGCGATGATATCGCGGTAGGTCTGGTCCATAAATTTGCGCGTATAGCCCAGCATAGCCCCGCGCAGATAAGCGTTTTCGCGCACGGTCAGGTCGCCGTCAAAGCCACTGGCCAATTCCAGTAGCGCGGCGATGGTGCCCTCGCGCTTGACACTGCCGCAGGTCGGCTCCATAATGCCCGATACAGCTTTTAGCAGCGTCGATTTTCCCGCGCCGTTCGTACCGATGATACCCAGCATGTCCCCGCGCTTAATCGAAAAGCTCACACCGTCCACTGCCCAGAATTCCTTAACAGTATAATTGTGCTTGAACTTTCGCATCACAAATTCCTTCAGGCCAATCTCTTTAAAATCGCCGGTAATATATCGAATGGCGACGTCGTTTAATTCTAAAATCATACAAACGCCCCCTTAGACATAATACAGGAATTTATGGTTGTATTTTTTATACATCCAGCAGCCCATCCCCAGCATCACCAGCGCGTAAAAGGCGCAAAGCAGATGAAAGCTCAATTCGGGGATATCATTTTCTATGACAATTTTTCGAAAATAGCGGATGTAGACATAAACGGGATTGGCGTAAAAAAGATACTGCACTTTGAGCGTATAGGCCTCTATATTATAGAAAATGGCCGAGAGATACATCAGCAGCATGGTGAAAACACTGTAGAGGTATTCGACATCCCGAAAGAAAACATAAAGCGCAGATAAGACCATGCCGACGCCGATATTGAAAAGGGTCAGGCAGGTAATCGGGTAAATCAGCAGCAAAAAGGACCAGCGGAACGGCAATCCCGGCTCAAAGGCAACAAACAGTAAAAACACGCCTAATGTCAGCAAAAAATTGATAAAAGCCTGTACGTTTCTTGAAAGCAGAAACATGTATTTAGGCACGTCTACCTTTGTAAAGATAGCGGCATTGGCCATCAAGGACCGCATTCCGCCATTGGTTGCATCACTGAAATAAGAGAATATAAGGTTGCCGCAAAAAACATAAATAACGTAATGTGGGGTCATACGTCCAAAAAACTGTGTGAAAACAGCCGCTATAACAGCCAATGTCAGCAGAGGCGAAATGATGCTCCACAACATACCGAGCACCGTCCGCTTATATTTCTTTTTAAAATCGCGTTTAACCAGCTCTTCAAATAAGAAGCGGTATCTGATTAACTTTTGTATCATTTGTTTTCCTCACGTCTTCGCTATCACCGATACATTTTTGCATAGTAGCCCAGATAATCGCCTGAGGTCACATGGGTCATCCACTCGGAATGGCTTAAATACCAATCAATCGTCTGAGCAATGCCTGTATCAAAGGTATAGCTCGGCGACCAGCCCAATTCGGTCGTGATTTTGGTATTGTCAATGGCATAGCGTCGATCATGCCCCGGGCGATCCTGAACATGCTCAATCAGAGACTCATCCTTACCCATGCGCGCAAGGATAAGCCGGACAATCTCAATATTTGCTTTCTCATTATTGCCGCCAATGTTATACACCTCGCCAACTCGACCTTTACGCAGTACCGTATCGATGGCGCTGCAGTGGTCCTCGACATACAACCAGTCTCGTATCTGCATGCCGTCGCCATAAACCGGCAGGGCACAATTTTGCGTACAGTTGTGGATCATTAGCGGAATCAGCTTTTCAGGGAACTGATAAGGTCCGTAGTTATTCGAGCAGCGGGTAATGTTCACCGGCATGCCGTAGGTTTCGTGATACGCGCGCACAATCAGGTCGGCCGACGCCTTAGACGACGAATAGGGGCTGTTGGGCGCCAGCGGCGTCGTCTCGGTAAAGAATCCCGTTTTTCCCAGTGTGCCGTAAACCTCATCGGTTGAAACCTGTAAAAATCGCACGCCCGGTCGATATGTCCGGCAATATTTGTTGTCGGGCTCATCGCTCCAGGAACGCTTGGCAGCGTCGAGCAATGTTTGAGTGCCGATAATATTCGTAGTTAAAAACAGTTCGGGCTCGGTAATGCTGCGGTCAACATGGCTTTCGGCCGCAAAATTGACCACCGTGTCGAATTGATGCTCTGCAAAAAGCCTGTCCACCAATACCCTGTCACGGATATCGCCCTTCACGAAGGTATAGCGGGCGCCCTCCGCGATTGAGGCCAGATTCTCGAGGTTTCCGGCATAGGTTAGGGCATCGAGGTTGACTAAGCGAATATCTGCATGCTTGTCCAGCATGTAGTGGACAAAGTTCGAGCCGATAAAACCGGCGCCACCGGTGATAAGAATTGATTTCAATTTCCAGTCCCCCAAATTCAGTAAAAATCTACTGTCGATAATCCAGCAACGCCTCTATCGCGTCCACACCCAATGCCACCATTCCATGCGCCTCTTGCATCTGCTGTCTTTCGGCGAAAGAATCGTCAATAAACAAAGCCATTTTGTTGGGCTGGACAAAATCGCATTTACGCTGCGCGCGCTCTATATGAATAATTTCATCAAACAATTCGGGCGCAATTTTATAACGTTTCAGCGTTGTGTGGATGTCATAATCATGCTTGGTCAACAGCTTGACAGGAACATTTTTATTGACACATTGATAGAGATAGCGCATTAGATTTAAATTAACTTTATTATGCACAATAACCGTATCGTCAAAATCAAGATAAACCTCTTCAAACTCTATCGGCAGGCGATAAGCGTTATATAATGCGCGATCCACCTCTACCGTATCAAGCTGAGGTGTAATCGCCACATCGTAATCCATCATATCAAATACACTCAGCAGCGGCAGATTGACCCCGGCCGCACGTTGGACGCACATAGTTCCCGCAACACGGGTCGCAACCTCCAACAGCTTATAGTTGCCGTCACCGTCGCGTTTGAGCTGGAAAAACCACGCACCCCGCATCGGGATATGCGCCGATATTTTCCGGGCGATCTCGCTAATCTTTTCATCGGGCTGCTGTAGCCGGGAATTGACGCTGATACCGTTGCGGATTCGGTTGCGGTTGCGGCAACTGGTATATTTGAGCACGCCGTGCCGGTCGGTAAAGCAATCGACCGTATATTCCTCGCCTTGAAGATACTCACAGATGACATTGGCTGTTTGACTTTCAGCCAATTTTTGGCGCAGCGCTTGGGGTGTATTCAAAATATAAAAGCCCTTGGCACCGTAACCTTCCTCCGGCTTTATAATAACAGGAAACCGGGTTACCTGTTCCGGGCCGTCATAGGTTTGCGGAACAAAGTCAAGCCCGTTGAGATGCGCGTAAGTTCTGGCCTTGCTGCGGCAGATATGTACGGCGTCGTGGCAAGGCGCTATAAGCGGGACGGCAAGCTGTTCGCGATTAGCTGACAGTACATCCAACACTTCGTCCATGGCGGGATAAATAAAGTCTATATGCTGCGTCAGAAGAAGCGCGTTAAAGCGCTCTAAAAATTCGGGCGTCTGCACAAAAGGCAAGCCCTCGCAATAATGCTCGAACACATATTTGCCATGATCCGGTACGCTCGAAGCGCCAACCAGCGTGATAAAAGGAACATCCTTTAACGCCTGATGCAGTTCCAGTCCCACCTCTGAGCCACAAGGGAATATTAAGATTCGCACCTGCTTCATATTATTGCTCTCAGCTTTCCGCGTCGGGGAATGTTTTAACCATTCTGGTGTACATTTCCGGCAGATTAACCGTGGGATACCACCCCAACGCTTTTAGTTTTCCAACATCTAAATTTAAATATCCTTCTGGACGATAATGCCCCTGCTTATCTCCGCCAAAATTGGTATATACCTTTGTCGACGATGCGCCCAATGCATCTAATACCAGTCGTGCCATATCTTTAATCGAACAATAGGTGCTCTCGTTAGCCACATTATAGGCATCCCCCCTGCTACCCCTCAGCAAAAGCAACAACAGGGCTGACACTGCATCCATAATATACAGATACATATTCTCTTTTAAGCCGCTAGTTTTTAAATAAATATCCTGACGGGCAAGGGCGCACCGCGCCATATAGGCAAACACGCGGCTGTCGGTATTTTTAACACCCGGCCCGAAGGTCTGTGCAAGCCGGGCAATCGTCACCGGAACACCATATTGATGCGCATAGGCACAGCATAAATTTTCAGCCATTCTTTTCCCCTCGGAATAACTGCTACGCACCGACAAGGGGTCAATATAACCTAAATCCTGTTCTGTTAGCCTATCGCGCGTTTTCACCTGCCCATAGACCTCCATGCTTGACAGATAGACCATCCCCAAAGCCTTTTTCTTTCGCGCAAGCTCTAAAACGTTATTGGTACCCACAAAAATACTGCGAATAGTTTCGGTTGGATTCGTCGTAAAAAACGCGCTGTCTGTAGGGCACGCGCAATGAATAATATAATCAATGCCGCAAGAAACCGGCGGCATCTCTTCCAGACTGCCTTCTACAAACCGGCAATTGCAGCCGTCGTTTAATTGGCTTTTAAATAGCCACCGCGCCCGTTGTACATCACGCACCAGTAGCAAAATGTCAATCTGGCAGCCGTTGCGTAAAGAATAAAACATTAACGCGCTCGCTACGACATATCCAATAAGCCCAGTTGCACCAGTGATAAAAACAGTTTTACCCGTCAGATCCGCCCAAGGGATATACGCTGAATTACAAATCTCCTCAATATCTTCTCTGAAAATTTCATTTTCAATCCACATAGCCCGCTCCCCAAACGATGATCTGCCTTTTTATTCAATAATAACCGCTTTAGATGCCCAGAACATCCTGACTTTCCCGCAAATCATAAATAGCCTTAAATATATAGTAGTCTTCAGGCGTCGTAATTTTAATATTACACCGGTCGCAAGGAACAAAATGTAGCTGCTTACCTAATGTCGTCATAATGGTACACGTATCAATCGTAGTTGACGCCGGCATGTCCACTGCAGCTTCGTGCGCGGCGAGCACATCACAGTAATAAAAGCTTTGCGGAGCCTTGGCAATATAAAGGCGCTGCCGCTCAACGGTTGTTTCCACCGTTTTACCGTCGTTGCTTATAATACCGGTTTCGGTAAAGGGGTCTACGGTAATGGCACTTCCAAAAGCCTTGACGCTGTCTATATTATCGCTGATAACTTGCTGCGTGATCAGCGGGCGGACAGCATCATGCATAAGAATAATATCATGATCGCCGCAGATATCCTTTATCGCGCGCAAGGCGGAAAGTTTGGAATCTTGAGAGGTTTCCCCGCCAGAAACCACCTTCGTCAACTTCGTAATCCCGAATTTTCGAGCCATATTGCGCAAACGATCATGCCATCCCTCTACGCAAGGGACGATAATCGAATCAATATCAGGATGGGATTGGAAGATTTCCAACGTATAGATAATAATCGGCTTTCCATATAGCTCAAGAAACTGTTTTGGGCGGGCCGTATTTCTCATACGCTGCCCGGTTCCGCCGGCAAAAACAATAGCGATATTCACTTAAAGTCCTCCTCCCTATATAATGTCCAATCTTTTTTTCAGTTCCTCAACAATCCGTTTGGAATTATCCTTATCATTCACCGACATATCGTAAAATTCGTCCCGCACGCGGCAGCGCCATGCACTATCCTTTGCTGGATCGGCAAGGTACCCTTCAATAGCCGCCAGTGTTTGCTCCCAGGTTTTCGTCTTAGTGCCTGGAGAATAGGTGTCATAATCATAGTTTAGAGCGCATTCATTTTCTATAAAATCTTCAAAATCATAATTAAAGAAAACAACAGGCCGGTTTAATAAAATAAAATCGTACGCAATCGATGAATAGTCCGATATAAGAACCCTATAATTGCCTAACGTCTGGTAAATATCCGCATCGTTATCTAATAAAATTCTATTATAGCGCTGTGACAAATCATTGAGCAGCGAATTATAATCACGCCATGTATGCGGATGCAGGCGAATAGTCAAATAGCCGTTTACCCTTTCCATACATTCTTGAATAGTGTCTGCTGAATCTATTATATGCTGCACCAATTGCCGCTCCTTAACCGCGCTCCAGCGGTAGGTGGGCGCGTACAGAATATGTGCAGCATCCGTAGCAGGCAATGTTTGATGTAAAAGAATGTTTCGCGGATGCCCCGACATAAAGCAATTTTCTATCGGAATATGCAACGGCTTCGCAACTTTGGCAATACGTTCAGGGCCCGGGCAAACCAACATAAAATAACGTTCAAAAAGCTCTCTGTAATACGCATGGCGAAAATATTTAATCTTTTTAATTATCTTTCTCCAAATATTATCAGAATCTGAAGGTAATATGTCGTTACTTAACATAACGCCAGATACATTTGTATTTTTTAAATCTCCAATAGCTTTAAGCCCCACACCATGCCATAACTGTACAATCTTGGTCCTGTCGTTGAGCCCGGAAAAAGAGTCATAATCTGACATTCTATAGTGGTCAGTAAAGGCAACCGCTGCGCGAGAAAGATTTTTCCGGCATTCCGTTGTCCTCATCATAACCACCGGCTTATTTTCTACTTGTAATTGCTTATAAACCGCCTGATCAAGCGTCATCCAGACTGCCTTTATTTCCGGGTGGTGCTCTAAAACGTATTCATATAAATATTTGACGTTATCCATATATCCCCGCTTAAAAAAGCTCGAGAAAACCCAGATGTTTTTCTTTTTAGGGATAAACGTATATCCCCAATAACAACCAAAGGACAATATGTTTTTTAGCTTGCCCTTCAAAAAATCTTTCTTTTTTTTAATAATCAACGCCACGCGCACCAGTGGTCTGACCAAACGCCGGTAATAACGATTACGTACAGCCATTTGGTAGCCGTCCCAACCATAGACATCTGTTAGAGCACGACTATCATCATAAAAATTTATATACGCGCCAAGTGCAATTTTAGTGGAATTCGGATATTGATTTATTAAATCTTGAATGGCTCCATAGCTATTTACTTTCAGGGCAGTTCGAATAAAGTTTCTTATCTCAAGTTTAATCCGATTTTCAATACCTATTTTAGGATAATTGGGGATGCCATATGTAGCGTAATAGATTAGCATGCCCTCCATCCACCGAAGGTGATCTAATCTGGTCTTCAAAAAATGTTCATCCATGCTGCTGCTCATAAAAATTCCAATATTGCTCCGACGATAAACTGAAACCACATCCGGAATATAAGATGTTTCTCCTGCCCCTAATTGCATCAAAAAGATAGGTAAATCACCAATTATGCCACGGTAAAACCAGTCGGGAATTTCCAAATCGTAATTCCATCGGTAAATTACTGTAGAAGTATGAGCAGGGAAAAACCAAATAAAGTCGCACATATCCATAAAGCGATTTGGTAGTTGATATTTGGGCTCACAATCTGGATAAATTAAATCGCCACTCTTTTTATAATAATCCCGCAAAAACCAATCATCAGGTGCATCTATCTTTGCTTTAGCAAAGCACACCCTCAATGCTGAGTGTGCTTCCATATAATCAACCTGCTTTTGCAGCTTGTATTCATCCGTCCAGTAGTCGTCGCCCTCGCAAAAGGCAATGTACGGGCTAGTGGCACGCTGGCACATGTCGATCAGGTTGCGTTGCGCACCCATATTCTTCTCCCGAATAAAAGGAACAATAATATCGGGATATTTCGCCGCATATTCCCGCACAATATCCGCTGTGCGGTCGGGGCCGCAATCCTCGCCGACAAACACCTTAAATTTAAAATTAGTTTTTTGCATGAGAAAGCTGTCCAATGCCTGAGCAATGTAATCCTCATGCTTATAGGTAATGCATACAACGGTCACCATCGTGTCATCGTTATCAAGAATTTTCTGTTCGGTTAAAGTCGGTTTTCCATCTTCCACCGCGAATTTTCGCGCTGCCTCCACCGCATAGCTGTCAATCGAAACCTTTCGTCGTATGTCCTTGCTTTGGTCACTCATTTTAAAATCTCCCGTGCATTTAATCTTCCAGCGATAGCAAATACTGCCCATAATCGGTCATGCGCAGCGCTTCACCCAGCCGGTGCAGCTGCTCTATGGTAATAAAGCCGCGCCGCCATGCGATTTCCTCAATACAGGAAATATAGAAGCCCTGTCGCGCCTGCACCGCCTCGACATATTGGGCCGCTTGCAGCATGCCCTCGGGTGTGCCGGTGTCCAGCCATGCCATGCCGCGCCCCATCAATACGACCCTGAGCTCACCTCGCTGCAAATAGGCGTTATTAACAGCCGTGATCTCAAGCTCACCGCGAGCGGAGGGCTGTATGTTTTTTGCAATTTCCACCACGCTGTTGTCGTAGAAATAAAGCCCTGGCACCGCGAACTGCGATTTGGGTTCTTGCGGCTTTTCTTCAATGGATTGCACATTAAAGTTTGCATCAAAAGCCACCACGCCAAAATCGGTCGGGTTTTTGACCGGATAGCCAAAAATTGTTGCGCCGGAAAGCTCCTTTTGAGCGCGCCTGAGCGTTGCGGTAAAATCCTGCCCATAAAAGACGTTATCGCCTAAAATCAAACAAACCTGATCGCCCGCAATGAATTCCTCACCCAGAATAAACGCCTCCGCCAAACCACGGGGCTGATCCTGGACCTTGTACTCAATTGAAACGCCAATGCGGGCGCCATCCCCCAGAAGGCGCTGGTAATTATGGATATCCTCCGGTGTGGAGATCAGCAAAATCTCCCGAATGCCCGCCAACAGCAGTACCGAAAGCGGATAATAAATCAATGGCTTGTCGTAAATAGGCAGTAGCTGCTTAGAGACCGCAAGCGTCATCGGGTAAAGCCGCGTACCCCTGCCGCCGGCCAGAATAATCCCCTTCATCTTTTCCCCTCCAAGATCGCGCGGCAGATGTATTCCGCGTCGTCAACCGTCATATCCGAATAGAGCGGAAGCGTCAGAACCCGCTCCGCCATCCTCTCTGCCACCGGTGTGCTTTGCAGGGGGAATCTGCCTTCATAGCAGCGAAAATGGCTCGTCAATGGGTAGAAGTATTTTCTTGGGAAAATATTCTTGCCCTGCAGGCGTTCGCATAAAGCGTCTCTGTCCTCTCCGAAAAGTATGGGGTCGACAACTACAGGGAAATAGGCGTAATTCGCCTTTACATCCGGCCGCTCGGGGCAAAGGTAAAAGCCGGGTATACCGCTCAGCAGCGCGCGGTAACGCGCAACGACCTGCGCACGCCTTGCAATCTGCTCTTCGACATGACGCAGATTGCACAGCCCCATTGCCGCCTGAAATTCGTTCATCTTGGCGTTGCCGCCAATCTCTCCAACTTCCTCAGTCGTATACTGGCCGAAGTTTTTCAAGGCCGCGATCTTCTTCATCGTACTTTCATCGTGACAGACCAGCCCGCCGCCCTCAATAGTATGGAAAACTTTAGTCGCATGGAAACTAAACATCGACAGATCACCAAAACAGCCAATACCCGTTCCGTCCAGCTCCTCGCCAAAGGCGTGGGCCGCGTCGTAAAGCACCTTTAAGCCGTGCTTACGCGCAATGTCATCGATCTCCTTAACCGCGCACAAATTGCCATATACATGCACCGGTAAAATTGCCGAGGTTTTAGGCGTAATAAGTGCTTCTATTTTGGAGGCATCCATTGTAAAATCCACCAGAGAAATATCGCAGAACACCGGCGTCAGCCCATTTTGAACAATGGCCTGCGTGGTGGAGGCGAAGGTAAACGGCGTTGTGATAACTTCGCCTGTCAACTCCATAGAAGCCAGCGCCATCTCCAGCGCCAGATGCCCGTTCGTAAAAAGCGCCATATAGGGCACCTTTAAAAAGTCGCCTAGCGCCTGCTCAAGCCGTTGATGGCAACTACCCATGTTGGTCAGCCAGCGGCTCTCCCAAATAGGCGTCATCTCCTTGATATATTCCTCAATGGGCGGCATAGAAGATCTGGTAACCGGTATTGGTTCATGCATATATTCAGTCAACTCCCTTGCTTTTGTTTTTCTCTCAATTTACGAATCACGCCTGCTGGCAGCGCAAGAAGATAATTAAGCGGCTGACCCTCGCACAAAATTTGGCGTACCAGCTCAAAGCCCTGCGCACTCGGATGCCTTAATACTGCCCAAACAGCACTGACAAAAAGTGCTTTCTTATGCGCTAAAAAACCACCATTCTCCCCCAGCATTTGGAAAGCGTAGGCCTCCAGTTTTTTTGTGTAGTCATAATCCTCCCGAATTCGGTTGGGATTGCGCGTATAAGCGACCGCCGTTGCATTGCTCCCTTCCGCTGTACGCGGACAACGATAGCAGCTCATCGTGTCAGGCAGTTGGTAAATAGCCCCTTGCGAGGCAAGTAGCAAGCACAGGGAACGATCTCCGATAAGCGGATGCATTGTTATAAGCGACTCGTAAGCCCCACCAGAATTCAGGAAAATATTGCGATGCACTAATGTGCTTGCGTGCCCCGGCAGCACAAGGCCGTGAAAATCCCTAAGCGTGTACCGCCCCTTTTGAGCTATCCAACTCAGATACTGGCTTTCATACGGTTTCCCCAGCTCATCCACAATCTCGCACCTGTGGGTGCAGCCAATATAGTCGGGATGTGCCGTAAGAAAATCCACTTGCTTTTGCAACTTGTGCGCATCGCACCAGTAGTCGTCGCCCTCAAGATAAGCAAGATACGCGCCACGAGCTCTGCGCTGTAAATCATAGAGATTTTTGGTAGCGCCCATATTATACGGCCTTAAAACAGGTTGAATCCGGGGCTCATTTTGGGCCAAATCAAGAATGATCTGTGCCGTATCATCCTGAGAAGCATCATCGCCTACCAAAATTTCAAACTGAAAATCAGTCTGCTGTACCAGAATACTGTTAAGTGCCTGATGGATATAGCACGCATGGTTGTAAGAAAGCATCAGCACACTAACTGCAATAGATTCCTGCTCCATGAGATTTTTAAGAAGCGCCTAACGCTTTGCTCCTATTCTTTTAAGCTTTTCGTATTGCTCAAGCTCCACCTTAAAACGGTTCAATATTGCCAGACAATATGCTTTTTTACGCACCGCCAGCCAATAGTCGGGCGCTTCGGTTTGCAGATATGCCTGCCAAAGCGCGGCAAGCCGACGGCCCTCACTGCGATCTTCAACATACATATACAAGGTTGTAAAGTGATCTCCCGCGCCTCTTTTAATACGCTCAAAGCAGTAATCCAACACATTTTGGCCCACGCCGTCTCGCTTAGCCGCATAATAGGCCGGTATCACGCGGCGCAGCACCAGCTCACGGTGCTCGTGATGTTTCGCTCTGTTTTTGGGTGATGTGCTCTGCGACGGATTAGCCACCTGATATCGATAGATGTCAAAATCATAATAGACCACGCTTTTAGCATGTAAATAAGGCAGAATGACGTACTCTTCATCAACAAAAAACATTTTGTCCTGCATATAAAAGCCTGAGGAACGAAGCAACTCGGCCCGATAAGACGTGTTGTGAATGCTCGGCAGCGTTTTTGACGGACCGGCGAAGGATTCAGTTACCACATTATAGGCCACTCTCTGTTGCGAAGCCTGTACCGGCGTCATTGCACCGCTTTGCATATTAACAATTTGATAGTCGGTCAGAACCACATCGGCCTCGCAGCCTTCAAGTACGTCTAAAAATCCAATCAGCGCGGGAGTATTTACCCAGTCGTCGGCATCGACAATGCGGAAATACCGCCCTTGCGCCTCCGCCAGTGCCTGATTGATGGAAGAGCCATAACCACGGCTGTCTCGATCAATTAGCCGAAAAATTCTCGGATATTTTGACACATAGCTTTCTATAATCTGCCTGGAGGAATCCTCCGATGCATTATTAAGGCAAATGACCTCTAAGCGATCAAACAGCCGCTCATCACAATAGGTAGCTAAATTCTTATCCAACCATTGTGCCATATTAAAGGTCGGCACCGCAATGGTCAAAATAACGGAAGCGGTCATAAAAGATTCCTCCTTTTTCGGGCTTTCCGTTTTCGCCGCAGATAATTTAGCAGCGGTAACGGCAGCAGCCCAACGATAAGTGGTTTGACGACATATGGCAAGGCTTGCGGCAGCATGCCTAAACGCCCAAACCAGATCAGCCGAACCATTGCCTCATTGATGCGAAAACGATATTTTCTACGTTTTTCTTCTATCCCGATCATAGAATAATCAAACAAAAGCGCCTGCAGGTTCGCTCCCTTGTAGCCTAAATGATAAAGGCGCAGAAGCAGGTCGTAATCCTCACAAAGCAGGCAGCGCTTTCTCTCACAATAGCCGCCTGCCGCTTCTAACGCCTCACGGCGAAAAAGCAGAGTCGGATGAATATATGGCATAACAAAGAGAAAATCTTGCGGCTGCGGAAACTCCGGAAGGATAAACGGTATTATCTCGCCTGTATTAAAAACGCGGTTAACATTGCAGCCTACAAAGGCAATTTCAGAATGCCGCGCTAAATAATCATATTGTCTCTCAAACCGCTGAGGGTGTGAAAAATCGTCATCGTCCATTCGGGCGATAAACCGACCCGTAGCACGGCTCAGGCAGAAATTAAGCTTGTGCGGCAGCGCAATAGCATCTCCCCGCCGCACAAGCTTAATACGTGCGTCGTTTTCCGCCATGCGCTCGAGTAACTCTTGAGCGGGCGCGCTGGAACCGTCGTCACAGATAAGCAGCTCAAAGTCATCAAAGCCCTGATCTAAAACAGAACGCACCGCGCGCTCTAACGGTCCCGTTTCGGCTTTAACAAAGTAGACCCCCATTATAACTGAAATAAGCGGCATAGCGCCTCCCCCGTCAATAAGATATCTATAGCTTAAACTCAGCCCTTACCCTGTTCAACGCCACCTCAACAACCTGATCCATATTATAGTAGCGATATTGCGCCAATCTTCCGCAAAAAACAACATTCTTCTCACGCTCGGCCAGTTGGCGGTAGTGCTCGTAGACCTGTTGATTTTTTGAGTCGTTTATCGGATAATACGGCTCCTGTCCCGGCTCCCACGCCAGAGAATATTCCCGTGTAACAATGGTATGCAGCTGCTCCCCAAACTGAAAATGCTTATGCTCAATGCTGCGGGTATACGGTGTCTCGCTATCGGTAAAGTTCATGACTGCAACGCCTTGATAATTGGGCGAATCGTAGCAGTTGTCCTCAAACCGCAGGCTACGGTACGCAAGCTGCCCCAATTCATAATCAAAATAGCGGTCTATCGTGCCTGTATAAATAATACGTTTTGCTATTTTATTAAAGGACAACCTATCCTGAAAATAATCGGTGTGCAGATGCACCTCACTGTTTTGCAGCATTTTCTCTACGAGCGCGGTATACCCCTCAACAGGAATACCTTGATAAGGATCATTAAAATAATTGTTGTCGTAGGTAAAACGCAGCGGAATCCTTCGAATAATAAAAGCAGGCAGCTTGTGGCAGGCCTGTCCCCATTGTTTTTCAGTATAGCCCTTAATAAGCTTTTCATAAATGGAAGAGCCAACAAGTGAAAGGGCTTGCTCTTCAAGATTCCGGGGTTCATGCGGATACATCATGCGTTCGCTTTCAAGACGTCGCATAGCTTCTTGAGGCGTGATCGCTCCCCACAATTGATAAAACGTATTCATATTAAAGGGCAAATTGTAAAGCCCACCCTTGTAATTAGCTATCGGGCTGTTAACAAAATGATTAAACACGCCAAACTGATTAATATATCCCCAAATTTCCTTCTTACATGTATGAAAGATATGCGCGCCGTAGCGATGAACAAAAATACCATTTTGAGCTTCATCATAGATATTGCCTGCAATATGCCCACGTTTTTCAATTACTAAGCAATGCTTGCCTTTTTTAGAAAGCTCATGGGCAAATACCGCGCCTGTAATACCACTGCCAACAATTAAATAGTCGTATTGCGACACAGAATACCCCCGTTTCAACTGACTAGAAGTCAGCAAATATATTTACTATATTACACGCAATTTGGCGATTTGTAAAGGAAACCGGATATTTGAAAAATTGTCTACGTTCGCTGCACCACACTAAAATAAACCGACCTCTTTATACTGTTATTTAAAGAAGTTATAATTGTTCACTTTATTTAAATCGTAAATCACCGAAGCCTTCTACCTATACAGGGTGTCGTGCCTCACAACCCCCTGTACAATGTGCTTCATTCAACTTCTATCCTAACCTCACTCTCCCCCAAAATCCTTCTAACCAAATCCTCTCCGCTGATTTCCCCAGCCTTGTACGCCCGTCGGGCCTGGGACGCCGCATCGGTCCATGCTTTGAATTGTACTTCGCCCATCTTATTTGTTTGGCGGTCGCTGTCCCACGCGTCCATGCGGTAATAGCGCGAATACATGCGGTTATAAACCCGCTCGAATTCCTGCAGATACATATCGTTATCAACCGTCTCATTAAACTTCAGCTTTGCCCCAAGCTGCTTGCAGGTGCGGCCGTTCTTGTAAACCCGATCGCAATAATCCCGCCTGCGCTTATCGGCCAGAACAAAATAGCGGTCGCACAGCCCGCAGCGCTTAACGCGGATACCGCGTTTAACCATCTCGACCAGTTCCAGATACAGCATCTCCTCCATGCTCTGAACAGCGAAATACTGCCACAGGCTCACCGCCTGCGCGCTGTCCTGATGAATATTGCGCAGCACACTTCTGGTATCCACCTCTGCGGGATCATTGAACTGAATCAATTTGTCCGTGTTAAATTTGCCGTGCGTGATTGGCGCGATGGCGTACATCGATTGCAATATATACTGGGTAAAGTGCGGCTTCAAATTACAGAGCATCACAAACCGCTCCGGCAAGGTGTATTGGGGCAGAACCTCGCTGCTTAGGCACAGCTCCAGCGCATCGGTATAATCGCCTTGTAGCTTAATGTAATAGTCAAACAGAACAGTCGGGAAAACCATTTTTTTCGCCATCGTCAGATCGGAGACGTAGAAATTGCGTACCAGCTCCGCGTTTAAAAAGAAGGTCACATAACGGTGCTGTTCCTTGAGCAAATCCACCGCTTCCCAACAGATGCGCTTCATCATTTCAAAATTATCGACGGTGACCTCATCAGGTTTCACCGTCTTTATTTTTTCCACCGCAAGCGAAAAATCCATCTCGCAGAAATCCACAATGCCGCATCCCATGTCGCCGATCTGCTCAAAGGTGGTATGCGCCGCGTCATGGCAGAAAAAGCTGTTCAGCTTGCTCGTGCTGTCCACAAACACCTTGGCATAGGGATGGGTAATCGACATATTCACACCTTCTTGCAAAGAATTGATTTTGTCTAAATAAAATTCTTTTAATTCATGACATAAGCCTACCACAATTTCCTCTAAAATAAAAGCAGGAAAGGAAAAACCGAGCGGCAAATCTGAGCGGAATCCCCTGCCCGCCGCCCACAGGATTTAAAATCAAAAGGAGGACATCATGACCCAACGCTTTCACACCATCGACGGTGAGACGCTCATGAGCCAGCCGCTGGAACCGATCTGCTTTGTGGTGGACGGCTTGCTCTCGAACGGGCTGCATCTGCTGGCGGGCGCGCCCAAGTCGGGCAAGAGCTGGCTGGCGCTGTGGCTGTCGGTTACGGTCGCCAAAGGTGACGCCGTTTGGGGCAACGCCGTTAAGCGGGGCACGACCCTATACCTCTGCTTTGAGGACAGCCGCCTGCGCATCCAGAATCGCCTGTTCGATATCACCGACGATGCACCGCCCAACGTGCATTTCTGCGAGGAGCGCTGTCGGCTGGGAGAAGGATTGGAGGAGCGCATTGAGCGCTTCGTCACCGAGCACCCCGACACTGTTCTGATTATCATCGATACGCTGCAAATGATTCGCCGCCCCTCGGCCGACAACTCCTATGCCAACGACTATGCCGACTTATCGGTGCTCAAAAAGCTGGCGGACAAGCTTGGTCTTGCGATTCTGCTGATCCACCATCTCCGAAAACAAAAGGACAGCGATCCCTTCAACCGCATCTCCGGCACGACGGGCCTGTCGGGTGCGGTGGACGCCAGCTTTACGCTGGTGGAGGAGCATCGGGGCAGCGGTAAGGCGACGCTCTCCTGCATTGGGCGGGATATTGAATACCGCGAGCTGGAGCTGCAGCGCAACGACAGCAATGTCTGGGAGCTGCTTGCCGACAGTCGGGAGTCACCGGATGCGTTTCTCCCCGACATCGTTTGTCTCGTCGCAGACTTCATGCAGGACAGAGACGGTTACATCGGCACACCCGGCGAGCTGGCGGCGCTCATCAGCAGCGAAGAAAAAAGAATCAGTGACCGCACGGTCTCCCGCCTACTGATGCAGCACGCCGAAGCACTTGCAGCCCACGGCATCCGGTTTGAGATTCGCCGCAGCAATGGCAAACGGACGGTTCGCCTTTACACAACGCCCGTCCGTGACGACAGTGCCGACGGTGACGATAAAAACACAGCCGCCCCGTTGTGAAAAATATCGACCCTGTTGACCCTGTCGGCACTGTACAGCGTCAATCACCCGTGTCGCCGCCTGTCCGCCCCCGTGTGGGGAAATGAGGCCGCAGCTGACGGTGTTCCGATAAAGCCCCGACCGCCGACACAGGCGATTTGTGCGGGCGGGTGCCAGCGCGCTTGATCGGCCAAGCTTGTCCGTAAATCCATGGTCGAAAACGAAGCAGGATAAAGCAAGGTGCTGTAAACTGCCCCTTGCGGTCACAGCGGGCGGCAGTGCCGACCGCAAAACCGCGACAACATGCGGTTTTCTGGCAAAGCCTCTATGGTGGGCGGATGAACAAATGAGGTGCTGCAAATGCGGTTTTGTGCTGTTACAGGTGCTGTAAACAGCCAAATTCCGCTTAACAAAGCCATTCTATAGGTGCTCTGGCAGGTGCTCTAACCGCAGTAAAGGCCAAGTACCCAGCATAAGCCGCTCTAAACCGGCAAAGACTATTACCATAAAAAGGAGTGACGCCTATTGGAGATTAAGGTCAACGACGCGCGAAAGATTGTTGAAATCTGGTTGACAAATGTTGAAAAGAACGACGAAGCATTGAAAGAACAGCTTAAATCCATCTACGAAAAATACCACACAAAAAAATATCTCGTAGCGGTATTCCATTCCGGCAGTCAGGATTTGTACCAAGCAACCAGCGACCTGCTCTGCTATAACCGCAAGCGCACAGCGCAGCTTGAAACTGAACAAGACACACAGCAAGGCATGACGATGAGCATGTAACTACAACCCATCCAAACACAAAAACGGCGGCCCAAACGCCGCCATTACATATAAGACGGTCGGAAGCGGCTCATCTATGCCGCCTCCGACACTTTTTAAGTTGCATTTTCCCAGAATCAATAGTACAATATTATCTAAATCAAGATAGATAGAGGTGATTAATATTGATAGAGCGCTTTGACATTGCGGGCTACTGCCGAATCTCGGTCGACGAGGAATTAGACCGTGACAACACCTCGATTGAAAACCAAAAGGCCATCATCGCCGACTTTGTCCGGCAGCGCTTTCCGAACAGCAGCCTAACCTTCTACGAGGACCGCGACCGCTCGGGCTACACCTTCGAGCAGCGCGAGGGGTATCAGGTCATGCGCCGCGAGCTGGTCGGTCATCAAAAAGACATCCTCATCGTCAAGGACTTCTCGCGTTTCTCCCGCCGCAACAGCCGCGGGCTGGTCGAGCTGGAGGATCTGCGCGACGCGGGGGTGCGCATCATCTCAATCGGTGACGGCATCGACTTTCCCAACGACGACGACTGGCTGAAAATCCAGTTTCAGTTTTTAATCAATGAGATGCCGGTCACCGACACGAGCAAAAAGGTGCGCTCGGTCGTGCGCCGCAGACAGGCCGACGGCAAATGGATTTGCGCCGCGCCCTACGGCTATATCATCGACAAGACGCAGAATTTTGTCACCGTGCCGGAGGAAGCGGCGGTCATTAATCAGATATTCGAACTTTACAATCAAGGTTGGGGCTACCGCAAAATCGCCAACCGACTGACCGAGCTGGGCATCCCGACGCCGCGCATGTCGGAGAAAAACCGTAAGGAAAGCGCCGGCGAGGAAAGCCACCGCGAGGCCAAATCCGCATGGAGCATCGTCACAGTACAGGGCATTCTCGACAATGACTTTTACATCGGCACGCTGCGGCAGGGCAAGTTTACCCGCAAGAAAATCAACGGCTCGGATTTAAAGCGCGACCCCGACGAGCATGTGGTGTTTGAAAACCATCACGATCCCATCGTCGATTACCGCACGTTTGCGACGGCGCAGGAGCTGCGCAAAAAACGCAGCACCTCGAACTATCGCGGCGTCAAGATCAACGACAATGTCTACTCCGGCTTTCTGCT
Organism: Bacillota bacterium; assembly: GCA_023391005.1. Lineage (GTDB taxonomy): Bacteria > Bacillota > Clostridia > Oscillospirales > Ruminococcaceae > Yanshouia. The sequence continues at coordinate 36,566 of JAEWBS010000012.1, read as the reverse complement.
CTGCGGCGACTGCGGTGCGCCGATGTTCGCGATGAGCCGCTCGGACCTGCGCGACGCCTACCGCTGCGGTGCTTACCACCGCCGTGGGCTGACCGCCTGCACCAGCCATCACATCCGCGTCGATATGCTTGATGAGGTGGTGCGCGGCTACATCCGCAGGGTTAAGGAAGGCTCGGCCGACATGCTCGCCCGCCTGAACGCCGACATTGAGAAGGAGGCCGCCGACCTCTCTGAAAGCGCACGCTCGGCTGAAAATCTTGAGAAGATCCTCGCCGAGCTTCAGGACGAGCTGAAAGCCACCAAGCGGCAGCGCATCCGCGACATCATGAAGCACCCCGAGCGCGAGGCTATTTTAGAAGAAACCTACGACGAGATGGAAAACGACCTGATGCAGCGTGTCGCGGGGCTGCAAAGTCAGATTGCGCTGACCGCCGACCGGCGCAACACCATCATCCGTGTCAATCGCATCGCCAAAACGGCTATCGACGTATTTGACGATATCTTAACCAAGCCCGCGCTCGAGCGTACCGACCTTGAATTAATCATCGAGAAGATTCTGGTTTACGAAGACCATATCGAGGTCATGCTCAAGGCCGATATCGACGCCATCATCCAAAGCGGCCTGCCCGCAGAACTGCTTGACGCCGCCAAAATTCCCGTTCCCGCAGGTATTTCTGAAAATTTTAAGTCAGGCATCATGGATAGCTTAAAGGCCCAGATCGTCCAGTCAAGCGCAAAGCGACAGGACAAGGTCTATGATGTCAATGTTATCAGTAACGGCGACCCGTTGGAGATTTACACCGACAACGACGGTGAGGTTATTTTTAAAAAGTATTCGCCCATTGGCGAGCTAGGTTCCTTCGCCAGCCAATATGCCGAGGTACTTCAAAAGACGGGAGGATATCCCGTCGTCGTCTGCGACCGCGATCATGTAATATCCGTCGCAGGCCTGCCCAAAAAGGAGCTTTTAGAGCGGCGCGTTTCGCCCGCGCTGGAAGAGCTGATGGAATCGCGCCGGACACATGCGGTTTCAGGCAGCGAATCAAAAAATTTTCAGCCTGTTGAGGGTATTGATCGTTACGCACTTGTCGCAGCGCCGATTGTAACCTCGGGCGACGTATGTGGCGCAATCATGTTTATGTTGGGTGAGGATGGCGGCATCGCCACCGAGGCCGAGATCAAACTGATTACCGTCGCTGCCGGCTTTCTTGGCAAACAGATGGAGGAATAGTGTGCTTTTCAAAACAGCGCCTGCGGCGTAAGCTACGCCTGCAAGCGCTGTTTTATATATTATACATTTTTGGCGAGCGTACTAAAGCGGCAAAAGTTGTTTTGCGCTGACGCACAGGAACGGCCCCCACCCCCGGCACTTGCATGTTCTGCGGAACATTCGGGCAGCTTCCACTACGTTACAGATGCGAAGCGCCTCGCGGGCGGGATGCTGTCCCCCGCGTGCCCCCCTGACCTCCGGTGGGATTTTGGAACGGCAGGGTTTTGAGGGCTTAAACGGTTGTTGACTATATGGTTACCTACCCACCCTTGCGTCAGTGGGCGCGCATCCAGACTTGTTACGTGATTATGCGCGCCAATGATGTTGTTCGGCCTCTTGGGGCACGACGGCGCACGCCAAGCGCCGCCGTGCAGGCGACATATCATATTAAAATGCCCCGCCTATGGCATAATTTGTGCACAGGCGGTTGCCGCGTTAAGCTGCGGGCCGTTACGCATCTTCCCGGTATCATAGCCGTTCTGCGGCTATGATACCGCGGCTTCATCACGCAAAGAGAACACAAAACCTCTCACTTGTTTTGCAAAAGTGCCACAGGCTCAAGCAGTTAGCGCGCAGCGGGGCGAATATCCGACGTCAAGATGGCCGCTCTTGCGCGAGTATCAATGTTACATACCGCCTTCCAGCCGTCTGACCGCCTCGTACAACAGCGCATTGCAGATTGCTGCCGCGACCGTGCTGCCGCCACGGCGTCCTCGGGCAACGATACAGGGCGTATTCCCCTGCTCGATCACCTGTTTACTCTCAACGACATTCACAAACCCTACGGGTGCGGCAATAATCAAGTCAGGGGGCAAAACGCCTTCATCGGCTAATTCATGCAGCCGCAGCAGCGCCGTCGGCGCATTACCCACCGCGACAATCAGCGGACGGGGCAACTCGGCGATTTTTTCCATGCTGATAGCGGCCCGGGTAATGCCCTGTGCCACTGCCTGCCGCGCCACCGCCTCATCCGCCATAAAGCAGTGCACCTCACCGCCCAGCTTTGAAAGTGCGGCTTTGTTGACGCCCGATTTGGCCATATTCGTGTCGGTGAGAATATGTGCCCCACGCCGCAGCAAGTCGATGCCCCGCTCGGCCGCGCCCGCTGAGAAATACAGCGTTTTGGCGTATTCAAAATCAGCCGTCGTGTGGATGACCCTTTTGAGCACCAGCAGCTCGACAGGTGAAAGACTCGTTTCGCCCAGCTCTTGGGTGATAATCTCAAAGCTGCGCCGCTCAATCTCGGCGGGCGGCAGCGCTCTCCAATCGGTCAAAATTCCACCCCCTCGCGCGCAGGCACACCGCAGTCAAACGGGTGCTTGTGCTTTTTCATCTCGGTGACATAGTCGGCAGCCTCCATAACCCAGTCGATCGGCCGATGGCCGGTCAGCACCAGCTCCAGCCCGTGAGACTTCTCACATACAGCGGCGCGTAGAAGACTTTCATCCAGTAGGCCGGTTTGCAGCGCGTCGGTAACCTCGTCTAGAATCAGCAGGTCGCATGTGCCCGACTGTACGCGCGCCATCGCCTGCTCAAAATTTTCCTCATGAATCGCCTTGGTCTGCCGCCGTTCGTCCTCGGTCATCGCAAAGGTAAAATGCGCGCCCGCCTTACCGCGCAGCACCGTGATATGGTCATGGCATTGAAGCGCTATCAGCTCGCCGCAGGGGGTATTTTTTAGAAACTGCACCAATATGACCCGTCTGCCGCAGCCCAGCGCCCGCAGTGCAAGCCCCAGCGCGGCTGTGGTCTTGCCCTTGCCATCGCCATAATAAAAATGCACCAATCCCTGATCCATTCAAGCGCCCTCCCCGAGGATTTTATAGATGACCGCCATATCAAAGCTCTCCCGAATCGCTGCGGCCAGTAAATCGAACTGCTGCTCCCGATGCTGGGCGGCACTGATCGGCTGTACCTCTTCAGTGCAAAAACCCTTGCGCGTCAGCAGCAGATTGACCAGCGCATGGCCCAGCGCGCCGTCAAACAGCCCGTGCACATAGCTACCGAAGATATGCTCATAGAATGCGCCATCGGCGAGGCCGCCCTCAAGCACCGCAAAGGGCCGGGTGCCGCCGCGCAGCGCTGTGTTGCCCATGTGGATTTCATACCCGAACAGCTCGGCGTTAGAGAGTGGCGCGAGCGCGCCGGTCAGCGTGTTGACCTTGCCGCTGACGCGGGTGCGTATCTTCTCGGGAGAAAATACCGTTTCGGTGTTTAAAAGCCCCATGCCGCGCAGCTCGCCGCCGCCCTCGACATTGTAAGGGTCTTTGAGCAGCTCGCCCAGCATCTGATAGCCGCCGCAGACGCCCACCACCGGCGTGCCGGCGGCCGCCCGTTTTTTGATCGCCGCCTCAAGCCCGTTCTGTCGCAGCCACAACAGGTCGGCCATCGTGCTTTTGCTGCCGGGCAGAATGACAAGATCGGGGTTACCCAGCTCGGACACCGCACCGACATAGCGCAGCCCCACCGAGGGGTGGCGCGCCAGCGCGTCAAAATCGGTAAAGTTTGAGATGCGCGGCAGCCGCACAACCGCGATATCCAGCGGGCAGCGCTCGCCCGGCGCGCGGCAGAAGCGGTCTGTCAGGCTGTCCTCATCCTCAATATCGATGTTTAAATAGGGCAGTACGCCCAGCACCGGGATGTGGGTCAACTCGGTGATCATGTCGATACCCGACTGCAAGATCGCCTTATCGCCCCGAAATTTGTTGATAATAATCCCCTTGATGCGGCTGCGCTCTTCGGGTTCCAGTAGCGCAACGGTGCCGTAGATGCTCGCAAACACGCCGCCCCGGTCGATATCCGCCACCAGCAGCACCGGCGCGTTTGCCATCTGCGCCATGCCCATGTTGACGATATCCTCCGATTTCAAGTTGATCTCCGCCGGACTGCCCGCCCCCTCTATAACGATGATATCCTGCTCGGCGGCCAGCGAATCGTAGGCTTTTTTCACCTCGGGGCGCAGCGTGCGTTTATACTTAAAATATTCCGTCGCCGTCATGTTGCCGACCACTTCGCCGTGCAGAATCACCTGACTGCCTACGTCGGTCGTGGGCTTGAGCAAGATCGGGTTCATGCGAACATCCGGCTCGAGTCCCGCCGCCTGCGCCTGTGTCACCTGCGCGCGTCCCATTTCAAGCCCGTCGAGCGTTACAAAGCTGTTGAGCGCCATATTCTGGCTTTTAAAAGGGGCGACGCGGTAGCCGTCCTGCATAAAAACGCGGCAAAGGCCCGCCGCGACAAGGCTTTTGCCCGCGTTGGACATCGTCCCCTGCACCATAATGGATCGTGCTTTTTTCATGATATCCCCTCCGTAAATTGTCTTTGGTTCATGCCGGAGTCGACGGTAAACGCTATAATACGCGATCTTTCGCTAGGGCGCGCGCCGTGGCGAACCCGCTGTTTACGTGTCGGATTCTGTTGCCTGCGGCAGGCTTGTCCATCAATGCCGACAACAAGCGCCATCATACGGCACGCTTCGCCACAACGCGCGCCTTAGCGAAAATTCCGCTTATCGGCCGAAAAATGTCGTCAGCACCGGGCGTCAGCGGCTTATAAACAGACTTTAAGCGCCGCGAGCAGCCGGTCGTTTTCAGAAGGTGTACGCACCGCTGTACGGTACCAGCCGTCGCCCAGACCCTCAAAGTTCGCGCAGTCACGGATCAGAACACCCTGTTCGCACAGCTTTTCAACCAGCCGCGGCGTGGCGCTGAAAAATAAAACGTAATTGGCCTCACCCGGGATGACGCGCAGGCCCAGCGCCCCCAGCACGGCGCACAGGCGGGGCCGTTGGGCGGCGACAATGGCGCGGCTTTCGTCGAGATAATCGCGCGCGCCCAGCGCCGCAATGCCCGCCTGCTGTGCCAGCGACGAGACGTTCCACGGCGGCCCCGCTTCATAAAGCCGCTGCAACAGCGCAAGATCGCCGCTCAGGCAGTAGCCGAGCCGTACCCCCGCCATGCCGTAAAGCTTGGTAAACGCCTTTAGCAGCAGCAGATTTTGATATTGCGCCAGTATCGGAGTTAGCGTGTGCGCTTCGGGCTGCGGCGTAAAGCCCAGAAAGCATTCATCCACCACCAATCGGATATGATGCGCGGCGCAGCGCTTTAAAATTTCCGCCATCAGATCGGAGTCGACGACACTGCCGGTCGGGTTGTTGGGATTACATAAAAACACGAGGTCGATACCGGCCCGCAGCTGGGGTAAAATCGCCGGGGTCAAGGCAAAGTTGTCCTCATCTCTCAGCCAATGCCGCTCAACCTCGCACCCCTGCCCGGCCAGCGCCAGCGCATATTCCGAAAAGGTCGGCGCCGGTATCAGCGCCCGCTTGGGCTTTAGCGCCGCCGCGAGACGGTAAATAATCTCCGCAGCGCCCGCCGCACAGAATACCTGCTCAGGCATCACGCCCTCGCTTTGCGCAATCGCATTACGCAGGTCGCGGCAGAGCGGGTCGGGGTAGCGGTCAACATCCTGCGCTGCGTGACAAAGGGCATCGTGTACCGCCTGCGGTGCCCCGAGCGGATTGACATTAGCCGAAAAGTCGAGCGGCATCTTCCCGTAACGCGCCAAAAAGCCGCGCGCGTCGCCGCCGTGTATTAATGTGCCGTCAAAATCGGCCATATGAGCAAAATCCCCCTTATCAATAGCACGGTCAACAACCCCATCACCGATGTGCAGAGCATTAGCCGGTTCGCGTGCAGAATATCCTGCGGCTCACAGGCGCGCAGCGCGTCGCCGATCGTCGGTTTTTGCACGCGATTTCCAAAATAGACCGCGTCGCCGCCAAGCTGAATACCCAACGCCCCCGCGCAGGCCGATTCGCTCTGCGCCGAGTTGGGGCTTTTGTGGTTATAGCGGTCGCGCTTAAAAATCCGCCACGCGTTTTTAGCGTCAAAGCCGCATATCCATGCCGACGCGATCAGAAGCAGTGCCGAAAGGCGCGCGGGCAGGTAGTTCATACCATCGTCAAGCCGTGCCGAGGCGCGGCCAAAATAAAGATACCGCGTGTTTTTATAGCCCACCATGCTGTCGAGTGTATTGACGGCCTTATAAAAAACACCGAGCGGCACACCGCCGACCGCCAGCCAGAACAGCGGCGCAACCACGCCGTCGCAGGTGTTTTCGGCCACCGTCTCAACCGCCGCGCGGATAATGCCCGCGCGGTCAAGCGCGGCGGTATCCCGCCCGACCACTTGTGCCACGGCACGGCGCGCGTCGTCAATATCAGGAGACGCCAGCGCGCGTTCCACCTGCCGCCCCGCCTGCGCCAGCGACCGGGCCGCGAGGCACTGCCAGCAAATAAGCGCCGCCAACACCAGCCGTGCCGCCGGATGAACCAACCCCGCCAGCCACAGAGCCAGTGCGCAAAGCCCAAACGAGATGAACGGAACACTGACCGCCAGCACCGCCCCCGCCGACAATTCGCCGCTGGGCGTTTTTAAGAATGCTTTGCGCAGCCCTTTTTCAAAGCGGGAAATCATCTTGCCGATACCCACCACCAGATGCGGGATGCAGGCCGGGTCGCCAAAGAGCCAGTCGAGCGCAAAGCCAATCAGAATTGCCGCCAAAACAGTCATTTGCACTCATCCCCCTTTGATGACGGTGCCGATACCGCATTGTACCCGGATGACCTTTTCGGCGCGCTGAGCCAACGCACAGCAAGCCCGGCCCACCGTCTCGCGCCACACCCGCTCGGCGTCGTTGATCGGCACAACGCCGCAGCCCACTTCATTGCAGATCACAACCTGCTTTTGCAAAAGCACCGGCAGCAACGCTTCATAATCAGGATTCACTTTAAGCAACGCCTGAAGGTCGTAGAGCACCGGCGCGGCGTCGAGCTGATTGGACATCTGCTTAAGATCGTATCCGAATTGGGCGGCGGCATAACCGCGCTTGCCGCAATGCGCACCGCCGATGATCAAGATCACAGCCAGCCCCCCTTTTGGCTTATTACCAGCGCGACTAAGCAGGACAGCTCGCAGCACTGCAAAAACCAGCCCGCCAAATCGCCCCGCATGCCGCCGAATTCCCGTTTTGCCATCTGCGCGAGCCGCCAAAAGCAGCTTGATGCCGCTAACAGCATCAGACCGCCGCCGAGCAGCGAGATTTCCAACATTACCGCTGTGCAAAACGCCAACATCGCCAGCAGCACGATCCATACCACCCGCTTATCAGCAGCTTCATGAAAGCTGCTTAGCGTGCCCGACTCGCCTGTGCCGGGCAGAAAAACCACCGAGATGGCGCTAAACACGCGGCTTAAAACCGGCACGCAGCAAAGCAGCAGCAGCGCGGAACGGGACAGTATCAATGTATAAGAAAGCGAAACATAAAGCATAAAATAGGCTACCAGCCCGATGGCGGCAAACGCGCCCATGTGGGGGTCCTTCAAAATTTCACACTTGCGCACGGGCTCGGCGTGGCTGGCCATCGCGTCGACCGTGTCACAAAAGCCGTCGAGGTGGATGCCACCCGTCACGGCGACGGGAATCAGCGTCAGTCCACAGGCTGTGAGCACCGCGCCAAGTTCGAGCCAGCGGCTCAAAGCAGCCCAGCCGAACAGCAGCAGCCCGACCGCCGCGCCTACGAGCGGAAAGCCCGCCATCATATAGCGCATGTTTTTTGCGCTCCATTCCACGCGGGGGGCGGGCAGGCGCGAAAACATCGCAAAAGCCAGCGCGATGGACCGCAAAACTGTCATACGCTCCCCCCCTTTAACAGAATCGGAATGCCGCATACCACCTCAACCACACGGTCAAAGCGGGCCGCAATCTGCGCGTTGCAGCGGCCCAACAGACTAAGATAGCGCGTGGTCTCAGCGTCATAGGTCACACCGTCGGCAAAGATGTCGTTGGTGACCACAACCAGATGGCGGCTGCGATGCATGAGATGTGCGATGCCGTCTAAGATCGCTATCTCAGCCTTCTCCCCGGCCCCCTGCGGCGCAAACAACTCATTGGCCGCGAGATTGCCCAGACACTCGAGCAGCACCGCGCAGCCCTCGGGCAGTTCGGCGTCGGTCATCGCGCCCAACGCGGTAAACCGCTCGAGCGTTTTAAACCCCTTTGACGCGCGCAAGGTGCGGTGCCGCGCGATGCGCGCCGACGCATCATCCCCAAAGGGCTGCATCGTTGCGATATAAAGCTTATTTTCGGCGCCCTCAAGCAGCGATTCGGCGTATTCACTCTTGCCGCTCGCGGCGCCGCCGATGATCAGCGCCGTCATACCGTCACGACGCCTTCAATAGTTTCGGCGGGCGCCTCATAGGCCGCCATGCCGATCTGCTCAAAGGTCGCCATGTTTTTATAGACCTCCAGCGCCATATCGAGCATCGGCACGGCGCAGACAGCGCCCGTGCCCTCGCCGAGGTGCAGTCCGGCGGTGATCATCGGCTCGAGGCCGAGGGCCGCCAGCAGCATCGCGGCGGCGGGCTCGGAGGAAACGTGTGTCGCGATCATCGCCTGCACCGAACCGGGGCAGAGCCGCGCGGCCAACAAGGCCGCCGTCGCGCTGATAAAGCCGTCGATCAGCACCGGTACGCGGTAAAGCGCGCCGCCCAAGAAAACGCCGGTCAGTCCCGCGATATCCAGTCCGCCCAGCTTTTGCAGCACATCGAACGGATCACCCGCGTCGGGCGCGTGCAATCGGACCGCCGATTGAATCACCCGAATTTTTTTGCGCATGGCCTGATCGCTCAAGCCCGCCCCGCGCCCGGTCACCTTGGTCACCGTCTTGCCGAGCAGCACAGCCGAGACGGCGCTGGCCGTTGTCGTGTTGCCGATGCCCATCTCACCGGTCGCCAGCAGTTGATAGCCCTGCTGCTGGCAGCGGCGTACCAGCTCCATGCCGCGCCGGATGGCCTGCTCGGCCTGCTGCGCCGTCATGGCGGCCTCTTTGGCAAGGTTCTTCGTACCGCGCGAGACGGCGTAGTCGAGAATACCCTTGCAGTCGGACGAACGGTTCATCCCCATATCGACCGTAAAGACCTCCATATCCGCCCGCTTGGCCATATAGCGGATGCAGGCGTGCCCGTTGGCGATATTTTCAGCCACCAGCGCCGTGATCTCGCTGCCGGTCTGGGTGACCCCCTCGGCCACCACGCCGTTGTCGGCGCAGAGCACCAGCACCGCGCGGCGCCGAATATCGGGCAGCGCATCGCCGGTGAGCGCCGCGATTTTAATTACGGCCTCCTCAAGCAAGCCAAGGCTGCCGATCGGCTTTGCGATCGCATTCCAGCGCGCGCGGCAAAGCTGCGCCGCAGCGGGGTCGGGGGGCTTAATCTGTCGGTTCAGTTCCTGAAAATCCATATCCTTCTCCATATAGTCGATTAACGGTCAAACCGCCCGGTCTTTAGGCTACAGCAGTGTGGCTTATCACGCAATTAATACTATCGTCTTGCTTGCATACGGTCGAACTTAAAGGAGACCTTACGTATCTTAATAATAAGCTCAACCGCGATATGTTCCGCACGACCGCGCTGTCCTCTTCAGGCGTCAGCCCGCCGCGTCGCCCTGACCCACGTAAAATATTCCGAAAATTGCTAGGGTGTTTTTGAAGTTGATCGGCCATAAGCAACCGCGGCGGCTAAAAAGTTTTTGGCCGCCGGGATGTTCCCTTGCAAATAAAGATGGGGGAAACCCGCGAACAGACTCGGCGTGGCATGCACGGCGTCCCACGCGCGGCCGTCGGGCTTTTGCGCCCTGAACCCATCGCCGCAGCCGTTGCTCTGCCAATAGTGGAATTCATGCGCGCAAAGCGCCTCGCCCGCGCGGCACAAAAGATTAGACCGCCGCGCCGTCAGTGTGATATAGCCAAAATTCCCGAGCCGGACACCGCGTGTCGCCGTTGCCGCAACAACGCCCGCCATCGGGTAAAAGTCGCCCTTGTCATCCTGCAATTGTTCATGCAGATATAAAAACCCGCCGCATTCGGCCAAGCAGGGCAAACCACTCTCAACCGCGTTGCGGATATCGCAAAGCATGGTGCTGTTTTGCGAAAGTTGTTTGGCGTGCAGCTCGGGATAGCCCCCGCCAAGATAGAGTGCCTGTATATCGGGCGGGAGGCGCTCATCGTTTAGCGGCGAGAAGAACGCCAACTCGGCGCCGAGCGCCTCAAATAGCGCGAGCGTCTCGCTGTAATAAAAGCAGAAGGCGTCGTCATGCGCGACGGCCAGCCGTATTCGGCGCGACAGCGGTGTGCCGATCTGCGGTGCAAGAACCTGCGGCGTAAATTCCAACAGAGGCGCGTTCTGCGCCAACCGTAAAAGTGCCTGCAAGTCGATGTGCCGCAGCGCGGCTTCACCGAGGCGATCAAGCTTTTGCGATAGATCGGAGAGCTCATCCACCGTCACCAGCCCGAGATGTCGGCTTTGCAGCGTACATTCAGGCAGCTCGGGCAAAAAGCCGAGCACCGGCAGGCCGGTCTCTTGCGTGATGATGGGCGCCACGCGGTCATAGAGCGCCTGCGTACAGCGGTTTAAAATAACGCCCTCAAGCTGCGAGGGGTGACGCAGGCTGTCAAAGCCGCGCACCGTCGCCGCCAGCGACAACGCCGCGCCCTTGGCCGACAGCAGCAGAACAGCCGGCGTTTCGGTCGCGCGCGCAAGCGCCCAAGCGCTGGCCGCGTCGGTCGTACCGACGCCGTCGTAATAGCCCATCGCACCCTCGATCAAAGCTACATCGCCGCCATCGGCTTGGGCTAAAAGACGGCGCACCGTCGGCGCGTCGGAAAGAAAGAGATCGAGGTTATAGCTCGGCAGCCCCAGCACCCGGCGATGGAACATCGGATCGATGTAATCAGGACCGCTTTTAAAGGCAACCGGTTTCTGGCCCGCCAGTTGAAAGGCCCGCAACAGCGCCAGCGTTAGCGTCGTTTTGCCCTGCCCGCTTGAAGGAGCCGCCAACAGCAGGCGCGGCAGCGCTTTAGTCATAGCCGCCACCCCCGCTGATCATATAAACCGGATTTTGCGCCGCCATCAGATGATACCGCCCCAGCGGCTCGGCGCGGCTGACCGCCACCTGCACCGTTTCGGTGTTTGGCAAATTCAGTTCATTGAAAAGGCCGACCGCTTCGGCGATCGTCTCAAGCGTGACGGCGGCGACCACAAGGCACACCTGCGGATTTTTATCCAACAGCAGCGCGGCGATCTCGCGCAGCCTGCCACCGCTGCCACCGATAAAGGCCGCGTCGGGCGCGGGCAACGGTCGAAGCGCATCCGGCGCAACGCCCTCGATACAGGTCAGATTAAACGCGCCGAGCTTTTGAGCGTTTTCGGTGATCAGACGGCAGCCCTCGGCCTTTTGCTCAATGGCGTACACCCGCCCGGTGTCGAGCAGCATCGCCGCTTCAACCGCGACCGAGCCGGTGCCCGCCCCGATGTCGAACACGATGTCGCTACTGCTAAGACGCAGCTTTGAGAGCGCAACAACCCGCGCCTCGCTTTTGGTCATCGGGATATTGCCGCGCACAAACGCCGTATCGGGCAGGCCGAAGCCCACCCGTTTTCTCGGCGCAGGGTTTTGCACCAGCAACACTGAAAGCGGTGAAAACCGCCGCCGCGCCAATTCCGCAACAGTGCCTTTTGCGAGCCGCTGGTCGACGCTGCCTAAATCCGAGCCGACAAAGGCGTTTAGCGTGCCGAAGCCGCAGTCGGTAAGTGTTTGGCACAGCGCGTCGGGCGTCTGTTCACCGCCGGTGAGAAAAAAGCACTCGGCGTGGCGAGAGACCTCATGTGCCACATTGCAGTCGATCCCATGCGCCGAGCAGAGCCGCCAGCCTTGCCACGGCATTTGCAGCGCCGCGCTGAGTGCCTGCACGCTCGAGATACCCGGCAGCACCAACACCTCATGCCCGGTCAGCAGCGGCAGCAGCAGCCGGGTACCGCTGTAAAAGCCACTGTCGCCGCTCATGAGCACACAGACCGAATCGGCCTGTGCGGCATTGATGGCGACGGCAAGCTCCGAGGCACTGACAGCGGCGACACCGCGCGGCGGGGCGACGCCCGCACGTTCAAGCAGGCGCGGTGCACCGAGCACCAGCCCGGCGGCATTCAATACCCGTTGTGTCTCAGGCAGGCAGTCCCCGGCCCCTGTGCCATAGCCTGCAATGGTCACACGCATGTGCTGTCCTCCTTTGAAATTCCTGTTATCTTTAAAAATCTGGGGCTTTGTAGTCTATCGAAAAAGTCATACGTTTCCCGCATGGCGGCGCGATGGAAGCGCCATCGTGCCCCAAGAGGCCGAACAACATCATTGGCGCGTATAATCACGTAACAAGTCTGGATGCGCGCCCACTAACGGTGCGTGGGAAGGTAACACCCCCACGTGGGGCATATAATCAACAACCGTTTAAGCCCTCAAACCCTGCCGTTCCAAAATCCCGCCGGAGGTCAAGGGGGCACGCGGGGGGACAGCGTCCCGCCCGCGAGGCGCTTCGCATCTGTAACGTAGTGGAAGATACCCGCATGTTCCGCAGAACATGCAAGCGCCGGGGGTGGGGGCCGTTCCTGCGCGCAAGCGCAAAGTACTTCTGCCGTTTTAACACAACTACCAAAAAGGTATCGTTCTTTGTCAATCTGAAAAACCTTAGCTTAATTATCTTGTACTAAAACCGTGTCACGCTTTAAAATGCGTCAACGCAGCTCCAAAAAATCTGCCAGCTTTATTTTAAGCTGCTCAAACGTATCACCTGCGTCCTCGGGACGGTCGACCAGAATGGTTCGCACACCGCACGCCCTTGCGGCAGCCAGCTTATCGGGGAAGCCGCCCGGCACACCGCCGTCCTTGGTGACGAGCATTTCGATGCTGAGCTGCTCAAACAGCGCAACGTTTAACGCCTGAGAAAACGGTCCCTGCATGGCGATAATGTGGCTTGGCAAAAAGCCCAGCGCCGTGCATTGCGCAATCGCTTCAGCCATCGGCAGCACGCGGGGGTAGCAGCGCTCGGCAAAATTTTGCACCTTGGTGTATTCCGCCAGCTCTTTCGAGCCGGTGGCAATCAGCACCCGCCCCGCGCTTTGGTTAAGGTATTGCGCCGCCTGAGCCACCGACGGCACGACGATACAATCGGTCGCGTCGCTGCCCGGGCGCAGCAGCCTGAAATAGGGGCATCCCCCCGCCTGCGCCGCCGCCCGGATATTGCGGGTGGCTTCTTTGGCGTAAGGATGGGTGGCATCGACGACGCAGTCAAAGCGCCGTGTTTGCATCAGCGCCGCCATAGCCGCCGCATCCAGCCGCCCGACCCGAACGGTCAGACGGTCACAGGGCGGCAACAGCGCCCTCGCGTAATCGCTGGCCACGCAAAGCGTCACTTGGATATCCCATTGCAGCAGCCATTCCAACAGTGGGTGGCTGTCCGCCGTGCCGCCAAAAATCAGCATCTGCTTCATCGCTTCGCCTCATAGCCGCGCAGCGTGATCATCTTGCCACCGATCTCGACCGTTCTGCTGTTGCCGATAAACACGGTGCAAAACATACCGGCCGAAAAATCACGAAGTTGTGACAGCGGCATGAGCTGTGTGGCTTCCCCCACGCGCCCGATATTTTCCGTCACGCCGCAAAGTGTGTTTTCATCGCGATATTGCAGCAGAATATCGCAGGCACGCCGCAGATGATCGGTGCGCTTTTTGCTGCCCGGATTGTAAAGTGCCACCGCAAAATCACCGATGCCCGCGCCATGCAGCCGCTTTTCGATGACCGCCCAGTCGACGAGCAGGTCGGACAGCGAGATGACCGCGTAGTCCTGCATCAGCGGTGCACCCAAAAGCGCCGCGCCGCTTTGCGCCGCCGTCACGCCCGGAATGACCTCGAGCGTCACCGGACCGGTAGGCTCCCAAAGCTCGTAAAGCAGCCCAGCCATACCGTAAACGCCTGCGTCGCCGCTGCACACCATGGCAACGTTCTGGTTTTCTGCAGCCTTGAGCGCCGCGCGGCAGCGTTCGATCTCGCTTTTCATCGGGGTTGAAAAGGTGCTTTTATCGGGGAAAATGGGCTGCACAAGGTCGATATAAGCGGTATAACCGCAGATTAAATCGCAGGCGGCCAAGGCGGCGTACGCCGCGCCCGTCATACCCTCGGCATGTCCGGGGCCGATGCCCACAACAGATAGCTTCATCGTGTTCTCCTTTTTATAGCGCCATATATTCAGGTCGCTTGTGTGACATGGACCTTGTGCGCGGCGATGGCCACCGCCATCGTCACGCCGTCAAAGGCCTGTTTTTGAATGAGCAACCTGCCTTGGCTGCCCAAAACCGCGCTGCGCTCACAGATGTTGTCAACGCCGGTCGTTTGCCGCACAAAATCCGACGCGGTAAAATCGCCGGGCAGCGCGGCGAGCGCCTGCGCCGAAAAGATGACGAATGGCAGCGCCTTGTCGCGGCAAAAATCGCGCAGCCCCGGTTCGTCTGCTTTAAGGTCGACGCTGCACACCCGGCTAAAGGCGTGCGGCTCAAGATTAAAATCGGCGCACAGGCGGTCAAACGCCGTGTGAACCACCGACGCGGGCGTATTGCGCTTGCAGCCCACGCCCAGCGTGAGCACCGGTATGATAAGATGCAACGCTGAAGTATTATCAGCTTGGACGCCGATGATGACATCAAACGGTGGATGCTCGGTCAGGAGAATCTGCTCCTTCAGCGTGGCATCGAGCAGCGTCTCAAACTCGCTTTTCAATCGGATTGTTTTGTGTAAGAGCAGCCGTGCCGACACCTGCTTAATGCGCTCGGGGTTGCGAATGACATAGCCCTGTTCGGCGGCCCAACTATCGATGGCGAACAGGCCGTTGCAGTCGGTCGCGGTCGTGATGACCGCGCGCGCACCTAGCAGCGCAGCCAGCCTTTTTGCCAGCGCGTTGGCCCCACCAATATGGCCCGATAGAATCGGAATCACAAACTCGGCGCATTCATCAATCACCAGCACCGCCGGGTCGCAGGTTTTGCGGTCGACAAAAGGCGCGATCGCCCGCACGGCGATGCCTGCCGCGCCGACGAAGACCAGCGCGTCGGCCGCTTCAAAATGCCGCGCCGTCCACGCGTGCAACCCGTCCTTGGGGCAGCGTTCGGCACTGCTGTTTTCATCCGGCAGCAGCGCTTGCAGGCGCTTGGCCAGCAACAGCCCTTTTTCAGAAAACGCCAGCATCGCAAGCGTCATACCCTGCCGTCCTCCCCTTTGCGAAAGGCGGTCGTAAAGGCGGGGTCATACAGCTTTGAGCGCGCGTAATCATCGCCTAAAAAGCTGCCTACCGTAATCAGCGCCGTATGGGTGATATCGTTTGCCTTCGCTGTCTCGTGCAGCGTACCGACGGTACAGCGCAGCACCTGCTCCTCGGGCCAGGTCGCCTTATAGACGATCGCCGCCGGGGTATCGGGGGCGTAGCCGCCCGAAAGCAGCTCCTGCTCAAGCGTTTCAGTCAGTCCCGCGCTCAGAAATATGACCATCGTCGCGCCGTGCGCCGCCAAGGCGGCGATACGCTCTCGCGGCGGCACCGGCGTTCTGCCCGCCATACGGGTGATGATGACGCTCTGGCTGACATCCGGCAGCGTATACTCGGCCTTTAAGGCCGCCGCGGCCCCGCAAAAGCTTGAGACGCCCGGCACATAATCGTAAGGAATGCCCGCCGCGTTCAACCTGTCCATCTGCTCGCGGATCGCGCCATAGAGACAGGGGTCGCCGGTGTGCAGCCGCACGATATTTTGCTGCCGCGCCGATGCTGAAAGCATAACCGCCATAACTTCCTCCAGCGTCATCTTGGCGCTGTCATAGATGGCGCAGCCCGGCTTTGCCGTCTGCAACAGCGCGGGGTTCACCAAACTGCCCGCGTAGATGATCACATCGGCCCGCTCGATTAAACGCGCGCCGCGCAGCGTAATCAGGTCGGCGGCGCCGCTGCCCGCCCCCACAAAGCTGACCAAGGCGTTCACTCCTTCACGATAACGGTTGTAAAATAACCCGGGGCGTCAAAGTCCTCGGGGATTTTTTTAAGAATCTTCTCGCCCGGCAGACCGCAGTTTTGCACGAGCATGGCTTTTTCAAGCAGCCCTTGCGCCTTTAGCCGCGCTAAAAGCTGCGGCAATGACTTACCCGCCTTCATAAGCACCTTGGTACCGGGCAATGCCAGCGCTTGCCCATCGTCGGTCCCGGCAGGGATGATATGTACCGGCTTATTCATCTCCGTCAGGCTGATGCCCAACGCGGCAGCCGACGCGCAAAAGCTCGTCACCCCCGCCGAAAGCGCGATGAGATAGCCCTCGGGCGCCAGCAGCTCAGCCATATATGAAAACGAGGAATAGACCGACGTGTCGCCAAGGCTCAGCATCGCCACATCCTGCCCGGCGTCGAGCGCCGTCTTGAGCACGTCAGCCAACTGCCGGTGGCGCTCGTCGAGCTTTTGTTTATCCCGGGTCATCAAAAAGGGCAGCATAAGCAGCGTTTTGCCGCTTAGATCCACCGCCTGAGACGCGATATCAAGCGCAACGGTGCCGCCGTTTCCGGTCTGCGGTACCGCAATGGCCGGGCAGCGCTCCAGCAACCGCACCGCCTGCAATGTCATCAGCTCAGGATTGCCCGGCCCCACACTGACGCCGTATAATGTTCCTTTCAAGCGTTCGTCCTCCATTTATTCAACAGTTCCTCGCCCTGCGCCGTCACGCCCAGCAGCGTGTAGCCGTCATAAAACACGGCCGCCCCTACCTGAAACGCCCCCGCCGCGCGGCGGGATAAGTGCGCCTGCATAGCCTGCAACAGGCTGTCGGCGACGGCATTTTTAAGCCCCGCACTGTCCAAAATTTCAAGGCAGGCGTCGGCAGTGGCGGCCTGCATGAGCGCAACGCAGGTTTCGCGGTTCGCGCCGCAGCAGGCGGCGTGAGCGGCAAACAGCTCGGTTCGGCAGTCCGCAATGCGCGAGTGGGTGTTCATGATACCGCCCGCCAACTTGACCGCCTTGCCGATATGGCTGACCAGCAGCACCTCTGAAAAGCCGTAGACCGCTGCAAAATCAAGGCAGTCTCCGATAAAATTGGCGCATTTGATCTGCGGAATGGCGCGCAGCGCCGGATACGTATGTGCGAAATGCTCGGCGTAGTTGCCGGGCGTGAGTAACAGCCGTTTATGGCCGTTGGCGGCGTGCATCTTCATTTCAATCTCAATGCTGTCGAGCAGCGCTGAGAGGCTCTGTGGCTCGACAATACCGCTGGTGCCCAGAATTGAAATGCCGCCCACGATGCCAAGGTTGGGATTAAAGGTTTTTTGGGCGATCTTTACGCCCTCGGGCGCAAAGATTGTCACCCGCATACCACCCGTGTAGCCCGCCGCCGCGCAGGCCGCGCATACCTGTTCGGCAATCATCCGGCGCGGCGTTGTGTTAATGGCCGCCGCGCCCACCGGCTGGTCGAGCCCGCGTTTGGTCACCCGCCCAATCCCCTCGCCCCCGTCGATGAAAATCTCGTTTCGGGTGCATTTTTTGACCGAGGCAAAGATCAACATGCCGTCGGTGGCGTCGTGGTCGTCGCCGGCGTCCTTGCGCACGGCGCAGATCGCTTCATCGGGCTGCAGCGTAACTTCTTCAAGCGCGGCTTCGACCCGAAGGCCCCGGGGCGTGATTAACGCAGCGGTATCAAGTCGCCGATTGGACAACAGCATGGCCGCAGCAGCACCCGCCGCCAACGCCGCGCAGCTACCGGTCGTATAACCGCAGCGCAGGCGTTTGACCCCGCTGACAATATAGTGCTCAAAGGCCATGCCACCCCTCCCCCCCGACACCAAGTTTCTTGTTGCGCCCATCTGTGTTTTAAAAAGCGGCGTAGATGACGAACGATTTATATTCCGCTAGAGCAAAAAGCAAAGCAGGCAGCCGCCCGCCGCTTTTTAAGCGCCCACAGAACATTAAATTTGCCGCCAATACAGCCGTATATTGCTATTTATAATACCACAAACGGCGCCGTTTGTACACGGCGCCACCCGTTTATTCATGCACCTCGCGCTGCCGGCCCCTCATCTAATATGGCTTTTGACAAAGACCTTTATAAAGAAAGACCGACTGCGCTGTGTTGATTTTTACTTTTTTTATCGAAAACATATCTCATACAATGCCGCCGCGGTCCTTCATTGCGGTTTAAACGGAATATGCATAAAAGGCGCAGCCGGACAAACCGCCCGGCTGCGCAAACAAAAACGATATAGCGCATTGGTACCTATTTTTTGATCTGGAGCAGCTCCTTGGGCAGCTCGGCTATCTCACTGCCGCCAAGCGTTCCTGAGACAACCACGCTCAAATAGCGTGAATCGGTCAGAAGATCGATCTCGTCACCCTTTTTAAGCTCCGCGCCGCTGCGGATGATGCGCAGCTTGGGCCGCAGCGTATTCTCGGCATTGTTTTGAATGACAATGCCGAGGGCCCCGTTGCTCAACGACACAACCGATCCGAGCGGATAGGCCGCCACCGTGCGTAAAAAGCATTGCAGCAGACTGTGGTCAAAATGGATATTGCTTTGTGCCATCATATATTCAATCGCCTCGGCCGGCATCCATGCGCGCCGGTACGACCGGTCGGAGGTCAGTGCGTCGTAAACATCCGCCAGCGCCAAAATGCGGGCATAGATGTGAATTCTATCCCCGCTTAGGCCATAAGGGTACCCTGTTCCGTCATATTTTTCGTGATGGCAGGAGATACCGTTAAATATCCGTTGGGTCATATTCTGGTTATGCCGCAGCCGTTCGATCGAGCGCAGCGGATGGGTCTTCATCTCCTCAAATTCCTCGGGGGTCAGCGGGGCGGGCTTATTGATAATCTCGAGCGGAATATCAACCTTGCCGATATCGTGCATCAGGCCGCAAAGCGCCAGCTCGTTGAGCTGTTTCTGGTTATATTTGAGCTGCATGCCGACCAGTACACTGAGCATGGCAACATAAACCGAGTGGGAATAGGTGTAATTGTCATAGTCCTTGATGGTCACCACATCGACGAGAAAAACGTCCTGATGCAGTATGGACATGACAAGATCTTCGGCCATGCGCATACCTTGATTAAGCGCATGCTTTGAAAGCGTATTGGTCCGCTCACAGTCGTCGAAGATACCCTTTAACTCAGAAATGACCTTTTTCTTATAAGTCGGTTCCAGAATTTCGATGGGATCGATATCGTTGGCCAGAGCGCTCTCGATGTAAGCACCGCCTATTTCGGCCTCTACCAAGCGATGAATAAGCGCCGCATTCAGTGTCTGGCCCCGTGCCAATAAGGCAAACATCGAGCCATAGGCCGAGATATCTTTAGCCAGCACCATGCCCGGCTTTAAAAAGTGCGTTGGAATATAGATCATATAAGACCTCACAAAGTGGTAAAACCGTTATACGAAACCTAAACCGCTAAAAATATAATGTACTTATTAAACCAGATTTTTAGCGTTTTTTCAAGCAGTCTTGCTATGATCCGGCAGAAAATCTAACATATTATACATACAAGCACAGAAACGCCCTAAACCGACACCGTTTCAGGGCGTTCTTATAAGTAAAAAGACGGGCTTTCGACCCTATCGCTCAAATACGCGGGCAATCAGCTTTTATGGCACAGCCTTAAAAGGTTGGCTCCGCCTCGCTAATCTCGTAAGGGCTGGTTTTGTTAAAGCATAAGTACCAGTCTTTGCAGACTAAATTCAAGCTGGCCGGGTCGTAGAGCCGGCGATAAAGCTCCTCATAGGTGGCGGGCGCGGGCACCAGCGTGGGCGCGCCGGGAATCCAGTTGGCGGGCGTAAGCACGTGATCGCGGTCGGTGGTTTGCAGCGCGTCAATCAACCGTAAGATTTCGTAGATATTCCGGCCCGTCGTCATCGGATAGATGATGATGGCCCGGATGATCTGTGCCGGGTCGATGACATAGACATTGCGGACCGTTTCCTGCCGGCTGATATCGGGTGCAACCATGCCGTAAAGCCGCGCAATATCGCCAACCCGGTCAGCCAAAATCGGGAAAGGGATATCGATGCCATTCGTCTGATAAATGGTGTATACCCACGCTAAATGCGACGGGTTGCTGTCGATGCTCAAGCCCAGCAGCTCGGCGCCGCGCTTTTGAAACTCCTGATAAAGCTGGGCGAAAGAAATAAATTCCGACGTGCAGACCGGCGTAAAATCACCCGGATGCGAAAACAGAATCAGCCATTTGCCCTTATAATCGGTCAGGCTCACACGACCAAAGGTTGTGTCCCCGCTGAATGGGGGCGCTTTCATCCCAATGGTGACGTGCCCTACAATTTCATTGCAGTTGATAACGCTGTTGCTCAGGTCCATCACTGTTACCTCACTCTCGTTTCACTGCTTTATTCTATGCAACCACCTCGACGTATGTTCGCCGTAAGGCTGCCTTCAAAAGGTTTTATAATTGGAGGCATCCGCCGTCTCCCGGGGCATTTTGATTGGCCGATGGGTCTTTTTCAAGGGTATAACCTGACGCATTTTAGTAATAAATGATACTTCTGCGCGGGGCAAGCGCCATGCATTGCCGGATAACAATGCCGCTGACCTCGTTTTTCTCCTTTAAAAAAGCTTTTATTTTGCGGGTCTCCTCGCGCTGTCTTGCGGTGCGCACCCGCCATTGCCCGCAGGTTTTGTGGCAGCCCTCATAATAGTGGCTGCAACCTTTTGCACAGGGTAATGCCATAAAAAGCCCCTCCTCTAAATGATTGCGGCACATGGCCTTATTGATAATATAAGCACGGGGGTATGGCTTGCATGCCTCTTTTTAAAACAAAAGCCCAACGGGCAAAGGCGCGCGCAATTCCCGAACAACAGGATGCGCAGCCCCTTTGCCCGCTGAGCCGGAAAAAGGAAAGAAAAAGAAAATGAAAAAGGTAAAGAAATAAGCAAAATAGCAAAAGGAATAAAGATCGAACACCAGTCGCGTGGGGCGCAGGCTCAAATTGAGGAGTCGCACTATTTTGAGCGTCAAACACGTGCCGTGTCACTTTCTGTCTGTATTATAAACGTCATCTGTTAAATGATTAATCATCCGCGTGTAAGAACGGTGTAAAATTTCATGCGGATGCGCTGCATCGGTCAACGCCGCAGCCTCAACGTTCAAGCCAAGGCTTTTGTACCAACAGCAAATAGGAAAATCATACCGGCGGCACGATTGAATCTTGATAGCCGCTGTGCTATATTATCGATGTATCTTTATTTCGCACACGATTTTTAACAGGGAGATGTTTTTATGGAGAAGTATAAAGGTTTTTTGCAGGAATTTAAGGCGTTTATCAGCAAGGGCAACGTCATGGATATGGCAGTTGGTGTTATTATCGGCGCGGCCTTTAAGGCGATTGTCGATTCGCTTGTCAAAGACATTATTATGCCGCTGATCTCGGGCGTTGTTGGGGGGCTGGATTTTTCTAATTGGTTTATCGCGCTGGACGGTAATCGGTACGAAACGCTGATCGCCGCGCAAGAGGCCGGGGCCGCAACACTCAATTACGGTATCTTTATAACCGCTGTTATCAATTTTTTGATCATGGCGCTCGTCATTTTTATGATGGTTAAGGTGCTTGGCGCATTGATGGACAAACGCCACAAGCCCCAAGTCGTGGCCGAAGCGCCGAAAACTAAATCTTGCCGTTTCTGCAAATCAGAAATTGCGATTGACGCTACCCGGTGCCCACACTGTACCTCGACTCTTGAATAGCAAATAAGACCCCGAGCACTCCGCCCTGTTGGCCGGTGCCACGAGCAGTATCAAGCAAATGCCGTTCAACGTATAAATAAGGCCGCCGACGGTAAATCTCTCTCAAAAAACATCGTACCGGCTGCATGAGACCCGCTATAAACGGAGATATGCCAATGTGGCGTTGATATATTTTGCCTCATTTGAATATAAAATTGATAGATGCCGATCGTCGAGATCGCTGATAAAAAAAGGAGGCACTCCATTCATGAAGTATGAGAAATTAATTCAGGCGCTGACCCGTAAGGGGTATAAGGTTTCATATTTTGAGACGCCCGACGACGCGGTCAAATACCTTGTCGGCACGGTAAACGGTGTGACCGTCGGGTTTGGCGATTCTGCAACGCTCGCATCAATGAATCTCGCGGCGCTTCTGTCAGAAAACAATACCGTGATCAATCCGGCCTCCCACTCCGGCGCCGAGTTTGTTGAGATTGGTAAAAAGGCGCTTTTGACCGATGTCTTTTTCACCTCGGTGAACGGCGTGGCCGAAACCGGCGAGTTGGTCAATATAGACGGCACCGGCAACCGGGTGGCCGGCTCAATATTCGGACATAAGCGTGTGTTTTTTGTTTTTAGTACCAATAAAATCGAGCCCACGCTCGAAAAGGCCATTTGGCGCGCGCGGAATATTGCCGCGCCAAAGAACGCCAAGCGGTTTGGATACAAAACACCCTGTGCAATTAAGGGCGACCGCTGCTACGATTGCTCGGGTCCCGATAGAATCTGTAATACGCTGAATATTCACTTAAAAAAGCTTAAAAACGTGGAGGCAGAGGCGATTATTATTAACCAAGAGATGGGTATGTGACGCGGCCGAAACCCCCACTGACTTCGCGAATCAGGATGCAAAACAAATCTAACGTACTGCCTCTAACAATCAACATCACCGATGCAACCGGTGGTAACGGATCTCTTAGCCGTGATATTGGGATCGTATTGCAATAGCGTGCACCCGCCATCTAGTATGTAATAAACTTCATATGTCGTCCATTGATAAACCTCTTTTTGCTTTTAATGCGGTTGACAAACCGCATCTACTTTGGCAAAAGGGGGTTTTCTTGTATCGCAAGATGATCCGCCAAGCATTAATACAAAAAGGGCGCTGCTAAAAGCGCCCTTAAATCTGGCCATGCACGCGTTTATGTGTTCCATCTCGCCTAAAATGCCTATGGCATATATGAACCGATATCTTTTTCGCGGCCTTTTTAGAGGTGAGAAAGCCTATAAAACAGCATATACCCTGCGTTTTCACACAGGGCATACATAAATGGGCAAATTGCGCGCTTTATCCGATATATTTATATCGTCTGCCCGATTGAGATGAATCCAAGCCTTGGCCCCCTTGGCAATCTTTAGTTGAAACCAAAGGGACTTTTATGCTTATCGGTCTAGAGAATCTCGTTTTGCAGCGGTGCGGCAAGGGCACCGTCGTATAAAACGTCCAGCCGGTGAAGGGCGCGCGTCATGGCAACATACAACAGATGCATATCGGTGAGGTTGGTCTCGCGATACACGTCTTGAGAGGCGTCGCAGAGGATGACGGCATCAAATTCCAATCCCTTGCTCAGATAGCTGGGGATGACGCAGACACCCGCCCCAAACCCCGTGCTCTCAGGCGTAATGGATACAGCCTCCACACCGGCTTCTTGCAGGGCGCGACCAAGCCGCGACGCCGCCTCTTCGGTTTTGCAGATCAGGGCGATGGTTCGGCGCTCCTCCTGCTTATATTGGCGGATCAGCCCTTCAATGGTGGGAACCAGCTCTTGTGGCCCGCAGGGCATAAAGTTCACCGGTTCCCCATGGCGCACCACCGGCTCCGCGGTGGGCAACCCCAGCGCCTCCACCACTCGGTTAGCGGCCTGCATAATCTCCACAGTGGTACGGTAGCTCTTGCGCAATTCGATAATATCGGCGCGTCCGTCAAGGGCAAGCGCCTTGACATCCTGCCACCGGCTGATGCCGCGATAGCGGAAGATGGCCTGAGCCAAATCCCCCACAATGGTAAAGGTACTGCCGCTCAAAAGGCTGCGCAGCGCGTAAAAGTGGAACTCTCCGAGATCCTGCGCCTCATCCACCACCGCGTGGCGAAACTGGCTGTATTCCCCGGAGCCTGCCATGCGCAGCTTCAGATAAATCAGGGCGGGCAGGTCGGCAAAGCGCACAATCTTTTGCCGCAGGTTCTCCAAGGTTTCTTCTTTTAACCGTTTGGCATCCGCCGCCTGCTCCGGCATATATTGGGCGCAATTGGACAAAAACAGGCTGTACAGCTTGAGAATGGCCGTATCGGTAACGGCGAAGTGCCGCTTGAGAAGCTGTCGACAGCCCCGCTCCAGCTCCTGTCGAATCGCTTCCCTGTCTCGCCGACGTTTTTCCAAATGCGCGCCGGTTTCATCCTTTTGGGCTTCCGCCATCAAATACTTGTCAAGCTGCTCGCAATGGAAGATCAGGCTGTTTTTGATCCGGGTAGAAAGGTGGAGAATGCACTGTTCTACTCGGGCCTGCAAAGGGGTGTTGGGGCGAAAATCCATAGCGACATAGGTCTCGTGAATCTGCTCTCGGGTCAAAATGGTGAAGCCCCTGAACACAAGATCCTTTTTAGGGACCACCGTCTCCAAAAAGCCGTCGAAAAAGCGGTCAAGCGCTTCTTTGTAAGCCATGGACGACTTGTAGCGCTCCAGACGGCCGCTCGCCTCGTCCTGTATGACCCGGGCCAAGCCGTGAGAGACGCTTTCAACGGTGAAGTCCTCCCCCACATATGCGCCACACAAGGTCTCAAAGGTATGGTCGGGCACGCTGTCGACGTCCAGATCCGGCAGCACCGAGGCGATATAGCTGATGAAAAAGCGGTTGGGCCCGATGACCATATACTGGCGGGGCCGGATCTCGTCCCGGTGCTTATATACCAGATAGGCGATACGATGCAGGGCCACGGTGGTTTTTCCGCTTCCCGCCGCGCCCTGCACAATTAAATTTTGACTAATTTTTTCGCGGATAATGCGGTTTTGCTCTTTCTGTATAGTCGAAACGATATTTTTGAGCCGGTTGTCACCACCCGTCGCCAAGTAGGGCATCAGCAGCTCGTCATTGGCGACGGCCTCCACATCATGATAGGCTTTCAGCGTCCCCGCCTCAATGTCGTACTGCCGCTTGAGCAGCAACTCTCCCTCGATAATTCCGCCCGGCGCCTCATAGGTCGCGGGGCCTAAGTTGCTGTCGTAATACAAGGTGGCAATGGGGGCACGCCAATCCACCGTAACGATCCTCTGGTGTTCGTCCTCGATGCCGATCTTCCCCAGATAGCACGCTTCGACGACAGCCTCGGACTGAAAATCAATGCGGGCAAAGTAGGGCTTTTCCAAGGCCTGCTTCATACGGGTCATGCGGCTACGGTTTTGGACCGTCATTTCCGCTAAAAGCTCCGGCTGGTTGCGGTACAGGTCAGGCAGGTTTTTACGCTGCAATTCCAGATCTTCGACCCCCTCCCGAACCTTTTCCAGCTTTTGAGCCAATACGCCGCATTCTTGTTCAAAAATAGATTGTTTCATGGGTACCTCTCTTATTCTTTATCCGCCGACAGCGCTTGCCACGAATTGTAATATGTAGGGAAAGACCGAAATAGCCGCCAGCATGCGAAGCACCTGAAGTATCACAACATCAGCGCTTTGAACGCCGATATCGGCCGAGATAAGAGCGATGTCGCTGGCCCCCGCCGGACTTGTGGCGAGCATCCCCTGCTTGAGGGTGAGCCCGAAATAGCGCCGCAGCATTCTGCCGCTTAAATAGCTGTTGAGCAAATATCCCGCCAGCAGAATCACCGCGGGCACGGTCAGTTGTTTTAAATCGAGCAGATCCTGATAGGTGACCGAGCAGCCGATATATGAGCCTGCCAGCACCTGTGCAAACCGACGCAGCTTACGCGGCAGATGAATCGGAACCCGCCGCAGTTTAAGTCCGAGCACGCCCAGAATGGGCAGCAACAGCGCGCCGGAAGGAATGGGGGAATACAGCCCTGCTATACCGCAAACCGCCGCACAAACCACCGCCGTCAGAATAGGCTTCCACCTTGCCACCCAGCACGATAACGCCGGGGGGGTGCATGCCTCAGGGTTTGACGCTGCACAGGGGGCGCAAGAAGTCGCTGCCGCTTCCGCAGCTTCGGGCACTTCCCGTTTATTGACCCACGCGATAAAGCCCGGGAAAAAGCCTACCCCCACCACCATTCGGGCAAACTGCATCACCGCCACCTTGGCCGCATCGGCCCCAAAATCCATGGCGATGAGGGGCATCTCACTGATTCCGCCCGGGATAGCGCACAAAAAGGCGGTGAGCAAATCCAGCGGGGTGATGGCATAGATCACAAAGCCCATGATGAGGTTGAGGGCCAGCAGTGCGAACAGCATGGCCGCCGCGGGTTTGTAAATATACCGCAGGCGGGACAGATCCTCCCGTTCCACCGAGCAGCCGATAAAGGCCCCCGCCGCCATCTGCGCGGCCTGCTTTGCCGCATAAGGCATAGCGCTAAAGCCGGTGAGAATGGTCAGACAGGAGACGCCGATGATGGCGCCCACCATCATTCCCCCCGGAACCTTTAGCTTTAATAGAATAAATCCGGCGGCGGCTCCCACAGCCAGTGTTGTAAAAAGCGGGAGCATCCCTGCACCTCCTGACGCAAAATTGCGGGAAGCAGGCCCCAAGGCCCGCTTCCCGTATAGGGGACGGCTATTATACAAGCGTCCCATGTCTTTTATAATAATTGATTAGACCGCCTTCGTCAATGATGTCGGCGATCAGCGCCGGAAAAGGCGGGAAAGTGCGTTTTGCACCGTCGGCGGTGCGAAGGACGCCCGCCTCGGTATTCACCTCGATAAGATCCCCTTCCTTTACTGCAGGATTGCAGGCAATGGGCAACAATCCCTGATTGACGCAGGCCCGATAAAAGCCTCTGGCAAAGGATTTGGCCACGATACAGCGCACACCCGCCTCGAGCAAAAGCAGCATGACATATTCTCTCGAGGAGCCGCAACCGAAATTTTCGCCTGCTACCAGAATATCTCCCGGGCCCAGCATGGCCCCAAGCTCGGGGCGCACGGCATGGAAGAGATAGGGCTTGAGCTGAGGAATACTTAGCCCCTGACGGATGAACTCCTTGCTGATGATGTGATCTCCGCTGATGTTGTCACCCAGCAATATAGCGCTGCCCTGAATCAGCAATGCGTGTCACCTCCCGCTGTGATATACCCCGCAAGGGCCGTGTGGGCAGCCACCACCGGCGAGGCGATGTAGACCTGTGCCCCCCGGCTGCCCATCCGACCCGGCATATTGCGGTTGGTGGTTGCAAGGCAGACATCCCCGTCGCCCAGCAGTCCCCCGTGAAGCCCTGTGCAGGGGCCGCAGCCGGGCGGCAGCACCATGACGCCCGATTCCAGCAGAATACGGTAGATGCCCTGACGCTCCATCCCAATCACGATTTCTCTCGAGCCGGGGGCCGCCACAAAGCGCACGCCCGGGTGGATTTGTTTGCCTTTAAGGATCGCCGCCACCTGAGCGAAATCCTCAAGCCGACCGTTGGTGCAGCCGCCCACCACCACCTGATTGACGACGATGCGCTCTAAGCTGTCGACGCGGACCACCTGATCGATATCGGGCGGCAGCGCCACCAAGGGCCGGATGGAAGAAACGTCAATGGTGATCTCCCGGGCATAGCGCGCACCGGCATCGGGCGCGGCGGGGGTGTAATCCGATATCCCCCTCTGCTCTAACCATTGACGCAGGACGTCGTCACATGGCATAATGGCGCCCTTTGCCCCGGCTTCGATTCCCATGTTGCAGATGGCGGTTCTGCCATCGATGGAAAGATAGCCCAAGGCCTCCCCGTCAAACTCCAAGCACTGATAAATTGCGCCGGATTGGGTCAGCGCCCGCACCATGGCGAGGGCCAGATCCTTACCGGTGACATTGTCGGCGGGCTTCCCACTAAAGGTGATGTGGATGCTTTCGGGTATGCGCAGCCAGCACCGGTCCCCCGCCAGAATCACTGCCTCCTCCGCCACGCTCACCCCGGCGCTGAAAGCGTTGAGGACGCCGTAGTGGCAGCAGTGGGAATCGGTACCCAGCACGATGGCACCGGGCCTGACCCGACCCGACTCCACCATCCGCTGGTGGCAGATACCCTGCCCCTCCTCCACCAGCTCGAGGCCGTGGCGACGGGCAAAGGTCCTCATTTTGTTGTGGTTGTTGGCTGAAGCCGCCGAAGCGGCGGGCGAGATGTGATCCAATGTCATCATATGGCGTTTGGGGGAGCGTACCGTGGCATACGCCCCCAACTGCTCAAAAGCGTCGGTGAGGGGTGGGCCGTTGACATCCTGAATGACGCTGGCGTCAATCTCGACAATCACCAGCTCACCCGCCCGGGCCTCCCGCCCCAGCTTTGCGCTGAATATGTTTTCTACGGCTGTTCCCATATTCGTCTCCTGTTTATGTGATAGCAACGGCTGGCCTTCGATGGCTCGGCTGTTTTAAAGCTCCAGCTCGCAGGCGGCCTGAGCGGCCTGCTGAATGGCATCCAACGCAAGGCCGCTGCCGCTGGCGTCGCCAATGACCACGACCTGCACGCCGGGTAGCGCTTTGGCCGCTTCGAGCAAGGGATTCGCAGGGGTTCGCCCGGTGGATACCACCAGCGCGTCAAATCCGGTCAGGACTTCCTCTCCCTCGGGTCCGGATATCGTCACCTCCGGCAGGGCAATGCGCTCAACCCTGCGCTGCAGCTTGTAGTCGATGGGCAGCTTAGCCATCCGCTGGAGCATCATGTTGCGGCGGCTGGAGTTGAGGTTGGCAGCCAGCTCGGAAATCACGTCGATGATGGTGACCTGCTTGCCCTGCTCCGCTAAGTAATCGGCCACCTCGCAACCGATGAGACCGCCGCCAAGGACAGCCACCTTCTGACCGGGCACCGCCCCGCCCCTCAGAACGTCGTCGCAGCGGAAAACGCCTTCGCCCTTAATGCCCGGAATGGGGGGGATCACCGAGGTGCTGCCGGTGGCGAGAACGACGATATCGGGCCCCAGTTCGGCCAGCAGCGCCGGCGTCATCGCGGTATTCAAGTGAATCGGCACCCCAAACTGCTTCAGGCTTTCTAAGCGGTACTGGACAATACTGTTCATGTTGGATTTGCGGGGAGCCTTTGCGGCCAGATTGACCAGCCCTCCCGGGGCGAAAGATTTTTCATAAATCTCCGGGACAATACCGCGGCGGGCAAGATTCAGCGCCATTTCCAGACCGGCGGGACCCGCGCCCACGATTACGACTTTTTTGGCCTTGCCCTCTTCAGAGGCGGGGGTAAGCACCCGCACCGTCTCCAACCCGAGGAACGGGTTTTGCATGCAGATGATCTTTTTGCGGGCGGCGTTGTCCTTACAGCCCTGATTGCACCCAATGCAGCGACAAACCGGCTCGGGGTTTAGCCCCAAATATTTGTTGACCAGCTCCGGATCGGCCAGATGCCCGCGGGCAATCGAGACCATATCGGCCTTGCCGCTTTCCACAATATCCACGGCCTGATCGATATCGACAATGCGGTTGACGGCGATGACCGGAATCTTCACCGCCTTACGGATGAAAGCGGCGTTGTCCACGTTAAAGCAGTCGTCAACGTCCATGGGAGCCGCGATATATCCGCCCGACGCGGGCATTCCGATTGAGACATGGATGGCGTCTGTCCCGGCTTTTTCAAGCCACTGGGCGATCTCGGCGCCCTCCTCAATGGTGCGTCCACCCTCCACCGCCTCGGTGCCGGAAATGCGAAACACCACCGGAAAGCCGTCCCCACAAGCGGCCTTGATGGCCTGCACAATGCGCATGGGGAACCGGCAGCGGTTTCCGACGCTACCGCCATATTCATCGGTGCGGTGGTTGTGCATGGCCGAGAGGAACAGGGCGATTTCGTGGGCGTGGGCGCCGTGGATATCCACGCCGTCTACCCCGGCCTTTTGGCAGCGGGCGGCGCCGGCCGCGTAGCTGGCTACCAGCGCGTCAATATCCGCCTCGCTAAAATCCTCGGGCGCCTCCACCTTCTGTCCCCGCCCGGCCTGATGCTTGGCGGGGTGGAGCTGACAGAACAGCTTTGCGCCGTATTGGTGCGCCGTGTCGGCCAGCAGCTTCCAGTCGGGAATATAAGCGTCGTCAGAAAGAGCGGGACGACCGGCGCTAACCTTGCCGTGGGGGCTGCCGGGAATAATCAGCAATCCCACGCCACCGGCGGCCCTGCGACGCACATACTCAAGCATGCAGTCGTTGACGTGACCGTCGGAATCGCAAAAATGCACACACATTGACGGCATAATCACGCGGTTTTTAAGCACTACATGCCCCAGCGTGATGGGGGTAAACAGTTTTTGCATCGTGTCACACGCTCCTTTTGTGTTAAGTATTGAAATCATGCCACTTTAGCGTTTTCCTTTCTTTTCTGCATAAAGATCTTATACAGCGACCAAGCCAGCATCGCAGCCGAAAACGCCAGCATGGCGGCGCTGATGGGCCGGGTGACGAAGGTGGACCAATCGCCTTGAGAAAGAGCCAACGCGCGTCGCATCGAGCGTTCGACGATGCTGCCCAGAACCATCCCCAAAACCATGGGGGTGGTTGGAATCTTACATCGACGCATCAAAAAGCCTATAAAACCAAGGACTAAAACCAAATAGATGTCAAAGACGTTGCGCTCCACCGCGTAAGAGCCGGTGAGGACGATTGCGATGATGGCCACGTTGAGAATGGTCTGGGGTAGCTTGATAACATGGACAAAAAGACGGGTGTAAAGCAAACCGAAAGTGAACATACACAGGGTGGCGATAGGCAGCGCCACAAAAATACCATAGGGAATTTCAGGGTTGCTGATGAAGAGGTTCGGGCCCGGACGGATGCCGTGGATAATCAACGCGCCCAGCATAACGGCGGTTGAGCCCGAGCCCGGAATGCCCAGTCCCAGCAGCGGGATGAGCGCGCCGCCGGTGCAGCCGTTGTTGGCGGATTCCGAGGCGGCCACGCCCTCCAGACGTCCGGTGCCGAATTCTTCGCTGTTCTTGGCCATTTGCTTGGCCTGATTGTAGGAAACGTAGCTGGCGACGGTTGCGCCCGCGCCCGGAAGAGCGCCGATGCAGGTGCCCAGCAGACCGCCCATAATGGTGGTCGGGAAAATTTGTTTAAATTCCGCCTTGGTGAGACGGCGCATACGAATGTCTTCTTGAATATTGTCCATACGA
The DNA here is from genome assembly GCA_023391005.1 of Bacillota bacterium. Taxonomy (GTDB): domain Bacteria; phylum Bacillota; class Clostridia; order Oscillospirales; family Ruminococcaceae; genus Yanshouia. Next base: position 5,348 of record JAEWBS010000012.1, on the reverse strand, counting down.
AACGGCTTGTAGAAGTCCTGCATCATCATGCCCATGGCGAAGATGCCCATCATAACGGGGACAACGTCCAGACCTTGTCCAAGCTCCAGGCTGCCGAAAGCATAGCGCGGTACGCCCAAAAACTCGTCCATACCTATGGTGGAGAGCAGCAGGCCAAGAAGTCCCGCCAAAAACGCTTTGGGAATGTTGTCTTCGGCAAGGCCCGCGATCATGGTAAGGCCCATGATGCCAAGGGCGCAGTATTCGGCGGGGCCGAAGCTCAGCGCCGCCATAGCCACGGGAACGGCGCACAAAATCAGAATAATGCCGCAGATCAGGTTACCGATGGTGCTTGAATACAGCGCGACGGTCAAAGCCAGACCCGCCTTGCCCTTTTGGCGCAAGGGGAAGCCGTCAATCAAGGTGGCGCCCGCCGCCGGGGTGCCCGGCGTGCCGATGAGGATCGCCGGGATTGAGCCGCCGTATTCCACGCCGACATAAACGCCAACCAACAGCATCAGCGCCTGAGCGGGCGCCATACCGTAGGTAAAGGGCAGCAGCAGGGCGCAGGTAATCGCCGCGTTGATGCCCGGCATGGCGCCGCCCAAAATACCCACGGCAACGCCAAGCGCGATAAACAGAATGGAAAAAGGAGTAAATGTATGCTGAGCGCCAATAATAAGTCCTTCTATCACGTTATTGCCCCCTATTATATCAGTAAGCCGGCGGGCATACGAATTTGCAGTATAATCGCAAATATCACGTACAATCCGGCCACAATCGCCACCGGCGTGCCAACCAGCCGCTTGACGCCACGCTCGTGCTGGATATACATCAACCCGCTGACCAGCAGCAAGGTGCTGACCACATAGCCGATCGTTTCCATAAGCAGGGCGTAAAGAATCAGCGCGACCACCATCAGGGCAAGCTCCTTGACCTTACCGGTTATCTTGATCAGCGGCTGAGACTCGCTCCCCGCCTTGACCGCCGCCCTTTGCTTGATAAAATGCTGAAGCCCGATCAACAGGCCGCAGATAATGATCAGCACCGCCAGTATGCGGGGAAAGCCGCCGCCGCCCACGGGGTCATAGGTAAAGATATCGTAACGGGGGGAGGCCGCATAAACCGCGCCTCCTAATAAAATACAGGCAATACAGACTATTAAATCCATCTTACACCGCCGTCACAGCGTTACTTCGTTGTGGCGGCGGTATTCACCTCCCAATTATAATTTAGGATGCAAAGGTCGCCTTATTTCTCCTGGTATTTCACATTCGCAAGGCCCAGCGTTTTAAAGACCTCAAGGGTTTTGTCGTGGGTTTCTTTGATCATCGCGACCGCTTCATCGCCAACGGCAAAGGTGGGAATGATAAAATTGGATTCGATGTAATTCTTCTGCCATTCCTCGCTGGCGTTAAGCTTGACGAAAGCGTCGGTATAGAAGGCCTTAGCCTCCGGGGACATGTTGGGGGGCGCGGCAACGGCGCGCGGTACCTCATAAACCACGTCGTAGCCCAGCTCCTTAAAGGTGGGAACGTCGGGCAGCGCGGAGGAGCGCTCTTCCGATGTGATGGCAAGAACCTTCATCAGGCCGCCGTCCACAGCGCTCATAACCTCGCCGATGCCCTGCCAGGCAAGGTCGACCTGCTGGCCCATAACCGCCGCCAGACCGTCGCCGCCGCCCTCAAAGGGAACCTGTGTCATTTTGACGTCGGCCGCCCCCTCAAGCATTGCCGAGGTGACGGAACCGGACGAGCCGGCGCTGCCGATCATGATGCTGACGCCCATGGGGTTGGCTTTTGCGGCGGCCAGCACTTCTTCAAGCGTGTTGTAAGGGGAATCCGCCGCCGTACATAGGATGTTGGGGTCGCCGCCGATAACGGCAAGAATCGTGAAATCCGCGTAATATTTATCGGTGTTGCCGGTAATCGGGGCCACAAAGAAGTTGGAGTTTACGGTCTGCCAGACATAGGGGCTGCCGGCCTTGCTCAGCGTGTGCGTAAAGGCCTTGACGCCGCCGGAACCGGTAATGTTATCCACTACGATGGGCTTTTTGATCAGACCCAGCTGAGACATGTTTTGGGCAATGGTTCGCGCCATAATGTCGCTGCCGCCGCCCGCGCCGGACTGACAGACAAACTGAATGGTTTCGCTGGGTTCCCACGGGCCTTCCTTGACCTGGGTGGTGTTATTACATCCAAAAAGCGAAAAGGTAAGGGCGAGACCTAACAACACAACGAGAAGCTTTTTACCCATGACAATTCCTCCTACAATCTTTTTTATGTACTGCGGTTGACCTTGGGGTTAATGGACGTGCTCTGCCAGTTGGTTTTTGATAAGCCCGGCACAGCGCACCGTGTTGAATATGCCGCAGGTGCAGGGCTTGGCGATGATGTCCGCCCCCTCCTCGGGGGTAAGCTTGCCGGTTCTGATCTGCTCGACGGTGCTCTCCACCAGCGGTGTGCCGATCAGGGAGTGTCCGCACATGGTGATCACCTTCAGGGTGTCGTCCTTGGGCAGCTTCGCCCTTTTGCCGAAGATTCCTAATGAAAGTGTGGCGGTGTGAGGGGTGAGATTCACGCTGTGGGCGATTTTTACAACCTCCTCAATAAGGCCGCTGACCACGATGGATATGCCCAGCTCCTCGTCACGGATTTTGCGCAGCACACCGGCCACAGCCTCGGGCTTTGCAAAGTTGATGATGATGCCGTAGGAATGATCCAGCGTTCCTCTGTACTCCTCAACGTTGAGGCCGTCCACGTAGCTTTTGCCCGCGTGGCTGGAGCCAAAGTTCACGTATTCCTCAGAGATGTAAATATCCAGAATTTTGCGCAGCTTATCACCCGGGTTGTCGCGGTTAACGCCTTTGGCGCATCTGGCATACATGCAAAAATCGTTTTGCAGGTCCTCAACGGTTCCGAAACGGTGCAGTGAATGGCTCATGGTGCAAAACCTCCTTTAGTCAATTAAGGGACGCCCGAGTCCCACGTTAATTTTAGCGTTAGGCCGCACCGTAAGCCCCATGGCCTGCAGTCGATCCACCACCGGTAAGCTGGCATCGCGCTCAAAGCGGGTGACTAAGCCGACCGAAACCACCGTATCCAAGTCCTCCAGCATGGGGAGCATGGTACTCATAATATCTTCCAGCTCTTCTTCATGGATGTTGACCTCGAGAATGGCGGAAAGAACCCGCTCGTTGACATATTCCGGCTTAAAGCGCCCGGTTTCCGGGTTCTCTAGCAAGCCAAAAACGGGGTTGTCCTCAATGATGGGGATATTGCGGGCGCGCATGGCCATGGTCACCTTTTCCACCTCGGCAAAGGTGGTGCCGGTGCAGGGACGCCCAAACTCCAGAAGCAGGCCGTACTCTCCCCGCCCGAACTTGCCGGTGACGTCGTTGGTCTTGGCCTCCTCGGTGCCGCGGCCCCAGGCCTTCAGGTTGGGGTGCTGCACACTGGGGTCACTGAACTGCATGCGGATGGCCCTTGGGTAGAGAAAGTTTTCCGGGGGCATTGAAATAGCGTCAACAGGGCAGACCGAGGCCCTGAGGCAAACACCGCAATCCACGCACTGATCTTCGTCAATGGTGTACAAGGCGGATTCCGGGTCGGCTTGAATGCATTCGAGCATACAATACTTTTGACATTCTCCGCATCCCACACATTTTGTCTGGTCGATTCTCATGATATCACACTCCTGAATTTAATTGCCGACATCACAATATCACATAAAATTTGTGAAATCAAATGAGAGAATTTGTAATTTTTGTGCATATTACCGCTTACATATAAATTTTTTTTATGTTATAAATGAATTGTACCCAATAAAACCAACATGGCCGTTTTTTCAAGGTTACATGCCCAAAGAGGAAATTGTCGAACTGATCAATACTTTTTATAAGTGGAGGATTGGAATGCGTCTGGAAGCTCTTGAAATTTATCTTATGGTGGTCAAAACCGGCTCGATTGCGACTGCCGCCCGCAGGTGTTACCTGTCTCAGCCTGCTGTCAGTATGGCGATTGCAACGCTGGAAAACGAGGTGGGGCAAACGCTGCTGCTGCGCTCGCCGGGGCAGCGAAAACCCATTTCCCTCACCGACGCGGGCGTTATTTTTACCGAGTACGCGCAAAAAGCGCTGGAAGATTACGACCGGATGAAGAGTCTCATGATTGCCACAGGCGGCGAAAGTGAGCCCTTTACCCTTGGCATGAGCCATACCCCCAGCAATTTAATCCTCCCGACCTTGGTCAGCAGCTTTAAGAAGGCCTACCCGCACATCCCGTTTCGTGTGCGCACCTTTCCCGGGTATCAGATGCAGCATAAGCTGGCCACCATGGAATGCGACATTTCCATCACCAGTATTGTCTCAACCGACAAGGGGTTTGTTTATGAACGGTTCTTTTACGACCCCCTTGTGCTGATCGCGCCAAAATCTCTCAATCTAAAGGGTCCCCTTACCACGCGGCAGCTTATGTCGCTGCCCTTAATCGTGCGGGAAGATACCTGCAATATCACCAAAATTCTGGCGGAATCTTTCCGGCGGGAGAATATATCCATGAACGATTTAAACATCGTGCTGCAAGTATATGGCAACGACGCCGTCATGCAGGCAGTCTCTCTGGGCACAGGAATAGGCTTTGTGACTAAAAGCCTGCTGACCGAATTTCAGGGAGACAAAAACTACGATGTGGTCAGCCTCAAAAAATTCAAGGTGGACCGATATTTGCATTTGATCCGACGATCTGGTACCTATCCCAACGGAATGAAGCTGTTTTGGGACTTTGCCATGAAGATGAATTGGCGGGAGCATGTCTTTACTTTTAATACCGGCACGGTTTGACCGGTGAGAGTTAAAATATCTTGCTTTGCATTGAAAAAAGACATGCCTCCCCTTGCGGAAGGATGTCTTTTTTTGCTTTGCTGGATATCTGTATGTTATATGTCGTCTTCCTCATGAAGATAGCATATAAATATCATGCGCGGTCCGTGGCGCATCAAAAGGGAGGGAGCGTGTGTGGGGGAACCGTAGGTTCCTACCGCACGTTGAGTGAACGCAGCGAACGGATAACCCCGCCGCAGCGGTCCACCATTAGAAAAAGGGCTTTGGAATATTTATTCCAAAGCCCTTTTTCTAATGGTGGAGGCGAGGGGAATTGAACCCCTGTCCGAAAACCGATTCACAGAAACATCTCCGAGCGCAGTCTGTCTTTTAAGATTCCCCGGTCGCGCCGCCGACAAACAAGCTGCGCGCTTCGGTATCCCCTAATGTTCTAAAGGTGCGGGGAGCCTTCCCTTTAGAATGGACCGCTAATCGACGCCCTATCCGCAGCCGCGGTGCTCCGCGGTAGGACGACAGCCTAATTAGGCTG
>JAEWBS010000113.1 GCA_023391005.1 Bacillota bacterium | reverse complement strand
TCGACCACCCGCTCGGTGTTGTGCGCGATGACCATGTTCTGGCCGCCCAGCACGTAGGAGGGGCGCAGCAGCACGGGGTAGCCCAGACTCTCCGCCGCCTTGATCGCCTCTTCAGTCGTCATAACGGTGTGGCCCTGTGGGCGCGGAATCTGGCATTCTTCAAGAATCTCATCAAAGCGCTCGCGGTCCTCGGCGGCGTCCACCGAGTCGGCGCAGGTGCCGAGAATGTTCACACCCTTCTTGGCCAGATAACCGGTCAGCTTAATCGCGGTCTGTCCGCCAAACTGCACGACGACGCCGTAGGGCTTCTCGGTCTCGAGAATGCTGTCGACGCTCTCGGGGGTCAGCGGGTCAAAATAGAGCCGGTCGCCGGTGTCAAAGTCGGTCGAGACCGTCTCGGGGTTGTTATTGACGATAATCGCCTCGCAGCCCGCTTCTTTCAGCGCCCAGACGCAGTGTACCGAGCAGTAGTCAAACTCAATGCCCTGACCGATGCGGATGGGGCCGGAGCCGAACACGATAACCTTTTTCTTACCGCTCTTGTGGTGCTCGATAAACTCGGCCGCCTCGTTCTGCTCATCGTAGGTCGAGTAAAAATAGGGCGTCTCGGCCGGAAACTCGGCCGCGCAGGTGTCGACCATTTTATAGCTCGCAAAGCGGTGGAAGGGCGCGGGGTCGGCGCCGCTCATCTTCTGGATCGTACTGTCCAAGAAGCCAAACTTTTTGGCGCGCAGATAGATCGTTTCGTCAAGCTTGCCCTGCTCGAGAATCTGCTGCATCTGGGCCAAGTTCAGAAATTTATACAGGAACCAACGGTCGATGCGGGTGATGCGGAAGATTTCCTCAACATCCTCAATGCCGCGGTAGAGCGCCTCGTAGATCGCGAACAGGCGCATGTCGTCGCAGGTCTGTACGCGGGTCATAATCTGCTCGTCGCTTTCTTTTTCGAGCAGCGGCGAGCGCATCGAGTCGAGCTTTAATTCCACCGACTGCGCAGCCTTCATGATCGCCTGCTCAAAGCTGGTGCCGATGCTCATGACCTCGCCGGTCGCCTTCATCTGGGTGCCTAGTTTCTTTTCACCATAGATGAACTTATCAAACGGCCAGCGCGGATATTTAACGACAACGTAGTCGAGCGCCGGTTCAAAGCACGCGTAGGTGCGACCGGTGACGGCGTTGATAATCTCGTTGAGGTTGTAGCCGATCGCGATCTTGGTCGCCACCTTGGCAATCGGGTAGCCGGTCGCCTTGGAGGCGAGCGCAGAAGAACGCGACACGCGGGGGTTGACCTCAATGACGGCATACTCAAAGCTGTCGGGGTTTAAGGCAAACTGGCAGTTGCAGCCGCCTTCTACGCCGAGCGCATCGACAATTTGCAGCGACGCGGTGCGCAGCATCTGATATTCCTTATCGGCCAGCGTCACCGCCGGGGCGATGACAACCGAGTCGCCGGTGTGCACGCCGACCGGGTCGACGTTTTCCATCGAGCAGACAGTGATCAGGTTGCCCTTTGAGTCGCGGATGACCTCGAATTCAATCTCCTTCCAGCCCGCGACGCAGCGCTCGACAAGAATCTGATGAATCGGCGAGTGACGCAGGCCGCTGGCCGCAATCTCGCGCAGATCGGCAATATCGCTCGCGATGCCGCCGCCGGTGCCACCGAGCGTGAAGGCCGGGCGCACGATGACGGGGTAACCGATCTCGTCGGCAAAGCCCAGCGCGTCGTCAATATCGGTTACAACCTTCGAGGGAATGCAGGGCTGGCCGATCGACTGCATCGTATCCTTAAACATCTGGCGGTCCTCGGCCTTGTCGATCGTCTCCGGCTTGGCGCCGAGCAGCTTGACGTTGTGGCTGTCCAAAAAGCCGTCCTTAGCAAGCTGCATCGACAGGTTCAGGCCGGTTTGCCCGCCCAGCGTTGAGAGCACGCTGTCCGGCTTTTCAATCTCGATGACCCGCTTAATCGTCTCAAGCGTCAGCGGCTCGATGTAGATGCGGTCGGCCATCCGCTTGTCGGTCATAATGGTGGCGGGGTTGGAGTTGATCAGCACCACCTCGAGGCCTTCCTCTTTAAGGGCGCGGCAGGCCTGCGTGCCGGCGTAGTCAAACTCGGCGGCCTGTCCGATGACGATGGGGCCCGAGCCGATCATCAAAACCTTTTTTATATCCTTGCGCAACGGCATAATTACTTGCCCTCCTTCGAGACGTCGATCATGGCGATGAATTTATCAAACAGGTAGGATGTGTCGGCAGGTCCCGCGCAAGCCTCAGGGTGGAACTGCACCGTAAAAACCGGCGCATTCAGATAGACAACCCCCTCGCAGGTGCGGTCGTTGGCGTTGACATGGCTGACCTTCGCGATTTTGGAATCAAGCGAGTCGCCGAGCACCTCGTAGCCGTGGTTCTGGGTCGTGACGTAGGTGCGGTCGGTCTCAAGCTCGACAACCGGCTGGTTGCCGCCGCGGTGGCCATAGCCCATCTTGACGGTTTTGCCGCCCATCGCCAGCGCCATGAGCTGGTGCCCAAGGCAGACACCCATAACAGGCAACCCCATCTTGACAATCTCGCGCAGGTTTTCGATAACCTCGACATTCTCGGCGGGGTCACCCGGGCCGTTTGAAAGCAACACGCCGTCCACGCCGAGCTCTTTAAGCTGCGCGGCGGTGGTGCGCGCCGGAACAACCGCGACATCGCAGCCGCGCGCGCGCAGGCTCTCGCGAATGTTGCGCTTATAGCCAAAGTCGAAAAGCGCGACGCGGTGCTTGCTGTGCCCGTGCGCCGGATAAATTCTGGTCGCAGCGGCGGTGACCGAGTCGACCGCCTGAGTGACGGCATAGGCCTTGATTTCGGCCAGCAGCTTGTCCCGGCCCAGCTCTTCAATCGGCACCGTTGTAATCACGCCGTTCATAACGCCGTGCTCGCGCAGGCGGCGGGTGAGTGCGCGGGTGTCGATATCAAACAGACCGATCGTGTTGTGCTTTTTTAAATAGAGATCAATGCGCTCCTTTGCGCGGAAGTTTGAGGGGGAATCGCACCACTCGCGCACGATGTAGCCCTTCATATAAATGCCGTCCGATTCGACGTCGTCGTCATTCGTACCGTAATTGCCGATCAGCGGAAATGTCTGCACCGCGATCTGGCCGTAATAGCTCGGGTCGGTCAACGTCTCCTGACAGCCCGTCATACCGGTGGTGAAAACCACCTCACCGATGGCAGTTCCGGTTGCGCCAAACGACCTGCCCTCAAATACCGTTCCGTCAGCCAGCATCAGCCACGCCCGGTCTGCGTTATAAATTGACATGGGACTCCTCCTATTCAAGCGGGGTGTTTGTATTCATATTCTCTGCATTAGATGTATAAAACAGATAAATTTGATTCGTTCTTTCTTAGCATTATAACCTAACTATAGTTCAATGTAAAGTAGCTAAAAGCATTTCCAGAAGGGTTTTTATACGTTTATGCTCCGCCGCTTTTACACAACGCGCCACTCTATTTTGCACTAAAAAAAGGAACGGCAACGCGTTCCTTTTTATGAATAAATATTCAAATTATTAAAATAGCCACACTGAGCCCCCACAAAAGGGGCCACAACCTGCAAATAAACGTCAAAGCGTGCGGTTCTGGTTACCCGCTCAAAGAATTTTCTGTTTTTCACTTGTTTCAAAACTGCGCCCGTCATGAACTTTATGGCTCCTTTCTTTAAAAAAATGCGGGTATATCACCCGCATTTTTCTACTTGCTAATGCTTACAATTTTCATTTGATAGGTTTTCTTGCTGGGGGTGTCAATGTCAACCACATCGCCGACGCGCTTATTGATAATGGCGTGCCCGACGGGGGAATCAACAGTGATGATATCTTCGCCGCTGCCGACAGCGCTGCTGCCGATGCGGTACTCGGTCTCATCACCAAACTCCATATCCAGCAAAACGACCTTGGTGCCAATGGCGACCGCGTCGGTGTTAACCGTCTCGACGATCACAACATTTTTAAGCTGTTCTTCCAAGCGGCTGATACGCGCTTCTAAACGGGCTTGATCGTTCTTCGCCTCATCATATTCACTGTTCTCAGAAAGATCGCCAAAACCACGGGCAATTCGGATCTTTTCCGAAATCTCGTTGCGCTCAACAGTTTTTAAAGTTTCGAGCTCGTCGCGCAGCGACTGGTATTCCTCCCGGGTCATTTCGCTGACCGGGGCCTTTTCCTTTGCCATGATGTTATCCTCCTTTTAAAGGATCGCAATAGATGTATTATAGTAAAAAATATCCCGCTGTGTCAAGTCCAATTTTACCTGAAAAAGACCGGCATATATGGCATCTATTTGCCCATGCTGCTAGAATTGGCACGGACGTCCGCCCATTATCATGCGCTTGTGTCTATAGCAATATCCATCTATATGCGCCGAATATTGTGCTGATGCCGGTTCGCCGACATTAAAAGCAGCTGTGATTTTAAAAAAACACAGCCGCTTTGATCATTTTTATGCCAAAACCGTCAACTGATACACGCCGCCTTATTCCGAGGCTGCGGTGCTGGAATCGTCACTGTCTTCTTCGTCATCTTCGCCGTCATCCTCGCCGGTGTAGACATAGACATCGCCTTCGTCCTCGGGCGTGCTGGCTGCAGGATCGGTCACCACCGCTCCGGGTTCGGCCTGATCTCTGAGGATGGCCGTCACCACCTCAAGCGCTTTTTTGAGCTGAAGATCGCTATTTTCATCAAGATTTTCAAGCTCTTTTTCCAATTCGGGGGTCAGCTTAACCTCGTAATCGGGCTTGACGCCGATGCCCTCAAAATTGGGGGATTTGGGCGGGTTGTAGCGCGCCACGGTAAAGTCGAGCGCCGAACCGTCCGAAAGCTTGTGAATCTCCTGCATCGAGCCCTTGCCGTAGGTGGTCACGCCGATCGCCTTGGCCTTGTTATAATCCTTGAGCGCCTGCGCGAATAGTTCGGCAGCCGATGCCGACTTGGCGTTGATCAGCACCGCCATCGGCAGCTTAACCTCGTCGGCGTCGCTGGTGATCAGCACCTGCGGCGTGGTGCTGTTGCGGTAGGTCGCCGAAATAATCGGCCCCTCGGGCAGCAGCTTATCCAATATCTTGCCCACCGACTCGATGGTGCCGCCGGGGTTGCCGCGCACATCGAACACCAGCGCCTGAGCGCCGCTGCCGGCGAGCTGGTCCATCACCTTAAAGAACTGGTCGGGGGTATTGTCGTTAAATTGCAGAATGCGAATGTAACCGATATTGCCGATCATGCGACCCTCGGCCGTCGGAACCTCAACCTTGCGGCGGGTGATGGTGTAGCTCTTCTCAAGGCTGCCGCGGCGTACCAGCACCGTCACCGTCGTGCCCGGCTCGCCCTTGAGCGCGTCGACCGCCGCCTCATAGCTTTCGGCGGTGACCGGCAGCTCATCGACCTTGATGATCAAATCGCCCCTCGCCAGCTCCGATACCGCCGCGGGCGAGTCGGCATAGACCTTATCAATCAGGATGTAGCCGCCCGGATCGGCCGAGCAAACGATGCCGATATCCACCATTCTGCCGTCATAGTCGCTCTGCGTCTCGGCGTATTGCTCGGCGGTCAGATAGATGCCGTACTTGTCCTCAATGCCCGCGATATAGCCGCGCACCAGATTCTCACCCAGCGTCTGTTCATCGATGGTATTAAAATATTTCTGCCGGATCAGACGGTCGACCTCGGCAAGCTTCGCGTACATCGTCTCGCGTTCCTTGATGTTGAACACGCGGCTGTCGAAGGTCTTTTGGGCATAGATCATCGTCATGATGAACGTGACGGTTGAAAACATGATGGCCAGCGTCACCGCGCCGCCCAGCGTAATTTTTCTGTTCATGGGGCTCTCCTTCTTAAGGTAATTGCGCGGGCTCTTTTACAAAAGCGGAGAAAAGTCGCATTTAAAAGGGCGGCTATCTCAGATAAGGCCAGGGGTTTGTATACTTGCCGTTGACGCGCACCTCAAAATGCAGGTGCGGCCCCGTTGACCAGCCTGTCGAACCGACATAGGCCACCGTCTGCCCGCGCGTCACCTTATCGCCCACCTTGACCTTAAGGCCGCTTGTGTGGCCATAAAGCGTTGAGATGCCGCCGCCATGGTCGATGATCAGATAGATGCCGTAGCCGCGCCCCGCGATGTAGGTCGTCTGGGTAAAGACCACCTTGCCGTCCGAGGCCGCCAGAATCGGCTTGCCGTAAATGCCCTGACCCGCCGCGTTGGTGCGCGCAATGTCGATGCCGGTGTGGTAGTCGGTGCCGCCAAAGCGCCAGCCAAAGTCGGAAGTGACGGTTTTATAGCCTGCAACGGGCCACAGCATAATGCCGCCGTCATAGGTGCCGGTTGAATCAATCTTGGAATAGATGGCGTCAACCTCGGCCTGAACCTCATCCATCTGCTTTTTAAGCTGCGCCTGATTAGCCTTGTAATCCTTTTCGAGCGCTTCGATATCCTGTATCTGGTCCTGCGTCTGCAAAAGCTGCTGCGCCAGCTGGGTTTGCTTTTGGGCCTGCTGCCCCTTTGAGGCTTCAAGCTCGGTCTTGTCGGCCTCAATCAGTGTCTTAACCTCGTGAATTTGGGCAAGCTCCTCGCGCATTTCCTCGATCAATTCGCGGTCGTGCTGCGCAACCCGGGCCGTTACCTGCGTCCGGGATAAAAACTCGGTAAAATCCTCCGCGCCGAGCACCAGCCCCAACACACTGGCGTTGCCGGTCTTGTACATAACCCGCAACCGCTTTTTAAGCAAGTCAAAATTGTCTTCAATGCGCAGCTGCTGCGCCTGAAGCTCCTCTTCCTTTTTGGCAATACCCTGCTCAAGCAGCGTAATTTTATCGCTTAACACCGTAATCTGTTGGCGGACGCCATAAATTTGGTTATCAAGCTGCTTTTTTTGCGCCAGATGCTTGTCCTTTTCGGTTTTGGCCTTATTAATTTGGTTTTGGATCTCTTTCTGCTGCTTTTCGAGCTCGTCATATTTTGAAGAAAGCGCGTTGAGCTGATCCTTATAATCGTTGTCCGCGCCTGAGATGATCGGCGATGCCGATACAAGCACAAAGAGGGCGACAAGACACGCCGCCACCCGTCTTATGATCTTCACAATACCACCTCCCCACAAACAATGCATGACCGGAATGTAAAAAAACTGTAAGTATACATGGCAAATACTTTTAAAATATTAGGCGGGCACATTATACCATGCGCACAGACGAATGGGACAATCGACCCTAGCCCTGAGCGCGCCGATAAAATGGACCGTATAATAGTTGTCTTGCGGCTATACCTTGATATATTTGCCGACAAAGAACATACTGCCCAGCGCGCCGATGCCCACACCGGCCCCCAAAAAGTAAAGGTAAAGCCGCAGCGCGACCGTCTTGAAAGCGACAAGCTGGCCCGTGATCAGCGACGCCCAATAAAAGGCGCTCTGGCTGGCCCAGTGCCCAAAGGCGGTATAGCCGCCCCACAGCAGAAAGAACGCGACGGTTGCCGAGATAAAGCCCAGCAACAGCCCCTCGGATAAAAAGGGCAACCGAATAAAGGCGTCTGTCGCGCCCACATATTTCATAATGCTGATTTCTTTTCTGCGGTTGAAGACCGTTAGCTTAATCGTGTTTGAAACGATGCTTAACGAGACTGCCGCCAAGAGCGCAATCACCGCGAGCCCGCCGAGCGAGACGGCTTGTTTAAGTCCTGTGACGGCCTGCGCCACCTCGTTCGAGGCGCTGATGGTGTCGACACCGTCTATGTATCCGACCAGCTCGATCGTCTCCTGCATCTGCGAGAGATCTTTGACGACGAGCCGGTAGGCGTTTTGCAGCGGGTTATCCTCCACAAGCCACTCGAGCAGCGTGCCGTCGTCGCCGAGCTCCTGCATCCAGGTCTTCAAGCCGTCCTCGCGGCTGATGAAGGTCGCCGACGCCACGTTGCTGATGCTGCGCAGCTCGGCGTCGATATCGGTCAGCTCGTCGCCCTGAACGTCGTCGGATAAAAACACCATAATCTCATTCTGAGACTCAAAATAGCCCACCATATTATTCACGTTTATTGTAAAGAGCGTCGAAATTCCCACCAAAAGCAAGCAGGCCACCAGCACGCCGATGGCCGCAATCGAAATTGCTCTGTTCTGATAAATATTACGAAAGCCCTCTTTAATCAGATAACCAAAACTACTGCCGCGCACGTTTGCCTCCCAGATGACCGTCGGCAACCAGGTGCCCACCATTGATGACCATGGTACGATGACGGAATTTGTTGACTAAGTTATGTTCGTGTGTCACCATCATCACTGTCGTTCCGCACTTATTAATTTCACTAAGTAGCTCTACAATTTCAAAAGACATGGCGGGGTCGATGTTGCCGGTCGGCTCGTCGGCGATGATCAGCGAGGGGTTATTGACAAGTGCGCGCGCCAAAGCGACGCGCTGCTGCTCGCCGCCCGAAAGCTGCTCGGGAAAGCGCTTTGCTTTGTGCAACAGCCCGACCAAATCAAGAACATAAGGCACCCGGCGCTTGATGTCGCGGGTGGCCACGTTTGTGACCCGCAGGGCGAACGCCACATTGTCGTAGACGCTCATCTGCGGGATGAGCCGAAAGTCCTGAAACACGACGCCGATGCCCCTGCGGTAATAGGGCAGCTCGCTGCGGCGCAGCTTGCCCACATCGCAGCCATCCACATAGACCTTGCCGGCGGTGGCGGCCTCCTCGCGCGTAATGAGCTTGAGCATGGTGCTCTTGCCCGAGCCGGAGGCCCCCACCACAAACAAAAATTCGCCCTTTTCAACCGAAAAGGAGACATCATCAAGCGCCAGCTGCGGCCCGCCGTAACTTTTAATGACATTCTGAAATTCAATCATGATAACACATCAATATTTCACCGGGTTCGCGGTCAAATATTTCTTGACCATCAGCGCCACCTTAAAGACGATCGCATGATCAAACTCACGCAGATCAAGCCCCGTGAGCTTTTTGATCTTCTCAAGGCGATACACCAGCGTATTGCGGTGAACAAACAGCTTTCTTGAAGTTTCGGAAACGTTCAGATTGTTCTCAAAGAACTTTTGAATGGTAAACAGCGTTTCTTTATCAAGGCTGTCGATCGAGCCCTTGATAAACACCTCGCGCAGGAACATCTCGCACAGCGTGGTCGGCAGCTGATAAATCAGGCGGGCAATGCCGAGATTGTCGTAGCGCACAATGGTTTTTTCGGTGTCGAACACCTTGCCGACCTCAAGCGAGACCTGCGCCTCTTTAAAGGAGCGGGCCAGATCCTTGACGCCAACCACAACAGTGCCGATGCCGACGACGATACGGGTATAAAACTCGCCGGCCAGCGTGTCGACAATGGAGCGCGCCAGCTTTTCAAGATCTTTTGATTCGATGCCGGGCTTAATTTCCTTGACAATGACAATGTCGTTTTCTGAGATGCTGAAAACAAAGTCCTTCTGCTTGTCCGGAAACAGGTTCTGAATAACGTCGAACGCCGAGACACCCGAGGCGGATACAATGCGCACCAAAAACACCACGCGGGAAACGTCGGTGTTAAAATGCAGCTCGCGCGCCTTGATGTAGACGTCGCCCGGCAGAATGTTGTCGAGCATGACGTTCTTGATAAAATTGCCTCTGTCGTACTTTTCATCATAATACTGCTTAATGCCCGAAACTGCAACCGCCAAAATACCGGCATAGCGCGTGGCCATGTCGTCGGTGCCTTCTACAAACACCGCAAAATCGGGGCGCTGCCCCGTACCGAACGGCTTGTAGGTACAACCGTCGCGCACAAAGGTGCGACCTTCTCCAAGGTCGAGAGCAAGATATTCTCTTGAGCTGTCCAGCTTGGACAAATCGGAACACGCAACAACGTGGGCGGTGTCGTCAATCACGCCGATCACGCGGTCGATCGAATCTCGCATTTGATGGATGATGCCCTGAAACAGCCGGTTAGACATACAAATCCCCTCTCAATTGTCAAGAATAACAGTACGCATAGTTTATTAGTATTCATTTTACATAAAATCTTTCGCATTTGCAACATAAAATCGAATTTATCTTGTAAATAATTGTGGAAATTATGAGATGCCACAGTATTTCGTCCGCTTTTAGTGCACAAAATC
>JAEWBS010000108.1 GCA_023391005.1 Bacillota bacterium | reverse complement strand
ATGACGACACCGGAACCGTGGTCGATTAAAATGCCCCGGCCCATTTTTGCGCCGGGGTGAATTTCAACGCCGGTCAAAAAACGGGAGAGCTGCGAGATAAAGCGCGCGGCAAAATACATCTTGCGATGATAAAGCCAGTGCGCGGGCCTGTGCAATATAATGGCGTGTACGCCGGAATACAGCAGCAGCACTTCAATGGAATTTCTCGCTGCGGGGTCGCGCTCTTTAACAGCGCGAATGTCTTGTCTTATCCCTTCAAACACCGTAAAACCTCCTTCTTTAAATATTTTAAAAAGATAGCTTTCGTACTATAGCACATTTCTATCGACAATGCAATAAATCTCTACTAAAACAGTGAGATTTGCCGCTGATACGGCTGACGATAGCTGCGGATAATATCCTTCATATTGTAAAGGATGCCCTTCTGGTCGCAAAGCGCGGTAAAATGCCGCCACAGCGCCGCGGCCTCAGGGCAGCGACATTCATAGCTGTTGCCGTAACGCCGGGCATAGCGGGCCTTCAAACCTTCACCGGGGAAGATGTGCTCCAACGCGTCCAGATACCAGTCACGCTGGTTTTGCCGCAGCGTGACGCCAAACGCAGGATAAATAAAGCGCGCACCGCTCTCGGCCGCCCGGTGGACGACGCCCTCGATATTCTCGAGCGAATCTTCTAAAAAAGGCAGTACCGGCATTAGAAGAATTCCGGCAAAGATGTCAGCCCTTGAAAGCGCCTCTAAAGCGGCAAAGCGGCGGGTGCTGCTCGGGGCGTGCGGCTCAACCTTTTTGGCCAGCGCATCGTCGCAGGCGGTCACAGTCAGCTTGCACAGCACCGGTGAATTAACCTTGATCTCGCTGAGAATATCGATATCCCGTGTAATTAAATCGCTCTTGGTGGCGATGGTCACGCCGAATTGATAGGCACTTAAAAGCTCAAGCGCGTGCCGGGTCAGCAGCAATTCCTTTTCGAGCGGATTATAAGGATCGCTCATCGCGCCGGTGGCTACCACGCCGGTCTTAACCTTGCGCCTTAAATCACTGTTGATGAGGGTCAGCGCGTTTTCCTTCACCTTGACCGTTTCAAAATTATCATCGCCATAACAGGCACTGCGGCTATCGCAGTAGATGCAGCCGTGTGAGCAGCCCCGGTAAATATTCATATTATATTCGCTGCCGAACCACTCGGTGCTTTTTGTGCGGGTCACAATTGTTTTGGCCGGTACGGTAATCAAGCCAACCACCCTCTCTAATTCGTTATAATGCGTGAAATGAATGTTCTGGGCCGATATGCGACAAAAGATATCGTGCGCCTGATTCGGCAACTAGCGTTTGCAAACCATGACCATCAAACCGATGACTTAATTAGACCCTATAAGGACCTATTATCGGCAGCTGCATCAAGGCACTGAATTTTTACATCACCCGTCTTACTGCTCATGGAGGCGCAACATCTCCCCTACGGACTACCGCGCTGATTTTAAGTCTATCTCATTTTCAGCTCGCTTCGCTTGATGTGAGGCTAAAGCTTGACGGGTATCCCGCCGGTATAGCCGGTTTTATCAACAAATCGGGGGCGCCGCTGTCAACACCGGCGCCCCCTGTTTTGGCCGGACAATTATCGTTCGGCCCTACTTAGATCTAGTTTTTCTAAAATACGCCGCCTATCAGGCGATGCGCGAATTAGATTTTAATTGGCTGCGTTAAAAGCGCATGACCGTTTTAATAAAACAGAAAACTGTTTATTAAAATCTATGACCGTTAATAGTTATCGCGCTTCTTTTTAGCAGCCTTGCGCATCACGATCACAACGCTGGCGACCACCGCGAGTAGCAGTAGCGCGGGTACGAGCCAGAAGGTAAAGTTTTCATCGTCGGCCAAAAGCTGCTTCCATCCGGCGTCGAGCGCCTTGTTCAGCGCATCGTCAAGCGGGACGAAGTAGGCGGTTTTAGCCAGCACCGCCTCAGGCGGATACGCGATCGGGTTGGCGGTAATCTCTTCGTCAAGCAGCTCAAGAGCAGCTACGTTGGGCGTGGAATAGCCAATATACTCACAGTTGGCGGCGCCTACGACAGGCTCGCACATAAAGTTGATGTACATTTCGGCAGCTTCCTTCTGCTTAGCGCCTTTGGGAATGCACATGCCGTCGACAAAAATGTTGGTGCCCTCGCGCGGAATCGCTGCGGCCAGCGCGGGGTTCTCATCCATCATCGTGATGGCGTCGCCCGAATAATAGGGCGCGATGGCGGCCTCCCCGGCCCCCATCTTGTCAAAAATTTCATCCATGACATAGGCCTGCACAACCGGCTTTTGTTCCTTTAAGAGCGCGGTAGCCTTATCAATCTGCTCCTGATTCTCGGGGTTGATATCAAACCCAAGCTTTTTAAGCGCAATGCCATAGGCGTCGCGAGGGTTGTTAAACATGAGGATGTTGCCCTTGTACTTCTCGTTCCAGAGCAGATCCCACGTTTCAACGTCGGTATCCTCCGATACAAGCTCGGTGTTGTAGATGAGCACCACCGTGCCCCAGGTATAGGGAATCGAATGCGCGTTATCGGGGTCATAGTCCATGCCGAGCAGCGCGGGGTCTATATTCTTGAGATTGGGGATATTATCCTTGTTGATCGTTTCAAGCATATCCTCCTTGACCATGCGGCCGATCATATACTCGGAGGGAATGACGACGTCATAGCTCGAGCCGCCCGCGCGCAGCTTGGCGTAAAGCTCCTCGTTGGTCGCGTAAAAGGTGTAGTTGACCTTGATGCCGGTCAGCTCCTCAAACGCCTGATTGACGTCGAGCGAGTCGTCGGCACCATCGGAAATATACTCGCCCCAATTATAAACGTTGATGCTGATATCCTGCCCTTTAAAGCGGGTGTAATAGTCGGTGTCCAGCCCCGCAAACAGCTCGGCGTTATCAAAGGCGAGTGCAGGCAACGTACACAGCGCCGCCGTCAGTAGCGCGAGAAAAACCGAAAGCATTTTTTTCATCTATCTATCTCCTTTTTGTCGCTTATAAAAAGCGATATTTCACATTTATAAACCCAAGATCGATGGCACATTTAAATAGCAAGGTTTTACATCCGTCGTTACATTTCTTATACCAATTCAAACGCTGCATAGATGCAAAAGGCTTCAAAGTCAGCCCCCTGCGAATAGCTCGAATCAATCCATTTGACCCAACGGTATTGCCCCGGCACAAGGTTATCCATATAGAGTCCCCACGACATACCGCGCATCTCCAAGCGCGCGCCGGGCGGGGTTGGACCGTTTCCGGTCGGCCAGTTTGGCATAGCGTCACCGCTGTATTCAACCTGAACCCAATTTGCGCCGTCATAATGCTCCAGCGTCATTACCACAGACAGCGTCACTGGCTCGGTGCTGTTGTTCTCAAAATAGCCGCTGATACCGCCGGTACCCCACGGGTTTTTCGCAACTTCCGAGAGTGAGAACACCTGCTTTTCCACCAGCCAAACCACCGTTTCAGGGCTGGGCAGAACGGTGAACGCCGAGGCCGATTGGCTCTCGGGCTTCGGCGCGAGCTGGGCTTCGGACGACTCGGGCAAAACGGCGGGCACCTCCACCGGCTTCGCGACGGGCTGGATGGGCTCGGGGACCGTTATCGCTTCTTCTGATGCCTCGGATGCGCCGACCGAAGCCTCGGGCGCGCTGCTCGGCTCCGAGGAAGCGGCGGGCAGACTCAAGGATGCGCTTTGCTGCGTCGGGCGGGTCTGGCAGCCCATTGATACGGCCAGTATGAACGCCACCAGCAACACCGGCCAACGACGTTTGACACCCATGGAACAGCCCCCCTTTTTCAAAGCGCCTTTATCCTCAATACGGCTTCTTCTCGGCCTCACGCTTGGCGTCAAGGTAATTAGACGCGATCAGCACGAGCATGACCACAATGAAGACGATCGTTGAAAGCGCGTTGATCTCGGGCGAGACCTTTTTGCGGGTCATCGCATAGATCGTGATCGGCAGCGTCGAGAAGGTGGTACCCGATACAAAGTAGCTGATGATGAAGTCATCGAGCGAGAAGGTAAAGGCCATCAGAAAGCCCGAAATAATACCCGGCATAATCTCAGGGATGACCACCTTGACAAAGGCCATCGCGGGGTTGCAGCCCAAATCCAGCGCGGCGTTGTAAATATTTTTATCCATCTGGCGCAGCTTAGGCAGTACGTTTAAGATGACGTAGGGAATCGAAAAGGTAATATGCGCAAGCACGAGCGTTAAAAAACCCATCTCGATCGGGATGCCGAGGTGGTCGCGCACAAAAACAAACAGCAGCATCAACGAGACACCGGTGACAATCTCGGGGTTGATGATCGGCATATAGGTGATGTTTAAAATCAGCGACTTGACCCAACGGTTCATCGCGTTGATGCCGATGGCTGCCAGCGTGCCGATAATCGTCGCGAAGACGGTGGAAATGACGGCGATGATCAGCGTGTTGGCCAGCGACGACAAAATGACTTCGTTGGTGAACATCCGCTTATACCAGTCGAGCGTAAAGCCGGTCCAGAGCGCGCGCGACTTCGAGGAGTTGAATGAAAAGACGATCAGTACCGCGATCGGCGCGTACAAA
This sequence comes from Bacillota bacterium, assembly GCA_023391005.1. Taxonomy (GTDB): domain Bacteria; phylum Bacillota; class Clostridia; order Oscillospirales; family Ruminococcaceae; genus Yanshouia. Next base: position 1,280 of record JAEWBS010000108.1, on the reverse strand, counting down.
AAGGCCATGACGAGGCCGAGATAACCGCTGCCCAACAGCGATTGACGCTTTCTCATATAATCATGCCCTCCTTATCCTCCTCGTTGAGCTGGTTGAGCATGCTCATGCAGAACAAAATGAGGATCATAAGGCCCAGCGAAATCGCGGCGCCCAGATTCGGGTTATAGGCGTTGCCCAAGAATTGCAGTTCAATTAAGTCGCCGATCATCATGTTCGAGCCGCCACCGAGCATGCGCGAGATGATAAAGGTCGAGACGGCGGGCACGAACACCATCGTAATGCCGGTCATGACGCCGGGCATCGACAGCGGTAGTACGACATCTGAAAAGACGGTGCCGGACGGCGCGCCAAGATCCTGCGCGGCTTCAACAAGGCTGTTGTCGATTTTGGTCATCACCGAATAGAGCGGCAGAATCATGAACGGCAGGTAGTTATATACCATGCCGAGCACCACGGCCCCCTGTGTGTTGATCATCGCAAACGGGCCGACACCGAACAGGCCCAGCAGCTTATTGATGATGCCGGTGTTCTCCAAAAGCGTCATCCACGCGTAGGTGCGCAGCAGAAAGTTCATCCACATCGGCAGCATGACCAGCAGCAGGCAGCTTTTCTGGCGATGAGGCGCCATACGCGAGATCATGTATGAGAGCGGATAGGCGATGATGAGACAGATAACGGTGGCGATAAAGGCCAGCCAGATCGAACGGAAGATGACCGCAACATATTCGCTGACCGCCGAAAGGTTTGCAAAGGTGAATTCGCCGCCTTCGGTTGTAAAGGCAAAATAGGTCACGAGCATCAGCGGCACGACGGTGAACAATACAATCCAGATCAGGTACGGAAAGGCGGTCAGCTTACTGCTTTTCATGGCCGTCCTCCGTGGTATCGGCCACGCGATCCTCCTCGCGGTCCATGATGTGGATGTCGTTGGGCAGAATGTTCATGCCGATGAGCTTGCCCGGCTCGGCCGCCAGCGTATTGTGGATCATCCAGTGCTTGCCCGCGCCCTCGACGAGCATCTCGTAATGCACGCCTTTAAAGGTTACCGACGCGACGACGCCGGTCAGCATGCCTTCTTCGGCATCAACGATTTTGATATCCTCGGGGCGCACAACGACGTCGACGAGCTGGTCGGGGTCAAAGCCCACGTCGACGCACTCAAAGCTATTGCCCGCAAACTCGACGCAATAATCGCGGCGCATAATACCCGGGATGATGTTGCTCTCGCCGATAAAATCGGCCACAAAGGCGTTGATCGGTTCGTTGTAAATATCCTGCGG
>JAEWBS010000065.1 GCA_023391005.1 Bacillota bacterium | reverse complement strand
CGCCGCAGCAAGCTCTACTATCTCAGAGACCGTGTCGGCAAGGCGGCCCGCGTCAAGGAAGTCAGAAGATAATACTGATTTATTCAAAAAGGGACCGTGTGTCCCTTTTTGTTTTTTTATAGCGATTTGGTCTAAAATTATTACGAGATTTTAAAGAGGCAAAGTTTATGAAATGGTCTTTCTCTTTTAGAGGCCAAAGTACGGCGCGCCGGACCATCTCCGTAAGCCTATTTTTAAAGTAATATTAAAAGTCTTTTTGGAGGCGTTGTATGCAAGAAGAAGCAAACGGCAGGGATTCCGAGCCAAAGTCTGAAAATACGCAGCCTGCAGCGGCGGCGCTGCGCCGCGACCGCATCTTCAAAGAGCTGTATGAATGGGTTGAGAGCGCGGTGCTGGCGGTTGTATTCGTTGTGTTGTTGTTCACCTTTGTTGCCCGCACCTCGGTGGTCAGCGGCCAGTCGATGATCAAAACACTGGACAATGGCGATATGTTGGTTATTTCACGTCTGGCGGGCGCGCCTCAACCGGGCGATATTGTTGTGGCGACCAAGCCCTATTACGCCAACGAGCCGATCATCAAGCGGGTGATTGCCGCGGGCGGACAAAGCGTCGATATCGACTTTGACGAGGGCATCGTCTATGTTAACGGCGAGGCGCTTGACGAGCCGTATACCAACACGCCCACCAACCGGCAGTATGATATGGATTTTCCGCTCACCGTGCCCGAGGGGTCTCTCTTTTTGATGGGGGATAACCGCAACGGCTCGTTGGACAGCCGCTCGACCGATATCGGCCTTGTGGATGAGCGGTATATTCTCGGCAAGGCTTATTGGCGCGTGTTGCCGTTTTCATCATTTGGAAAGCTGAATACCATCAGGCATTGACTAAAAACGCATGACTTCCACGGTTTGTTCTGCCTGTGACACATTGGTTTGCAGCAGGCGTTAGCTTGCCCGCGCAGTCTGTTTGACGCAACACAGCTTTGTTATCTTTCATTATTTTTTAATCTGTGCTCAGTACGAACATTAAACAGGAGGAACACCGTGGCGGAACAACAGGGTAAAACAATACAGTGGTTCCCGGGGCATATGGCCAAGACGCGCCGCCTGATCCGCGAGAATATCGCGCTGGTTGACGCAGTCGTCGAGCTGCGCGACGCGAGAATTGTGCGCGCCAGCCGCAACCCCGAGATCGAATCGCTGACGAAACAAAAACCGCGTCTCATACTGCTCAATAAAGCGGACGTCGCTGACGATCAGGTCACCCGCGCGTGGTGTGAGTTTTTTCAAAAGAAAAACCTCGCGGTGCTGGCGGCCGATTGCCGTAGCGGACGCGGTTTAAAACAGCTTGAGCCGATGCTCAAAGAGGTCTGCGCCGAAAAGCTCGCGCAAAACGCGCGGCGCGGCATGACCGGGCGCCCGCTGACGCTGATGATCGTCGGTATTCCCAACGTCGGCAAATCTTCGCTGATCAACCGTTTGGCGGGCTCACGCCGCACCAAGGTCGAAGATCGGCCGGGCGTGACGCGTGGCCGCCAGTGGGTCAAGCTTGAGGGTGGCATGGAGCTTTTAGACATGCCCGGCGTGCTCTGGCCCAAGTTTGAAGATCAGCGCGTCGGCCGTTATCTGGCCTATACCGGCGCTATCCGCGACCAGATATTGGACACCGAGGACCTCGCGAGCAATCTGCTGACGCTGCTTGCCGCGCGCTATCCCAAGGCGCTGTGCGAGCGTTACCGCTTTGAACCGCAGGAGATCGCCGACAAGAGCGGCTATGATCTGTTATGTCTGCTTGCGCAAAAACGCGGCATGCTGGTGTCGGGTGGCGAGCCGGATACACTGCGCGCCTCGACGACGTTGCTTGACGAATTTCGCGGCGGCAAAATCGGGCGTATCTCGCTCGAGACTCCGGAGGACATTAAACGTGACTATCGTTAAGGAGCGCCCGGAGCTTTACGAAATTGAAAGCGCGCTGCGCGACAGCGGCTTGACGCTGATCTGCGGCGTTGATGAGGCGGGGCGGGGGCCGCTGGCCGGGCCTGTCTGCGCGGCGGCGGTGATTTTGCCGCCGGGGCTTTGCATCGACGGGCTCAACGACTCAAAAAAACTGACCGAGAAAAAGCGCGACGCGCTTTATGATATCATCACCGCGCAAGCGGTATCTTGGGGTGTCGGTCTCGCAACCCCGCAAGAGATAGACCAGCTCAATATTTTGCAGGCGACCTATCTGGCGATGCGCCGCGCGGTCGAGCAGCTCAACTGCGCCCCCGACTATGTATTGGTGGACGGCAACGGCGACCCGAAGCTTTCTTTGCCGACCGAGACGCTGGTCAAGGGCGACGGCCGGGCGGCTTGTATTGCGGCCGCCTCGGTGCTGGCCAAGGTGACGCGTGACCGCCTGTTAACCGCAATGGACGCACAGTATCCCGAATATGGCTTTGCGCAGCACAAGGGCTACCCGACCAAAGCGCATTACGAGGCGATTGCGAGGTGCGGCATTACACCCGAGCACCGCCAAAGCTTTTTGAACACACTGCACAATCATATTCAGGTTGTTATGGACATATAATACGAAGTTCCTGCTTAAATCGAAACCGGTGTCGAAGTTGGTGGTCAGCCGCCGCGCGCGCCGTATGCGTAAAAGTTTCGCAATTTTGGCAAAATCAACATAAGCGCAAGGCGGGTGAACCTATGCCGCACAACGGAGCGCTCGGCGAGCGGTACGCCGCAGAATATCTCCAAGAGCGAGGTTATACGATTTTGGAGACTAACTTTCATACCCGATTCGGCGAGATTGACATCATCGCGCAGCGGGGCGATATTCTGGCCTTTGTCGAGGTCAAAACCCGTGCCGCTACGATGCTTGGGTCCCCCGAGGCCGCGGTGACGCCGACTAAGCAAAAAAAGCTCATCACGACGGCGCTGCATTATTTGCAGGCGCACCCCGCCGATCTACAGCCCCGATTCGATGTCGTGGCAATTACCACCGCATCTAAGATGGCGTTTAAAGTTTTGGATATCGTGCATCTCACCGATGCATTTGAGGCTGCACCGCAATAATTTGATCAAACAGGGGAGGCCTTGCGCCTGACCCGAAAGGATGGAACAGCATGCAATACACCAGCACCCGAGACAAAACCCTTTCTGTCACCTCGTCCTTTGCAATTGCCAACGGCATCTCGCCCGAGGGCGGGCTATATGTTCCCGAGACGCTGCCCAGCGTGGACGAGGCCTGGCTGACCGACCTGCTTGAAAAGGAATATCCCGACCGCGCCGAGCAGGTACTCTCGCTGTTTTTGACCGACTTTTCCGCCGGGGAGCTGCGCTCGGCCGTAACCGGCGCTTATACCAACGGTGTGTATGAAGAGGATTGGGCGGCCCCCTTGGCCGACCTTTCAGACGGGCGATTCGTGCTGGAGCTTTGGCACGGCCCCACCTGTGCCTTTAAAGACATGGCGTTGCAATTGCTGCCGCGTCTGATGGTGCCCGCCGCCAAGCGCGCGTTGGGCGGCAAGCAGATTATGATTCTCGTGGCGACCTCCGGCGATACCGGCAAGGCGGCGCTCGAGGGCTTCTGCGACGTTGAAGGCGTTAAAATCGCCGTGTTCTACCCCAATGAGGGCGTCAGCCCGATGCAGCAGCTGCAAATGGTCACCCAGCGGGGCGGCAACGTCGCGGTTTATGCGATTGAAGGCAACTTTGACAACGCCCAGACCGAGGTTAAAAAGATTTTTACCGACCGCAAGATGATCGACCGGCTCGCCGCGCGCAACACGGTCTTTTCGTCGGCCAATTCGATCAACTGGGGACGGTTGGTGCCGCAGATCGTCTACTACTTCTCGGCCTATGCCGACATGGTCGGCTGCGAGTGCATCAAGCAGGGCGATCCGGTGAATTTTGTCGTGCCGACCGGCAATTTTGGCAACATTCTCGCGGGCTATTACGCCAAGCGGATGGGTCTGCCGGTGCATAAGCTGATCTGTGCTTCCAACAGCAATAACGTGCTGACCGATTTCATCAACGACGGCGTGTACGACGCCAATCGCGATTTTTTTACCACGCTGTCACCCTCGATGGACATTCTCGTTTCCTCAAACCTCGAGCGCTTGCTGTTTGAGCTGACCGACCGCGACAGCGAGGCGGTGCGCGACATGATGGAACAGCTTTCGAAAGAGCGCCGCTACGCGATTGGCGACGAGATGAAGGCGCGGTTAGCCGAGGATTTCTGGGGCGGTTATATCGATGACGCCAGATGCCAGACCGTCATCCAAAAGACGCTCGACGACGTTGGCTATCTCGTCGACCCGCACACCGCTGTGGCGCTGGGTGTTTACGACGACTACAAGGCGGCGACCGGCGATACGCATCCTGCCGTTATCGTCTCGACCGCGTCGCCCTTTAAGTTTGCGGGCAGCGTGCTGGCGGCGCTGGGCGTCTCACAGCCCGCTGATGAGTTCGCGGCTGTCAGAATGCTCTCCAAGCAGACCGGCGTGCCGGTTCCCGAGAGCATTGAGGCGCTCGAGAACAAAAAAATCCGCTTTTCAAAGGTCATTCTGCCCGATGAGATGCCGGCAGAGATCGAGGCGTTCGCTTCAAATATCAAGTAATCAGAAGCCGCTTTAATCGCGGCGGCAATTTAAAAAACGCCAAGCGTTCAAACCGCATGTGTGGCGATTTGAGCGCTTGGCATCGATTTGCCCGTGGATTCATACGCATTAAAGGGCTTGATAACCGCTTTTGTACGGCGTCTTGGGACGGAATGTGGCACACTGAGTCTCGCTGCTGCTGCTTGCGGTGCAGCTGGTGACGTTTTGCGAGCCGACCTCTATCGAGGGCGCGGTGCAGTGGTAGCGGTCGTCGTTATAAACGCAGTTGACAATATCGCAGGAAATGTTGCTTTTCACTTCGCCTTTGTGCATGAATTTCACCTCCTTGCAATTCGATTAAAAACAGTATCCGCCGCGCGGTTTAGATTATTCCGACAGGAGGCCGTATGTCAATTTTTGCGATAGGCGATCTTCACCTTTCTCTTGCCTGCGATAAGCCGATGGATATTTTTCCCGGCTGGCATAATTATGTCGCTGAAATTACAAACAATTGGAAAGCGCAGGTCTCCGACTCGGACACCGTGGTGCTGGCCGGGGATATTTCGTGGGGGATGACGCTCGAGGAGGCCGCCGCCGACTTTGAATATATCGACGCGCTGCCCGGCAAGAAAGTGATTTTAAAGGGTAACCACGACTATTGGTGGAACAGCCGGCGTAAAATGGAGGCTTTTTTTGAAAGCCGGGGTTTAAGCACGCTGTCAATTCTCCATAATAGCTTTGTTGCGTCTGGCGGTATTGCCATCTGCGGCACCCGCGGCTGGATGCTTGAAGATTCGGCGCCGCACGACCAGAAGGTGACCGCGCGCGAAGAGGGTAGGCTTAAGGCCTCGCTCGAAGCTGCAAGGCCCTCCGGACTTGAGCCGGTCGTTTTTTTACATTACCCGCCGGTTTTTGGCAACGGTATTTCGGGCGGCATCATCGATTTGCTGCGCGAATACGGCGTTCGGCGCTGTTTTTACGGCCATCTGCATGGCGCCGCCTGCGCACAGGCCTTTGAGGGGGATTATCTCGGCATAGAATTCACGCTTGTGTCGGCCGACCACCTCAAATTCAGCCTCAAAAGGCTTTGAATTCATAAGATTTTAATAGTTTTTTTGTTGAAATTGTGATATAATGCTAAGATGTAAATGCTTACAAACAGGAGGAAAAATAAATGTCTCTCGTATCGTCTAACAAGGTGGAAACCAACCGCGCGGAGCTCATCGTTGAGGTCAAGGGTGAGCAGTTTGCGCAGGCTGTGGAGGCCGCTTACCGCAAAAATATGAAAAATATCACCGTTCCCGGCTTCCGCAAGGGCAAGGCCCCCCGCGCCATGGTCGAAAAGCTCTATGGCAAGGGCATGTTCCTTGACGACGCGATGAACGCGCTCTATCCCACCGCCTATTCCGAGGCTGTGGACGAGGCGGGCATCACCCCGGTCGATTCCGCCGATGTTGAGGTGCTCAGCGCCGACGAAGAGGGCTTTACCTTCAAGGCGACCGTGACCACCCGGCCGGTTGCAACGCTGGGCAAATATAAGGGCCTTGCGGCTGAAAAAGTGGTTTCTCCTGTCACCGACGAGCAGATTGACGAGCAGATTACGCAGATGCGTGAAAAATATGCGCGCGTTATCACCGTTGAGGGCCGCGCGGCACAGGACGGCGACATCGCCGAGATCGACTTTGAGGGCTTCTCGGACGGCGTCGCGTTCGAGGGCGGCAAGGGCGAGAAATATCCGCTCACGCTGGGTTCCGGCAGCTTTATCCCGGGCTTTGAGGAGCAGGTTGTCGGCAAGAATATCGGCGAGGAATTCGACGTCAACGTCACTTTCCCCGAGCAGTACGGCGAGAGCACGCTGGCCGGTAAGCCCGCCGTGTTCAAGGTGAAGCTCTTAGGCCTCAAGGCGCGCGAGCTGCCCGAGGTCGACGACGAGTTTGCCAAGGATATCAGCGAGTTTGACACCATTGACGCCTACAAGGCGGATATCAGAAAGCGCCTGACCGAATCGGCTGAGAGCAAGGCTGAGACCGAGCTTGAGAACAGACTGCTCGAGCAGGTTGTCTCTGAGATGACTGTTGAGATTCCCGCCTGCATGATTGAGAGCCGCATTGAGGAGCTCGTGCAGGATTTTGGCATGAGAATGAGCCAGCAGGGCTTGAGCCTCAAGGATTTCATGAGCTACACCGGCGAGACCGAGGAGAAGTTCCGCGAGACCTTCCGCACTCAGGCTGAAAATCAGGTTAAGACCCGCTTGGCGATGGAGGCGATTGCCGCCGCCGAGAACATTGTGCCCGATGAAAAGGACATTGCCGACGAGTACCAGAAGCTTGCCGAGCAGTACCATGTGGATGTTGAGCGCATTCGCGGCGCGATCAGAGAAAAAGATCTGGTGGCCGATGTCGCCTGCCGCAAAGCGCTTGAGGTTGTCACCGCCAGCGCGGCTGTGACGGTCAGCGCGCCCGAGACGAAGGCTGACGACAAGCCTAAGGCCAAGAAGGCTGCCGCCAAAAAGTCTGAGGAAGACGGCGAAGAAGCGCCCAAGGCTAAGAAAACCAAAAAGGCCAAGGCTGACGACGCTGAATAAGCGTTTTCGCACCTCATAACCTTACAGCAAGGATGCCTGAAAACCTGTGCGCGAATACCGATATCCACCAAAAGGCTGATATTCCGGCGGCATATTTTCTACCCTGCGGACAGCGGACATATGAAGGTCGGCGGGCCTTGCGCCCGCCGCCCCGATCGCCCTTGCAGCATAAAAAATCTGTGCGTCAACCGATCAACCTTTTTGATGGTCTATGGGTATAAAACGGTTTACCCGTTTTGCCGCCGGGTTTTTAAGCGTTTTATGCTGTAGCACATACATATTAACAGGGGGTGTAAGATTTATGGCACTGGTGCCAACCGTTATTGAACAAACCAACCGCGGCGAACGCGCGTACGACATTTTTTCGCGGCTTTTAAATGACCGCATCATCATGCTTTGCGACGAGGTCAACGATACCACCGCAAGCCTTGTGGTGGCGCAGCTGTTGTTTTTAGAGGGGCAGGATCCCGATAAGGACATTCATCTGTATATCAATTCCCCGGGCGGCTCGGTTACGGCCGGCATGGCGATTTACGACACGATGAACTATATCAAGTGCGACGTTTCAACCATCTGCGTGGGGCTTGCGGCCTCAATGGGCGCGTTTTTGCTCTCGTCGGGCGCCAAGGGCAAGCGCATCGCGCTGCCTAATGCCGAGATCATGATCCACCAGCCGCTAGGCGGCGCGAAGGGTCAGGCGACCGATATCAAAATTCACGCTGAATGGATTATCAAGATCAAAAACCGCCTCAACCGCATGATGAGCGAGCAGACCGGCCAACCGCTGGAGGTCATTGAGCGCGACACCGAACGCGATAATTTTATGTCCGCCGCTGAGGCGCAGGCCTACGGCCTGATCGACAAGGTCATCGCCCACCGTTAAGGCGCGACACGGGCGGCCCAGTCGCCACCCAATATCATTTTAGTTAGGAGAACGATATGGCAAGAGAAGATAACAAGCCGCTGCGCTGCTCCTTTTGTGGCAAGCCGCAAGATCAGGTCAGCCGCATGATCGCAGGCCCCGGGGTTTGCATCTGCAACGAGTGCATCGATCTGTGCGTTAGCGTTCTTGAAGAAGAAAACGGCATTACCCGCCGTAAAAAGAACCAAAAGCCCGAGGCGCAGCCGGTGCTTCTCAAGCCCGCCCAGATTAAGGAGGGCCTTGACGAATATGTCATCGGCCAGGACGAAGCCAAGGTTGCGCTGTCGGTGGCGGTTTATAACCACTATAAACGCATCTACTTCGGGGGGGCCGGCAACGTCGAGCTGCAAAAGAGCAATATCCTGCTGCTGGGGCCCACCGGCACCGGCAAGACGCTGCTCGCGCAGACACTGGCCAAGATGCTGGGCGTACCGTTCGCCATCGCCGACGCCACCACGCTCACCGAGGCGGGCTATGTCGGCGAGGACGTTGAAAACATTCTGCTGCGCCTGATTCAGGCGGCGGAGTACGACGTTCAGAAGGCACAGCACGGCATCATCTATATTGATGAGATCGACAAGATCTCGCGCAAGAGTGAAAATCCGTCGATCACCCGTGACGTCTCGGGTGAGGGCGTTCAGCAGGCGTTGCTCAAGATTCTCGAGGGCACTGTCGCCAACGTGCCGCCGCAGGGTGGCAGAAAGCACCCGCAGCAGGAGTTCATCCAGATCGACACCTCGAATATCCTGTTCATCTGCGGCGGTGCTTTTGAGGGCATCGACAAGATCATTGAAAAGCGCGTCGCTACTACGACGATGGGCTTTGGGGCCGATATCCGCTCGAAGGAGCAGACCGACGAGATGATGCAAAAGCTCATCCCGCAGGACCTTGTCCGCTTCGGGCTGATCCCCGAGCTGATTGGGCGTCTGCCGGTTATCACGTCGCTGCATGCGCTCGACGAAGAAGCGCTTGTGCGCATTCTGCTTGAGCCGAAAAACTCGATGATCAAGCAGTATCAGCGCCTGTTCGAGCTTGATAACATCACGCTCGACTTTGAGTCCGATGCCTACCGTGAGATTGCGCACCTCGCCATTGAACGCAAGATCGGCGCGCGCGGCCTGCGCGGCATTCTTGAGGGCGTGCTCTCGAAGCTGATGTTCGAAGCCCCCTCCGACCGTACGATCGAGCGTGTGGTCATCACCAAGGGCTGCGTCAACAAGACCGGCGAGCCTGCCGTTTACAGAAATCCCGACCGGCTGCTGCCCGACGAAGTCGCTCAGCCGCTGTTGCCCGCCCCCAAAAAGGCGCGGACACGCAACGCCGGAACCGCTTCCTAAAACGACTCTCTTCTGTTAGAAATAGGAGAATCGTATACCCCGGCGCTTTGTAAGCTTAATTGTCATGGATAGACCCTTCGGAGGAGACCCCGTATGCAACAATGCGACGGCAGTTGGGAATCCAACGAAGGGTCTTTTGTAATTTATAACACTTGAAATATTCACGAGTTATTTAGTATAATATCTTAACAGCTAAGTGGGCTGTTTGATGTAAAGTAAGAAAATAAGGAGGTGCCCACTTTGAAAGAGAAAAAAACCGTATTGCAAAACCAGACCATGCCAGCCATCGCGCTGCGCGGATTGGTGCTTTTTCCGAAGATGGTGCTTCATTTTGATATCGGCCGCGAAAAATCCATTCTGGCATTAAACCACGCGATGGAAAACGACCGCAGAATTTTCCTCACGGCTCAGGCCGACGTACAGGACGACAACCCCGGCCCCAAGGATTTGTATCAGGTCGGCGTCGTCGCGCAGGTGCAGCAGGTCATTCGCGTGCAGGGCAGCGGCCTGCGTGTTATGGCCGAGGGCCTGTACCGCGCCAAGATGGTGCGCGTCCGTCAAGAGGAGCCGTATTTCGTCGCCGATATTCGGGCGTTCCCGACGCGGCGGCTCTCAGCCGCTTCACAGGATATGGCAAGCGCCTTGATCCGCACCGTCAAAAACCTGTTTCAGGAGTATTGCGAGCTTTCGCCCAAGATGCCCAAGGAGCTGGTGCTCGGCGTCATGATGTCGGAGGACCCCGCGCTGCTCTCGGAGTACATTGCGGGCAATGTGCCGCTGCCGGTTGAGGAAAAGCAGGAGGTGCTGGAGCAGTCGAATCTGCTGCGCCGCCTTGAAATTCTCGCTGAAATTTTTGAAAACGAAAACGAGATTCTGCGGCTTGAGGCCGGTATTTACGAAAAGGTCAAGAGCCGTGTGGATCGTAACCAGAAGGATTATTATCTGCGCGAGCAGCTCAAGGCCATCTCAGAGGAATTGGGCGAGGATGATTCGCCCGAAAACGAGATCAACACCTACCTTGAGCGTATAGACGCGTTGCAGCTCTCGGACGAGGTGCGCGACAAGTTGACCAAAGAGGCCGCGCGCCTTGGCAAGATGCCGGGCAGCTCGCAGGAGGCAGCGGTCGTCCGCGGCTACCTCGACATCTGCCTCGAGCTTCCGTGGAATACGCTTAAACCCGTCAAATCGGATATTGCGCAGGCCCAGAAGATCCTCGACCATGACCATTACGGCATGGAAAAGATCAAGGACCGCGTGCTTGAGTCGATCGCGGTGCGGGCGCTGGCTCCGAACATCAAAGGACAGATTCTCTGCCTCGTCGGGCCGCCCGGCGTCGGCAAGACCTCGATTGCCAAGTCGATCGCCAAGGCGACGGGACGCGATTATGTGCGTCTCTCACTCGGCGGTGTCAAGGACGAATCGGATATACGCGGCCACCGTAAGACCTACATAGGCTCAA
>JAEWBS010000137.1 GCA_023391005.1 Bacillota bacterium | reverse complement strand
TTTTGTTGGTCGTCATAATACCATATCCTCCCTAAAAAATGATGAGTCTAAACAGTAATGATATCATTATACACCTATTGGCGATAATTGCAATCCATTTCCATGTTAATTTTCATATATAAAATTCGAAAATTCTAGAGAAGACGCACAAAAACTAGACCGTAAAGTATTCTGGGGTACCGTTTTCGACCGAAAGCGTCGCGACCGCGTTGAGCGCGGCGCTTGCGACATGGCCCGCGCAATATTCAAAATAGGCTTGGGCGCCGATCATGGCGGCGTTGTCGCCGGTGAGAGAAAGCGGCGGCATATAAAGCTTCAGGCCGCGATTTTGGGACAGGCTGATCAGCTGGGCGCGCAGTCGGGTGTTGGCCGAAACGCCGCCCGCCACTGAGACGCTTTTGGCGCCCGTTTGCTCGGCGGCGAGAAACAGGCGGGTACACAGCGCGTCGCAGACCGTCTTTTCAAAGCTGGCGCACAGCGAGGGGATATCGAGCGTCTCTCCTTTTTGCTGCGCGTTGTGCAAAAGGTTCACCACGGCGGTTTTAACGCCGGAAAAGCTCATGTCCAGCGGTGCGCCCTCGACATGCGGTTTTGGAAAACGATATTTATTCTCGTCGCCGAGTCTGGCCTGCGCGTCGAGCGCGACGCCGCCCGGATAACCTAGCCCCATTGAACGGGCGGCCTTGTCAAACGCCTCGCCCGCGGCGTCGTCGCGCGAGCGGCCCAGCACCTTTAAATCGGTGTAGTCGCGCACGTCGATAATCAGGCTGTGCCCGCCCGAGACGACCAGACAAAGGAAGGGCGGCTCCAATTCAGGCGCGACGATGTAGTTTGCGGCAATATGTCCTCGGATATGATGCACCGGAATCAGCGGCTTGCCCGCGGAAAACGCGAGACCCTTGGCGAAATTGACGCCGACCAGCAGCGCGCCGATGAGCCCCGGCCCGGCGGTCACGGCAATGGCATCGACGGTGCGCACGGACAGCCCCGCCTGCGAGAGCGCCTCGGAGACAACGGCATCGATATTTTCAATGTGACGGCGGGAGGCGATTTCCGGCACGACGCCGCCATAGAGGCGGTGCTCGGCGATCTGCGTATGCACAACCGACGACAAAACCTTGCGGCCGTCTTCGACAATAGCGGCGGCCGTCTCGTCGCAGGAGGATTCGATTGCGAGAATTTTCATGGGGTAAAAGGCTCCTTGTTTATTTGGATCATATGATTTTGAACCATGCTCCCGCAAAGGAGAACGCGACAAAGCATATTAGCTGGTAATTGGTATTCAATCCACACCCGTACGGACGCGACGCCGGGTTACGGGGAAACCGGGCTGCCCGAGTCGTATTTTTAAGCTGCGCTGTATCGGCGGAACGGTCTTCCGCCTCAAGCCCGGATAGCAATGCGCTCGTTCTAATCCTGACTTGGGATAGTCGGAGATAGATATTTTGAGCGCCGCTTGGTCAATGGTCAAGCGTGTGGCGCATAAGCATGGCATCCTCACGCGGGAAATCGTAAAAATTAGGACGGATGCCAATCGGGTTAAACCCCTGTTTTTGATAAAGTGAGACGGCTGCGGCATTCGAGATGCGCACCTCGAGCATCAGCCAGTCAAGCGCCAGCCGCACCGACTCAGCCAAGAGCGCGCGAACCAGTGCCTCGCCCACACCATTGCGGCGCGCGTGCGGCAACACCGCGATGTTGGTGATGCTGCCCTCGCCGCAAATATGCGTCAGACCGGCCCAGCCGATGACCGCGCCGTTGTCGTCGAGCGCGGCAAATAGGGCCGCGTTCTCCTTCTCGAGCTCGGCGGTCAGGCCTTGCGCGCTCCAAGGCTGGGCAAAGCAGGCCTTTTCAACCTCGACAATCTCTGGAATATGCTCAGATTTTACCGGCTGCACTTTAAATTTCATGATCTTATTTGGCCTCCAACCAATTCTCGCCGATGCTCGCCTTGGCCACCATAGCCACCTTGAGCGATACGGCGTTTTGCATCTCCTCCGTCAGAATAGCTGCGACGCGCTCGGCCTCGTCGGCGGGCGCTTCAACAATCAGCTCGTCGTGTACCTGCAAAATCAGGTGGGCACGCAGCTGTTCCTTTTTAAGCCGCGTAAACACCTTGACCATTGCCAGTTTAATGATATCAGCGGCGGTGCCCTGAATCGGGGTGTTCATCGCCACGCGTTCGCCAAATGCCTTGGTAATGCGGTTGGTCGCGGCAAGCTCGGGCAGCGGGCGGCGGCGGCCAAACAGTGTTTTGACATAGCCGTGTTCCTTACCAAAGGCGATGGTCTCATGCATATAAGCCTGCACGCCTTTATAGGTATTCAGGTAGCTTTTGATATAGCGGTCGGCCTCGGCGACCGAGACGCCGATATCCTGCGAGAGCGAGAATGCCCCAATGCCGTAAACGATGCCGAAATTGACGGCCTTGGCGCTTGAGCGCATCTGCGGCGTGACGAATGCCTCGGGCATATCGAACACCTGTGCGGCGGTCTTGGTATGGATGTCCTCGTCGTGTTTAAATGCGTCGATCATGGCGGCGTCGTTGGCAATATGCGCCAGCACCCGCAGCTCAATCTGCGAGTAGTCGGCGTCAACAAGCAGACAGCCCTCGTCGGCGATGAAGAACCGGCGCAGGCGGCTGCCGCGTTCGGTGCGCACCGGGATATTCTGCAAGTTCGGCTCGGTTGAGCTGATACGCCCCGTCCGGGTCTCGGTCTGCCGAAAGATGGAGCGCACACGTCCATCGTCGTCAATCTGTGCCAGCAGTCCCTCGACATAGGTCGACTTCAGCTTGGCAAGCTTTCGGTAGGACAGCACATCCTCGACGATGGGGTGCTTGGCCCTTAATGAATCGAGCGTGTCGGCGTCGGTGGAGTAGCCGCTTTTAGTCTTGCGCTTGGCGGGCAGACCTAAACGTTCAAACAGAATATCGCCCAGCTGCTTGGGGGAATTGATGTTAAATTCGCCGCCCGCGAGAAAGTAGATGCGCTGGGTCAGCTCGGCGATATCGGCGTCGAGGTCGCCGCCAAAGGCGCGCAGACCGGTAGCGTCGAGCGCGAAGCCGAGCGTTTCCATCGAGGCCAGCACCCGGGCGAGTGGCTGTTCGATCTCAACGAGCAGCATCTCCATCTCTTTGTCGTGAATCTCGGCGTGAAGCTGCGCGCACAAGGCGGGCAGCATCTGTAGCTCTTCGACAAGCGCCGCCAGCGGTTCGGAGAGGGCTTCCGGCAACGTGAAATTTTGACGGGTCAGCGTACGCCCGCTGCACAGCGTGGCGATCGTGTAGCCGCTGGCCAGCGGCGAGAGCAGATAACCGGCCAGAATGGGGTCAAATTTGACGTCCGCGCCCTCAAGGCCGTTCAGATAAAGGTAGCGGTACCAGTCTTTTGAATTTGGCAGTGTCAACGCGGCGGCGCTTTTAGAAAGCTCAGCCAACAGGGCATCTAGCTCGGGACAGTCGGCGTCAAGCAGCGCAAGGCTGCTGCCGAGAATTGCCGCCGTAACGGGCCGATTATCCGCAAAATTGAGGATGACGGTGAGGACGTCTTCAGTCAGCAGCGCGCGGGCCTTGCCCGTATCGTTGACCGAAACGGCAATGGCGGCAGCCGCGGCCTGCTCGGGCGCAGTGTCAGACGTTGATGCATCGGCGGAGGGCGGCGAAAGCTTTAAGCGGGTGATAATTGAGCGCAGCTCCAGCCGGTCGAGCAGCTGATAAAGCTTGTCGGCTTGCTGCGGCTGGGGCGTGAGCGCTTCAAGCGGCTTACCCAGTGGCACGGCACAGTCGATCTCGGCCAGAACGCGGCTTTGATAAGCGCTGTCTTTGCCATCGGTCAACTTTTGCCGCACACCGTTTTTAATTGAGGGATTATCGAGATGTTCGTAAACGCCGTCGAGCGAGCCAAAAGCGGCGATCAGCGACAGCGCGGTCTTCTCCCCTATTCCGGGCACGCCGGGGATGTTGTCCGACGTGTCGCCCATCAGCGCTTTAACGTCGATCATCTGTTGGGGCGAAACGCCGTATTTTTCGCGTACGGCGGCTTCGTCAATCACCTCGGCCCCCGATTGGCCCCCACGTGTGAAGGCTAGCCGCACCGTCACGCCCTCGCCGATGAGCTGAAAGCTGTCGCGGTCGCCGGTGGCGATAATGCACTCGTCGCCAGCGTTGCGGCAGGCGGCGGCAAGGGTACCGAGAATATCGTCGGCTTCAAAACCTTCGACCGAGAGAATCGGATAACCTAAACAGTGGAGCAACTCTTTGAGCGGCTCAAGCTGCTGTGCCAGCTCCTCGGGCATGCCCTTGCGCTGGGCTTTGTAGCCGTCGAACAGCTGGTGGCGAAAGGTCGGTCCTTTAAGGTCAAACGCAAACACGACGGCGTCCGGGTTGACCTCGTCGCAAATTTTAAACAGAATATTTAAAAAGCCGTAGATGCCATTGGTAAACAGCCCCTCGCGCGTGGTGAGCGGGCGCACACCGTAATAGGCGCGGTTGAGGATGCTGTTGGAATCGACTGCGAGGAGTTTCATGGTGGTCTCCCTTCAAGATGGTGCTGGGGCTTGACATGCCGGACCGCACATGCGAGATGCGCTGTGTACCGGTGCTGAAAGCGGTGGGCGTTAATCTGATAATACCACTTTGTGGCTATTATACCACAAAAAAGTGCTGGTGCGCAAAAAATATCAGCATTAATAAAGGAAAAATCGGTTGATGTGGCGCGAGGGTTTTGCTAAAATAAGAGAACTTAACGGAAAGGTAGCTTTAAATGAAAATTTCTCAAATTGAAATAAACGGCTTTGCCGCGCTGGCGCCGATGGCGGGTGTGGCCGACCGCGCAGTGCGCGATATCTGCCGCGCGCATGGCGCATGCTATACCGTAGGCGAGATGACCAGCGCCAAGGGTATACAAATGGGCAGCAAAAAGAGCGCCGAGCTGCTTGAGGTAGATGACGCCCACCCCTTTGCGGTGCAGCTTTTTGGCGCGGATCCCGATTGCATACGTGAGGCGGCCCGAGCCGCGGCCGAGCGCAAGCCCGACCTCATCGATCTGAACATGGGTTGTCCCGCGCCAAAGATTACCGGCGGCGGGGCGGGCAGCGCGTTGCTTAAAAATCTACCGCTGGCAGAAGAAATTGCCCGCGCGGCTGTTTTAGGCGCGGGCAATATTCCGGTGACGGCTAAAATACGCCGAGGGTACGACGCGGGCGACGATATCGCGGTTGAGGCTGCCAAGCGGCTTGAACAGGCCGGCGTTGCGGCTATTACGGTGCATGGTCGCACCCGCGCCCAAATGTATGCCCCTCCGGTCGATTTAGAATGCATTGCGGCGGTCAAGGCGGCGGTATCGGTGCCGGTGATCGGCAACGGCGACATTTTTACGCCCCAGGACGCCAAGCGGATGTTTGAGTATACCGGCTGCGATCTTGTTATGATTGGGCGGGGGGCCTTGGGCAATCCGTGGCTTTTTGAGCAGATCAACGCGCTGATGCGCAACGAGACGGCGCCCGAGCCGCCCACGCTTGATGTGCGGTTGACCGTCATGCGGCAGGAGCTGACGCTGCTGATCACCGACAAGGGCGAGCCGGTCGGATTCAGAGAGGCCAGAAAGCATGTGGCGTGGTATATGACCGGGCTGCGGGGCGCGGCCCAGCTGCGGCGCATGTGCGGTGAGATCAGCGGATGGGACAGCATCAACGCCATCTGTGAGACGGCGCGGCAGTTGAGCGCCGAATGAAAAGGCGATAAAAGTGGCACGGTTGGACGTAAGACCGTGGCTGGTGTCCGCTGATATTGGTAGGCGAAAACGAAGCGAAAATTTGCAGCAAATATAATGTATGTGTTGCCCGCACGGCGGCACAACGGAAGCGTCGCTGTGCCCCAAGAGGCCCGATACTCTCGTTATTGTTAAGTTTAGAAAAGCGCCTTGATTCGGGTACAGACCGCCTCTGCCTGTTGGCAGGCCATCAGGCTTGAGAGCGGCAGCGTCAGCTCGCGCGCGAACAGCGCCATTGCGTTGGGGAAATCCTCGGCCTTCCAGCCCAGCCGCTTATAGGCCGACAGCGTCGGCAGCGGCGGGAAATGCAGGTTGCAGCAGATGCCCTCCTCCCGCAGCGCGTCGAGTAAGGCGTCCCGTCGGTCGGTCTGACCCTCGGGCAGCAGCGCCATATAGAGGTGGTAAGAGGAATGCTCGCCATGGCGCAGCGCCGACCACCCGTCGGGCAGCTGGCTGTCGTAGGTTTTGCACACCGCCTTGCGTCGGGCCAGAATACCGGCGTAGCGCCCCAGTTGTGACAGGCCAATGGCGGACTGTAGATCTGAAAGGTTGGCCTTGTGGCCAAAATCGAGAATGTCGTAAGCGGTGGCGCCGTGGTTTCGCTGCCAGGCGTTTTTGCTTTGCCCGTGGAGGATGCTTCGGCTTAACGTGCTATAGAGGGTAGCGCTGTCGGCGTTTGGAAATTTCCAAAGCAGCGCACCGCCCTCGGCGGTGGTCAGGTTTTTGGTGGCGTGAAACGAAAAGACGCTGAAATCGGCCAGCGCGCCGCTGTTGCCCGCCGGGCAAGAGGAACCCAGCGAATGTGCGGCGTCGGCGATAACGGCGGGCCGCCCGAGTGGAACAACGCCGCCCGAGAACGGACGGCAGACCGCCGCGCACGCCTCTTTGATAGCGGCATAGTCGCAGAGCGTGCCGCCGATATCCACCGGGATGACCGCCGCGGTGCGCGGGGTCAGGTGACGGGCGACCGTCTCCGCTGAAAGCAAAAAGCTGCCGGGCGCGCAGTCGACCAGAACCGGCGTCGCGCCGACATGGACGACCGCGGCCGCCGTGGCCGAAAAGGTGTAAACCGGCACGATGACCTCATCCCCCGGTCCGACGCCGCACAGACGCAGCGCGGCCTCGAGCCCCGTTGTCGCGCTTGAGACGCAGACGGCGCCGTCCGCGCCTGTGTAGGCGGTCAGCGCCTGTTCAAATTGTGCGGTGACAGCGCCGGTGGTCAGCCAGCCCGAGCGCAGGACGGCGAGCACGGCGTCGCATTCGCTTTGTGTAATATCCGGTGCGGTAAACGGTATGTTTGGCATGGTACGGCCTCCTCTTTTAAAAGTTGTGGCTTCCAATGCTATGCGGCGTTAAGCCAAGGACATGCGTAAGAACCGCATAAAATTAAAATTTTTGGTCAAGCATTTTTAAGGCTTGCGTTGCGCGTGAATGCACGCGGCAATGCACGTCCCGTTATACTTTATATGCGTTTGCCGAGTGCTAAATGCCCAAATAGCGTACTCAAGCGGTTATAGCTATAACATAAATTGGATAAAATGCAAAAAAGGCGGTTGTAATAAGAAAAAATGCTTGACGGATGGTCGGATATTGTGCTACGATACACATACCTCGAAAAGGGTCTATTTTTTTGTGCCCAAAAAAGAGGACACACGAATTCCCTTGAGGGAGGCAAAAATCA
>JAEWBS010000008.1 GCA_023391005.1 Bacillota bacterium | reverse complement strand
CCCATAATAAAAAAAGTTACAATAATTTCAGTAAACTTTATGGCTTTTGTTGCGCGCAAGCGCATTTTCTGTTATCATAAATGTTTGCAGGCTATTGTAGCCGACCACTATAAAATCGTACTAAAAGCATGGGGGATTACACCTTGTCAAAGTTAGAGCACGAAATTAAACGGCGCAGAACCTTTGCGATCATCTCGCACCCTGACGCCGGTAAAACCACCCTGACGGAAAAATTTCTGCTGTACGGCGGCGCTATTCAGCTGGCAGGCTCGATCAAGGGCAAAAAGGCTGCGCGGCACGCCGTTTCCGACTGGATGGAGATAGAGAAGCAGCGCGGTATTTCGGTTACCTCGTCGGTCATGCAGTTTGAATACGAGGGGTATTGTATCAATATTCTCGATACGCCGGGACATCAGGATTTCTCGGAAGACACCTACCGCACGCTGATGGCCGCCGACTCGGCGGTGATGGTCATCGATGCCTCCAAGGGCGTTGAGAACCAGACCCGAAAGCTCTTTAAGGTGTGCACCATGCGCCATATTCCGATCTTTACCTTCATCAACAAGATGGACCGCGACGCCCGCAGCCCCTACGAGCTGCTTGAGCAGATCGAGGAGGAGCTGGGCATCGAGACCTATCCGGTCAACTGGCCCATCGGTTCGGGGCGCGATTTTAAGGGCGTGTACGACCGCAACAAGCGTGAGATCATTGCGTTTACCGCCAACAGTGGCGGCGCCAGAGAGGTGGATGCCACCGAGCTGACACTCGATGACGCGCATCTTGGCGACCTTCTTGGCGAGGAGCTGCACGGCATCCTGCAGGAGGACGTTGAGCTGATCGAGGGCGCGGGGGTCGATTTTGATCAGCAGCGCGTCGACCGCGGCGAGCTGACGCCGGTCTTTTTCGGCTCGGCGCTGACGAATTTTGGCGTGGAGCCGTTTCTCGAGGATTTTCTGCGCATGACCATGCCGCCGCTGCCGCGCACGGCCGATATTGGCGAGGTCGACCCGTTTGAGGATAAGTTCTCGGCCTTTGTTTTTAAAATTCAGGCCAATATGAACAAGGCGCACCGCGACCGCGTCGCGTTTATGCGCATCTGCTCGGGCCGCTTTGAAAAGGGAGCCGAGGTGCTGCACGTTCAGGCGGGCCGCAAGCTTAAGCTTGCGCAGCCCCAGCAGATGATGGCGCAGGAGCGTGAGATTGTCGAAGAGGCCTTTGCGGGCGACATTATCGGTGTGTTCGACCCGGGCATCTTCTCAATCGGCGACTCGGTCTGCGATGTGTCTCGTCCCGTCACCTTTGAGGGCATTCCGACTTTTGCGCCCGAGCATTTCGCGGTTATCACCCAAAAGGATACCCTCAAGCGCAAGCAGTTTGTCAAGGGTATGAGCCAGATCGCGCAGGAGGGTGCGATTCAGATCTTCCAAGAGCCCGGCACCGGTATGGAGCGGGTTATTGTCGGCGTCGTCGGTGTGCTGCAATTTGAGGTGCTCGAGCATCGCCTGCTGCACGAATATGGTGTTGAGATCCGGCGTGAGAATCTGCCCTACCAGTATATCCGCTGGCTGACCAACAAGGATGTCGACCCCAAGACGCTGCAGCTCTCCTCCGACACCAAGCGCATTCAGGACCTCAAGGGCCACAATCTGCTGCTGTTCGCGAACAGCTGGAGCGTGCAGTGGGCGATTGATCACAACAAGGGCCTTGAACTGGCCGAGTTTTCGAAAAACTGACGTGCATCGTCGATAGGCGACGCATTTGAGTTTATAAAAAGCATCAACCGCGTCCGAGCACGGCCTGTTTTGGCCGCGCTCGGGCGCGGTTTTGGTTTGTTTAAACAGATTTTCCGCTCATCGTGCTAACGCCGCACCTTTGATTACCGTGGCATACACTGTACATGATGCCGTATGGTTTGGGATAAAATAAAGCGGGTGATTCTATGAAAAGAATATTGATTGTGCTATTGGTGTTTATGCTGCTTTTGTCTTTGTCAGGCTTTGCTGTCGCCGCGTTTAAGGGTGAGCGCGACAGCACAAGAGAAGAACTGCGTACGATAATAGCGCTTATTTTAATGCCTGAGATTCAGAAGGTGGTAGACGCCTTTTACGCGCCCTATCTTTCCGTCCTTCCAAGGGCGGACGCCACTTTTGCTAGGGTAGAAAACATAGCCACCAGTCCAAACAACACCGGCTATACCGTTGTTATAGAAACAGAGCCCTATGTGGGTGCGCACGTATCTGTCGGGCGGGACAGAGTTACGCTTAAAATATCGGCAAGCGGCGCGATTTCTGTCCTTCGTTTCGAGCATTTGGACAGTTATCCCTTACCGATGCATCTCGAGTCTTTGATCAAGAACCCGTTGCCATAAAAGCGGCTTATTTATAAACTACGCAAAAGCCAAAAGAGGGCGTTTTCACAAAAGTGAAAACGCCCTCTTTTAACAGATCATCGCGCTTTGGCGCATAGCTTTAATATTTAATTAAACCAACACCGGCTCACGGCTGTCGACGCCCTGCGTTTTGCCGGGCGCTTTCTCAAGGCTGTCGGCAGTCCGCGTTTCACCGAGCTCCTGCTCAAGGCGCTCTTTTGCGACAGCGAGCATCAGCTTGATGCGGTTTTCCTGATTAACGCGGGTGGCGGAGGGGTCGTAGTCGATCGCGACAATATTTGAGGTGTTGCCATACAGCTCGCGCAGACGGTGTACCATGCCCTTGCCGCTGATGTGGTTGGGCAGGCAGCCAAACGGCTGCGCGCAGACAATGTTGCCATAGCCGCTTTCGATCAGCTCGACCATCTCGGCGGTGAGCAGCCAACCCTCGCCCATCTTGTTGCCGTAGCCGATGATATCCTTAACGAGCGCTTTGAGATGATGATAGGGCGACGGCGCCGTGAACTGCGGGTGCTTGGCCAGCACATCGAGCAAAATGCGTTCCATGCGCAGCAGAAAATCCATAAAGGTGTTGACGGCAAAATATTTCATGGAGTTGCCGCCATAGAGCTTGTGATCCTCCAGACGGTTATCCACTTTAAACAGCATAAAGTTGAGCAGCCCGGGTAGCATGACCTCGCAGTCCTGCGAGGCCAAAAATTCCTCAAGGTTGTTATTGGCGAGCTTGGAGTATTTGACGTAGATCTCGCCGCCGATACCAACCTTAACCTTCGGCGTGCGAGTGATCGCGATCTGCTCAAAATCGGTGGCGATGCGGTCGAGGTTGCGCTTCATCTGGGTCAGGTTCAGGCCATCTCCGTCGTTAAACTGCCGGGTCAGCGCGCCGATCCAATATGAGACAAGGCCGTCGGCGTCGCCCTGTGTGTTTTCATAGGGGCGAATCTGGTTCGAGAGCAGCATGAGCATATCGCCGTAGATCAAAGCGGCAATCAGTTTGCGGATCATCGGCAGCGTCACCTGAAAGCCCGGGTTTTCCTCAAGGCCCGAAAGGTTGGCCGAAATAACCGGCAGGTGGCCGTACCCGGCCTTTTGAAGCGCCTTGCGCAGCAGGTGGATGTAATTCGACGCGCGGCAGCCGCCGCCGGTTTGGCTCATCATCAGGGCGGTCCGATCAAGGTCGTATTTGCCGCTGTTGAGCGCGTCGATGAGCTGACCGATGACCAGCAGCGCGGGATAGCAGGTGTCGTTATGGACGTATTTTAAGCCTTCCTCAACAACCTGATGGCTGCAGTTTTCGAGAATCTCGACCTTGTAGCCCGCGTTGAGCATCACGTTGCGGATCAGCTCAAAATGAATCGGGGCCATCATGGGGACTAATATGGTGTAGTCGCGCCGCATCTCCTTTGTAAAGATGACGCGGCCGCTCTCTGGCGATTGGGGTTCAT
>JAEWBS010000112.1 GCA_023391005.1 Bacillota bacterium | reverse complement strand
GGGCTACAATGGCGATCTGACCTCCCGTCAGGCCGGCTCGGTCGGCGGACAGATGGTCAAGAAGATGATCGAGTCCTACGAGAGCTCGCTGAAGTAACCTTAAACGGTGAAGCAACCCAATGCGATTTGTCTGCAATAGCGGACGATAGCTTGAATCGGCCGGGGCGGCGCATGCCGCTTCCGGCCGATTATCATGTATGGGGCTTAAATTCAGCCTCGGTGCGATAGTGGATAAATTTCGCTGCAAATTGTAAATTTTTTACGAAAAGAACGAAACGAATTTTAACAGATTACAGTTGTTGCGCGATGCCAGCAGATCTGTTGAAATTGCTTAGGCAAAACAACCAGAGCTATATACACAATTCTATTTCGATATTTCCAGCGTTTTATCTAACGCCGCTACGCAGAGCAAAGCAATAGCCGATTGTCTAAAATTAAACTTCTATGCCATCGTAAATAAAAAACACCCGTTTTTTGTCCTATTGCACAATATTGCAGGATGGCACCCTGGGATCCGTCAAATTTCTTTTCTGAGGGCATCGGAACGTTTTACAATTCTGTTAATAGCCTCAAATTGTCTTGACATTTTCATGAGTTTGATGTTCAATATATACAGGTATTCTCTTGTTTTTTTGGCTTTTTATTTAAAGCACGAAGCCATGGGAGCATACCGCATTCATATTACTTAACGACTGGACGGTGATGAGCTTGTCTTTGGAAGCAATTAAACAGATATCCGAGACTGAACAGTCCGCGCAGCAGTGTATTACCGACGCGCAGACGCAAGCGCGGGACATTATTTCTAACGCGCAGCGAACGGCGGCGCAGGAATTTGACCTTACGCTTAAACAGGCGACCGCCCAAGCGGCACAGGCGCTGGCTGACGCCAAGCTGCGCGCAGACGATAAAGCCGCGCACCAGCTCGCGGAATATCGCCGCCGGTGCGAGGCTTTGCAGACACAGGCACAAAGTCGCATGGACCAGGCAGTCGCCATCGTCATGGAAAGGGTAGTCGGCTGATGTCTATTGTAAAAATGAAGCGACTGTATGTGATTGCCCCCGCCGATTCGCGACGAACGGTTTTGCGCGCGCTTACCCGGCTCGGCTGCGTCGAGCTGGAGCGGTGCTCGGCTCAGCAGCTCGTCGATTCCGGCGGGAAATTATATATCAGTGAGGAAAATACACAGGCAGCGAAAATACGCAGCACGCTTGAAAGCGCCTGCCGCCTGCTGAAAAATTCGGGGGCCGCCAAAAAGACACCGCTCTTCGCCTCGCGTCCCGAGGTGACCGAGCGCCAGCTTTTTGATAGGGCGACGCTCGACGGGGCCAAACGGACCGCCGAAGCGGTTGATGCGTTAGGTGCCCAGCTCGCCGAGGCGAGTGCGGCGCAGGCGAAGCTCAATGCTCAGATTGCGGCGCTGACCCCTTGGCGGGGTCTTGATCTGCCGCTGAATTTCACCGGTACGTGCGAGACGGTCTTTCTCACCGGCACGTTGCCCTCGGCCATCGAAATGGAGCCGTTGTACGCCCGCATTGCTCAAGAAGCGCCCGCCTGTCTCATTGAGCTGGTCGGCTCGGACGCCGAGCAGCATTACCTCGCCGTGACGGTTCATCGCGAGCAAGAGGCGGCCGCCTTGAGCGTTTTAAAAAGCGCGGGATTTGTAACGGCTAATTTTAAGGATATTTGCCTGACCGCGTATGCGCAGGTTGAGGCGCTCCAAAATGAGATCGGTGCGCTTGAAGAGGCGAAAACACGCTATTCGCAGCAGATTGCCGCTTATTATGACGCGCTGCCGGCGCTTGAGCTGGCGTTTGACGCCTACACGCAGGAGGCCGCGCGGGATGAGCTGCTCTCAGCCACCGCGCAGACCGCGCACATCGCCTACTTTACAGGCTGGCTGCCCGCCGCGGTTGAGACCCCGGTCGCCCAGCTGCTCACCGAACAGGGTTGCGCTTATGCGATCGAAGACTCGGCTGAAGATGAGACGCCGCCGGTGCTGATGCAAAACAACGCGCTGATCACGCCGGTCCAAACGGTCACCGAGATGTACGATACGCCGGGTTATGACAGCGTTGTGGACCCCAACCCGTTCATGTTCCCGTTTTACATGATGTTTTTCGGATTAATCATGGCGGATATGGCCTACGGTCTTCTGATGTTCTTTGGCTGCTGGTTTGCGCTCAAAGCCATGAAGCCCAAGGGCACGATGGAAAAGACGCTCAAGCTGTTTATGTACTGCGGCGTCACGACCTTTTGCGCGGGGCTGCTTTTCGGCGGCTTCTTTGCAAATTCCATCGCCGTGTTTACCCAGACCTTTTTGGGCAGGGCCATTGTGCTGCCGCCGCTGTGGTTTGACCCCTCGGCCGACCCGATGAAGATGCTGGCCTTTTCCGCGACGCTGGGCGGCATACACATTCTGCTGGGTATGGCGCTGGCCGCTTACCGCATGATCCGTCAGGGACATATTCTCGACGCGGTTTTTGATGTCGGCTCATGGTATATTATTTTTATCGGCATCGGACTTTTCGTGCTGAAAATTCCCGCCGGTCAATATATTATGATCGCGGGCGCGCTGCTGCTGGTGGCGACGGGCGGGCGCAACAGCCCGAGCATTCTGGGCAAGATTACCGGCGGCTTAGGCTCGCTTTACGGCATCACCGGTTATCTGTCCGACGTGCTCTCCTACGCGCGTATCATGGCGCTGGGCCTTTCGGGCGCGATGGTCGGCCAGGTTATGAACCAGCTTGGTACGATGGCCGGCGGCGGGTTCTTTGGGCTTTTGATCTTTGTTGTAATTTTTGTGGCCGGGCATACCTTCAATCTGGCTATCAGTCTGCTCGGCGCCTATGTGCACACCGGCAGATTGCAGTATATCGAGTTTTTCGGCAAGTTCTTTGAGGGCGGCGGACGCGCATTCCGGCCGCTGGTCAACAATACAAATTATGTAACAATCATCAAGGAGGACTAAAACTATGGATTTTCTTTCTACGCTTTTTTCGGGCTATTTCTGGGCGCTGCTGGGCGCGGCGCTTGCGGTCGGTCTTTCCGGCTCCGGTTCGGCTAAGGGCATCGGTATTGCCGCCGAGGCGGGCACCGGCATCGTTTCGGTCTCTCCTGAAAAATTTGGCCGTGTGCTGCTCTTGATGGCGATGCCCGGCACTCAGGGCATCTACGGCCTGATCGTGACCTTCATGATCATCAATTCCGCCCCCGTCGTCGCCGGTACCCTGACGCTGGGTCAGGGCGTCGCTTATTTCTGCGGCGCGCTTCCGATCGCGATCGGCGGTTATCTGTCGGCTATCGCGCAGGGCCGCGTGTGCGCCGCCTCGATGGGCATCGTCGCCGCCAAGCCTGAGGAATCGATGAAGGGTGTTATCTCCGCGGGCATGGTCGAAACCTACGCCGTTATCTCGGTGTTGGTCTCGATTATCATGGTGAACGCAATCCCCGGTCTGCCGCTGTAAGGTGACGCATGATGAACGGACTTTCTAACATATCGAACAAGATATTGGCAGACGCCAAGCAGAAGGCCGACGCGCAAATCGCCGAGGCCCAAGAGAGCGCAGCCAGAATTCTGGCGGATTCTCAAAAGCGTGCCGAGGCGGAGGCCGCTGCCGTTCTTAAAGACTCGGCCGCCCGTTGCGCCGACGTTGCCGAGAAGGCGCGCCTTGTCACTGAGCTTGAGGGCAAAAAGCTTCTTTCCAACGCGCGACAGCAGATGATTACACTGACCTTTGAGACAGCGCTCGAGCGGTTGCTCACGCTGCCCGAGGCGGATTATCGCAAGCTGCTGATCAAGCTGGCAAACGATGTGCTCTCAGACGGCAAGAGCGGCGAGGTGCTGCTAAACGCCAAGGATCACGCCGCCCACGGGCAGGCGTTGGCCGAGGCGCTCTCAGGTAGGGCCACGCTTGCGGCGGACAACGCCCCAATTGTCGGCGGACTGATTGTCCGGCGCGGCAAGATCGAATATAACTGTGCGCTGGATGTTCTCGTGCGCATGGTTTCTGAAAAAGCCGCCCCAGAGGTATCCTCAGCGCTGTTCCCGGAAGGAGCGTGAGCGTATTGCCAAAGTCCCCCGATACCGATTATGTCTACCTGAGCACCCTTTTGAAGGCGCTGGAAAAAAACATGCTTTCAAAAGAGGATCTCACCCGTCTTATTTCGGCGCGCACCGATGAGGATGCCGTCAAGCTTTTGACCGAAAAGGGCTGGAGCGCCTTTGACGCCAAAGATTTGAGCGCGCTTGAGCAGGGGCTGTCGCAGCAGCGCAAGGCGCTGTTCGACCTCATCTATCGCTATGTGCCCGAGGCGGGCGTCGTTGATCTGTTTCGTTTAAAATACGATTATCACAATCTTAAAGCGTTGATAAAAGCCACGGCACAGGGTTTGGACGCCAAACGCCTTTTGAGCGATGCCGGAACAATCACCCCCGGCGCGCTTTTGAATATGTATAACGACAAGGATTTTGGCCGCATGCATCCGATTATGGCTGCCGCCACGCAGGAGGCGGCCGATCTGCTGGCCCGTACCAACGACCCGCAGCTTTCCGACCTGCTGCTTGACGGCGCGCTGGCGGCGCAGATGCTGGCTTTGGCTCAAGCCGCCGAGAGCGATTTCCTCTTGGGCTATGTCCGCCTGTGGATTGATCTGGGCAACCTGCGGGTACTGACCCGCGCGGCGTTGAGCAAAAAGGGCTTTGACTATTTGCAGCGCGCGATTTTCCCGGGCGGTAACGTTGCCTGCACACAGGTACGCGAGGTCAGCCCTGAGCTGTTGCGCAGCCTGTTCGGCTTCGGCATGTTGACCACGGCAGCCGAGACCGCGGCGCAGGCTCTTTGCGGCGGTCTGGCGCTGGCCGCGCTGGATATGGCGTGTGACAACACGCTGATTGAGTATATTCGCGCCTCCCGCCTGATTCCGTTTGGCGAGGCGACCGTTATTTCGCACCTGCTGGCGTTTGAGTCGCAGCTTGTGGCGGTGCGTACCGTCATGTCGGGGCGGGCCTCCGGTCTGGGTGAGGAGAGAATTACAGAAAGGCTGAGGATGAGCTATGTATAAAGCGGCGGTCATCGGAGACAGACAGAGCGTTCTGGGCTTTCGGGCGCTGGGGCTGACTGTTGCGACGGCCGAAACGGCGCAGGAAGCTGCCGAGGCGCTGCACAGCTTAGCCAAAGACAGGCACGCCGTCATCTATATCACCGAGCAGCTCGCCGCCAAAATTCCCGAGGATATCGCGGCGTACCTCGATCTGCCGCAGACGGCGGTCATCCCGATTCCCTCAAAGGACGGCGTTCTCGGCATAGGCGACAGCGAGCTGCACAAGGCGGTTGAACGCGCCGTCGGCGCCGATATTCTGAGAGATCCTGAGGAATAAAAGCCCCCTTACCCTAGACAGAAGGAAGGTTGAATAATGAGCAGTACAGGAAAGATTATAAAGGTCGCGGGCCCGCTTGTCATCGCCGAGGGCCTTGCCAACGCCAACATGTTCGACGTGGTGCGCGTGGGCGAGCAGCGCCTCATCGGCGAGATTATTGAGATGCGCGGCGACGCGGCTTCGATACAGGTTTATGAAGAGACCTCCGGCATTGCGCCGGGGGCCAAAGTCGAAACGACCGGCGCGCCCCTTTCGGTCGAGCTGGCGCCCGGCCTTATCACGACCATCTACGACGGCATCCAACGCCCGCTGGAGGCAATCCGTGCCGTCAGCGGTAATCTGCTGGCCAGAGGGGTCGAGGTCATGCCGATCGACCATCTCAAGCAGTGGGCCTTTGTTCCGACCGCCAAGGTCGGAGACAAGGTCGTTGCGGGCGATATTCTCGGTACCGTCGATGAGACCATCGTCGTCAAGCACCGGGTCATGGTGCCGTACGGCGTCTCGGGTGAGATTGTTAAAATTAACAGCGGCAGTTTTACGATTGACGATACCATCGCCGTCGTCAAGCTGGCGGACGGTTCTTTAAAAGAGCTTTCGATGCTCCAGCGCTGGCCGGTGCGCGTTGAGCGCCCCTATAAAAAGAAACTGGCGCCCGATATCCCCATGGTTACCGGTCAGCGGACCGTTGACACCTTTTTCCCGATCGCCAAGGGCGGCACCGCTGCCATCCCCGGGCCGTTCGGCTCGGGCAAGACGGTCACGCAGCACCAGCTTGCCAAATGGTCGGATGTTGACATTGTCGTCTACATCGGCTGCGGCGAGCGCGGCAACGAGATGACCGACGTGCTGCGCGAGTTCCCCGAACTCATCGACCCGCGCACCGGCGAGAGCCTGATGCAGCGCACCGTGCTGATCGCCAACACCTCGGATATGCCGGTTGCGGCCCGCGAGGCCAGCGTCTACACCGGCATCACCATTGCGGAATATTACCGCGATATGGGCTATGCCGTCGCGGTTATAGCCGACTCCACCTCCCGCTGGGCCGAGGCGCTGCGCGAAATGTCGGGCCGCCTTGAAGAGATGCCCGGCGAAGAGGGCTACCCGGCTTATCTCGCCTCCCGTCTGGCACAGTTTTACGAGCGCGCGGGCCGCGTCGTCTGCCTTGGCAGCGACGAGCGCGAGGCAGCGCTTTCGGCCATCGGCGCGGTTTCGCCCCCCGGCGGCGACATTTCAGAGCCGGTCAGTCAGGCGACGTTGCGCATTGTTAAGGTGTTCTGGGGACTTGATTCCGCGCTGGCCTACCGCCGGCACTTCCCGGCCATCAACTGGCTGTCCTCTTATTCGCTTTACTTCGACCGCCTCAAGGGCTGGTACGACGCGCATGTCGGGGCCGACTTTGTGTCCCAGCGCCACGCGGCCATGAGCCTGTTGCAGCAGGAAAGCGAGCTTGAGGAAATTGTCAAGCTCGTCGGCGTTGACTCACTCTCGCCGAGTGACCGCTTGATTATGGAGACGGCACAGATGCTGCGCGAGGATTTCTTGCAGCAGAACGCCATGAGCGATACCGACTCCTACTGCCCGATCGATAAGCAGTACCGTCTGCTGGCGCTGATTCTCAGCTATTATCATGCGGCCAAAAAGGCGCTCGAGGACGGTGCTGCGATGAAGGCGGTGTTCTCGATTGCCGCGCGCGACCGCATTGGCCGCGCGAAGGATGTGCCGACCGAGGACTATGTCGAAACCTACGCCGACATATCGCGCGAGATGATGGCGCAGCTTGAGGCTGCCGCGGGAGGTGCACGAGCATGATTAAGGAATACCGTACCATACAGGAGGTGGCGGGACCTCTGATGCTGATAAAGGACGTCGACGGCGTCGCCTATAACGAGCTCGGCGAGATTGAGCTGCAAAATGGCGAGGTGCGCCGCTGCCGCGTACTTGAAATGAACGGCAGCAATGCGCTGGTTCAGCTGTTTGAATCGTCTGCGGGTATCAATTTGGCGCAGTCGAAGGTGCGCTTTTTGGGCCACTCGATCGAGCTGGGCGTCGCGCCCGACATGCTGGGCCGCATCTTTGACGGTCTTGGCAATCCCATCGACGGCGGCCCCGAGATTCTGCCCGAGCAGCGTCGGGATATCAACGGCACGCCGATGAACCCCGCCGCCCGCGACTACCCGTCGGAATTCATCCAAACCGGTGTTTCGGCCATCGACGGCCTGAACACGCTGGTGCGCGGACAGAAGCTGCCGATCTTCTCAGGCTCGGGCATGCCGCATGCGAACCTTGCCGCGCAGATTGCGCGACAGTCGCGCGTGCTGGGCAGCGACAGCAAGTTCGCCGTCGTATTCGCCGCTGTGGGTATCACGTTTGAAGAGGCCGATTTCTTCATCTCCGACTTTACAAGAACCGGCGCCATCGAGCGCTCGGTGCTGTTTTTAAACCTCGCGAACGACCCGGCCATCGAGCGTATCTCGACGCCGCGTATGGCGCTGACCGCCGCCGAATATCTCGCGTTTGAGCTGGATATGCAGGTGCTGGTCATCATCACCGATATCACGAACTACTGCGAGGCGCTGCGCGAGGTCTCGGCCGCGCGCAAAGAGGTTCCCGGACGCCGCGGCTACCCCGGCTATCTTTACACCGACCTTGCGACAATGTACGAGCGCGCGGGCCGTCTGCTGGGTAAAAAGGGCTCGATCACGATGATCCCCATCCTCTCGATGCCCGAGGACGACAAAACCCACCCGATCCCCGACCTGACCGGTTACATCACCGAGGGGCAGATCATCATCTCACGCGAGCTGTACCGCAAAGGCCTGACTCCGCCGATCGACGTGTTGCCGTCGCTGTCACGTTTAAAGGATAAGGGTGTCGGCGTTGGCAAAACCCGCGAGGACCACGCCAATACGATGAACCAGCTTTTCGCAGCCTACGCCCGAGGCAAAGATGCCAAGGAGCTGATGACGATTCTCGGCGAGGCGGCGCTGACCGACACCGACAAGCTCTATGCCAAGTTTGCCGACGAGTTTGAAAAACGCTATGTGTCGCAGGGCTTTGAAACCAACCGCACGATTGAGGAGACGCTGAATTTGGGCTGGGAGCTGCTTTCGATTCTGCCGGTTGGCGAGTTAAAGCGCATCAAGCCGGAATATATTGAGAAATATTTGCCCAAAAAGCAAGAGGGGTGATGCGGCATGGCAAGACTGAACGTCAACCCCACCCGCATGGAGCTGACCCGGCTTAAAAAGCGTCTTAAAACCGCCACGCGGGGTCACAAGCTGCTTAAAGATAAGCGCGACGAGCTGATGAAGCAGTTTTTGGATATTGTGCGTATCAGCCAGCGGCTGCGCCTGCAGGTCGAGGCCGATTTGGCCGAGGCCTACCGCGGCTTTGCCGCCGCTTCGGCGCTGATGCCGCCTGAGATGATGGAGCAGACCTTTCTATACCCCAAGCAGAGTGTTGCAATCGACATGAGCTTTAAAAATGTCATGTCGGTCAATGTGCCGGTTTATTCGGTGCAGACCAAGACGCAGGACCCGAGCGACATTTTTCCTTACTCCTTTGTCAGCACGCCCGCCGAGCTTGACGATTCGGTCATGCGGCTCTCGGGGTTGCTAAACGACATGCTTCAACTGGCCGAGTACGAAAAGACGGTGAAGCTCTTGGCGCAGGAGATCGAAAAGACCCGCCGCCGTGTTAACGCGCTCGAATATGTCATGATTCCGCAGCTTAACGAGACGATTCGTTATATTATCATGAAGCTCGACGAAAACGAGCGTGGCAACACGACCCGCCTCATGAAGGTCAAGGACATGATGCTTAAAGAGGCGCGTGAAAAGGCACAGGCGGAGAACCAAGCCGTTTAGCCCTTTACGTTAGCTGATTGTACAAAATTAAATGAGAGCGGTCCCCGAAAACTGTTTGGGGACCGCTTTATATTTTAGTTTTTTTAATCAAAAATACTTGACTCAGTCCAATAAATGCGATATGTTGATGATAAGTTAATTATTTTAAAGTTCGGAGGCGATGAAAATAAACAAAACGGCCTTAATAGAGGATATCCGAAAATTCAACCGCTTTTATACCGGCATTCTCGGGCTTTTAAACCGCTATTATCTCGACTCGGGCTACACGCTGGCCGAGGTACGTATTTTGTTTGAGCTCAATGACCTTGGCGTCTGCACAGCGAATATGCTGATTCAAAAGCTAAACATCGACCCCAGCTATATGAGTAGAATTCTCTCAAGGTTTCTCAAGTTGGAATTGATCACAAGAAGTCCTTCTGAAAAGGATAGCCGGGCGAAGGAATTGCGCCTGACCGCCAAAGGACAACGGTTAATCTGCGAATTGATCGCGCGATCAAACGGCGATATTGAAGCGCTGCTTGACCGCCTCGACGACAGCGCCTGTCAGGAAGTATGGCAGGCGATAAAAACATTGGAAAAGCATCTGCATTACGAGTGAAAGAGGATTTAAAATGGAGGCTGTTTCTAAAATTAACATAAGGCCCTATCAAACGGGCGAGGTGGGTTATATCTCCTGCATGCATATGGCGCTGTATCAAAAGCTTTATCATTTTAAACCGGTTTTTGAAAAATATTTGCTGATGGGTTTGGCTGAGTTTATTCAAAATCCCGATGGCAGCCGGCTCTGGATGGCGACCGATGATGAAAAGCGGATAGGCTCCATCGCTATTTGCAAAATTGATGACAACACGGCGCAGCTGCGCTGGTTTTTGATTGATCCGCAATATCACGGACAGGGGCTTGGGCACCGGCTGATGACCGTTGCGCTGGATTTTTGCAGAGCGCAGGGCTATCACCATGTGTTTTTGTGGACGGCCGATCCGCTCAAGGCGGCCAGACATCTCTATAAAAAATATGGTTTTGTGCATGAGAAGGACGAGCCCAACGATGAGTGGACCGACGCCGTTATCACCGAAGAGCGCTGGGCCCTGCATTGGTAAAAAAGGAGAGCCTTCTAATCAATCGGCTAATTGACCTATATAAAAAGAGCAGCATATTAAAAATGGCGATGATGCTTTCCATCATCGCCATTTTTAATATGCTGTCGGCTATCCTAACCCGGCATAATGCTTTCTTTCTTCGGGGTTGCTGATATTGACCCGCTCGAGTATAGCGGCGACAACCTCGGTCTGTGTTCTGGTCAGGGCATTTTTACTGTAGCTTTGTATCTTGGCGAGCAGCTCGTCATAGTGCAGCACGCTCAGCGGCTTGGACTTAAACAAACAGTCGCCTGGGAACACGACCATCGAGATGAGCGGAACCTTGCCCACCGTCTCAAGTGCCATTTCCAGCGCCTTGATATGGCTGTGATTCTGGCGAATGGGGTTAAAAAACCGATGCCTTTCCTTTCCTTTGGACCAAGTCCAGTATTGGTCGGTGTCCTTGCCGGAAATTTCGCCATGATATTGCTGCGTATGAATCACAAAAACACCGTGCGTCGAAATGACAATATGGTCAATATGAGAAACGCCGGTGTACGATCGAATCATAATATCGCTGAGGACGGTATAGTCATCCTTTGATAGGGTGGCTAGCAACGCCGCAACTGAATTTTTATCCGCCCCATCGCCCGCCACAAGCTTGTAGACTGCATAGGCGACGAGAATTAGGGCCGGTATGAGATATGGCCAAATTTCTCCGCTCATCAAAACAGATTTTATTGTCGATACGGAACATGCACCCATTTATTTCACCCTAAATGCTAGTATTGATTGTACAGTTAATGACCGGACCAAGCGATATGTTTGTATTATAGCACAGCTTTGTGGTCTTTGCAGCCTTAATACGATAATATGAGGAAGAAAATTCATTTAAACCTAAGTAATTCCCCTGATTTTCCGCGCGGTGGTGGTGGATTTTTTATCATGAGACCTTCTCCTGATTTTAGAGCAGCGCGGACTTATTTTTATCGCGGTTGAACTTATATTTGGATGTTTTAGGCAAACATTTAAATTAAAACGTATGTAAGCAAGATAAATTAGCTGCTGTAAAAATAGCGCTGTACAATAGGGGTGACACGTTATCTCATGGCTGCGTCTGCCGCAACATTTCTGTTTGTGGCGCTGCCGCGTGCTTTTCGTCAAGACTCTCACATAAAATATAGGGTGAAATACAACGTGAGAGGGCGGAATACTATGTTTTTAGAGACGCTTTTAGCAGGGCTGCCACAGTTGATGCGGCTCCTTTTTGTGTTGCATGTCAGCAGCGGAAATTCATTCCCTAAACCGCTTTCAGCTAAAAATGAACGCGAATGTTTAAAGCTGATCCGCGAAGGGGACGCGCAGGCCAAAAACCGTCTGATTGAACACAATCTGCGGCTGGTGGTACATATCATCAAAAAGTACTATTCCAATATCAAGGATCAGGATGATCTGATCTCGATCGGCACCATCGGCTTGATCAAGGCGGTCTCAACCTTTGACTATGAAAAAGGAACACGGTTTGCAACCTACGCTTCCAGATGTATAGAAAACGAAATCCTCATGTACTTCCGCAACCGTAAAAAAACAGCGCAGGATGTCTATATATTCGATCCGATTGATACCGACAAGGACGGCAACGCGCTGACGTTGCAGGACATTATGGCGGATGAGGGCAGCATCTTTGAGGATATTGAATTTCGCCTTCGGGCGCAGGAGCTGCATCACAGCATCGAGAGTGAGCTTAATGACCGCGAGCGGGATATCGTGATACTGCGCTACGGTCTGCATGGCAAGCGCCCGCTAACCCAGCGCGAGATTGCCCAAAGTATGGGTATATCGCGTTCTTACGTCTCAAGGCTGGAATCGAAGGCGCTTTCTAAGCTGAGAGAGAAGTTTGAAAAAAAGGAGCAATAGACGGCTGATAACGCGGCTGAAATAGGCGTGTTAATCGGTACGGCTATAAAGGGCTCAGAAAACCCGATACAGATTCTCAAGCTCAGATGGACAATGGATTTTTACCTCATGGTAAAAAATCCATTGTCCATCTTTCTATAAAAAAGGTTTTAGTGGAATCTATACACTCTCTGCAGCGCATTGTTTATATGTTTGGTGCAACATGTGCTATAATATAAATCAGGTAGAAAATGTTGGATATGCTATATCGCTTACGAGAACGTTTCAGGAGGAGTAATAATATGCTGAAAAAAATCTTGTTTGTCGCTACATATGACGGAATGCGGGAAATTGCGCGCCAAGTGATGAAACAGCGCGGTGATAAAATGGAGATCGTAACCGGCGAGCTTTTTGAGGCGGTTAAGAATATTCAAATGTGCGATCTGACCGATAAAGAAGTCATTATCAGCCGTGGCGGCACAGCACGCCTTCTGCGCAAATCGTTTGGGCTGCCTGTTGTAGAGGTGGCGGTGTGCGCCTATGATATTCTGCGCGCGGTATATAAATATCGAGATCGACGCATCGCCGTCATTGGTGCGGATAATGTGATATCCGGCGTTAAAATTCTTGAAGAAGTGATGGGGACGCAAATTTATTACTTCCCCTTTACGTTTGAGGAAGAAATTGAACGAATCGTCGATATGATTTGTAGTATGGATATTGACATTGTGGTTGGTGACACCGTTGCGGTGCGTATTGCAAAGCATAAAGGGCTTGTTGTGGAGCTTGTAAAATCCGGTAAAGAAGCGGTCGAGGAGGCCATCGACAAGGCCGAAAAAATTTGCGCTGCTATTTTACAAGAGCGCGAAAAAAACTCCCGTGTTAACGCTATTGTGGAGCATCTTGACGAGGGTATTATCGTGACAGATCAAGATTCTAAAATTATTCTGTTTAACCATGTGGCCGAAAATCTGTTTCAGATAACCAAACAAGAGGTGCTCGACACCGACATCAACCTGATACTCCCCGCAATTAATACGCGCATGGTGCTGGAAAGCGGACAAGGTACCTCACAGCAGATTGTGAAGGTGCAGGGGAAATATATAGTGGCAAATACCTTCCCTGTCTGGGTGGAAAAGGAATGCAAGGGCGTTGCCATCACCTGTGAGGATGTTACGGAAATTCAGGAATTAGAACAAAAAATCCGCCGGACTTTATCCAAGAAGGGCTTGATTGCAAAACACCATTTTGAGGATATCATTGGGACAGGCGTTAAGATTCGAGAAACGGTCAGTTTGTCGCAGAAATACGCCTCGGTCGATTCGACGGTTTTTATTTACGGTGAGAGCGGAACCGGAAAAGAACTGTTCGCCCAATCGATACATAATAGCAGCAAGCGAAAAAGAGGCCCGTTTATCGCTATAAACTGTGCGACATTGCCCGCTGAACAGCTTGAAAGCACTCTGTTCGGCTATGTGGACGGCGCGTTTGTCGGCGCCAGAAAAGGCGGAAAAAAGGGCGTTTTTGAGCTTGCGCACAACGGAACCTTGTTTCTTGACGAGATTGCCGAGCTGGATTTGGCGATCCAATCAAAAATATTAAGAGTGTTGCAGGAGCGCGAGGTCATGCGGATGGGCGGCGACAGCATTGTACCGGTAAATGTCCGCATTATTGCCGCCTCCAATAAAGTCTTGTTTGACGCAGTGAACGAAAAGAGATTCCGTGAGGATTTATATTACCGCATCAGTGTGCTTAACATTAACATTCCGCCGCTGCGTGAGCGCATTGAGGATGTACCGCTTTTAGTTGAGTTTTTTATTAAAAAATATTGCCGCAAATACGGATTTCCGCCGTTGCGGTTGGATGACAGCGTCATTTCGCGCCTTA
This sequence comes from Bacillota bacterium, assembly GCA_023391005.1. Lineage (GTDB taxonomy): Bacteria > Bacillota > Clostridia > Oscillospirales > Ruminococcaceae > Yanshouia. Next base: position 63,257 of record JAEWBS010000112.1, on the reverse strand, counting down.
GCGCCTATAGCTGGCCGGGCAATGTCAGGCAGCTTGAAAATATTGTTCAGAAAATTGTCCTTCTATCAGAAAACGGCCTTTTTAGGGAGGGGGACATGGAGCATCTCCAAATAGAAGAGCAAACGAGCGACGAAGATTTAAGCGCCATGGCATGCTCCGGCACGTTGGAGGAAATTACACAGCGCATTGTTTTGCGGGCGTTGAAAGAAGAAGGATTTAACAAAACCAAGACCGCTCAGCGATTAGGCATCACGCGCGTCACGCTTAACAAGCATTTGAGTGGTGTATAGAATATATACGCATGTGTATATATTCTATACATATTGATGTACGATTGCCTAATAAAATATTTAAATGTTTAAATATTTTTGTTGACATTGCATTAAAACCTCACTATAATGGGGCCAGCAGAATATCCGTGCGCGCCGGAGATTTTGTTGTAAGCGGGACAATATTTGCTTAATGGGAGGTTTTGTTAGAATGAATATTAAAAAAACAATCGAAAAGGTACCCGGCGGTATGATGATTGTTCCTATGTTCATATCGGCGACCATTAATACATTCGCTCCGGGCGTATTCAAAATTGGCGGATTTGTTACGGCAATCATGAGCAACCACAATGTTTTCATCGGTGCGTTTTTAGTATGCATGGGTGCGGGCATGTCCTTTGACTCGGCGCCTAAGGCGCTTAAAATCGGCAGCGTCACGACCCTTACCAAATATCTGTTTTCGGTCGGGCTGGGGCTTGCGGTCAACAGCCTGTTCGGCCCCGGCGGCTTCTTAGGTCTTTCGGCTTTGGCCATTATCTCCGCCGTATCCAATACAAACGGCGGACTGTACGCGGCCCTCACCGCCGAGTTTGGCTCCAAGGAGGAGATCGGCGCCATATCGGTTTTATCTGTTAACGACGGTCCCTTCCTGACCATGATCGCGGTCGGCACCGCGGGTATCGCGACGATTCCGTTCATGGAACTGGTCGGCGTTATCGTTCCAATTATCTTTGGCATGATTCTCGGCAACCTTGACCCCGAGATGAGAAAATTCCTCACCAACGGCGGCAGCATCATGATCCCCTTTATGGCTTTGGCGATGGGCACGCGCCTCGACTTCCGCATGATTCTCACCGCAGGCCCGATGGGCATTGTGCTGGGGCTCATCACCGTGGGTATTGGCGGAGCGATCAATATTTTTGCTGACAGAGCGACGGGTGGAACCGGCGTTGCAGGCGCGGCTTGCTCGAGCACGGCCGGAAACGCGGTCGGTGTCCCGCTTGCAATTGCGGCGGTTGACCCGACGCTGGAGGCCACAGCGGCTGCGGCAACGCCTTATGTGGCGGCAGCGATGATTACGACCGCGATCTGCACCCCGATTCTGACGACCTATATTTATAAAAAGAACCTTAAAAAGCATCCCGATTGGCTCAGTGAGAAGGACAGGGCCGCAAAAGAGGCCTTAGAGCATTAAGGCGAACTTTTGGGCGTTTAATTTTAAATATCGTTAAATAAAACTTTAACCTTATACCACAGGAGGAAGAAGCATGAAAATTGTCGTACTGGACGGCTATACGTTAAACCCCGGCGATTTGAGCTGGGACAGCTTACAGGCTCTGGGGGATGTAACGGTTTACGACCGCACCACCAGCGATCCTAAGGAAGCGGCTTTAATTTTAGAGCGCATCGGAGACGCTCAGGCGGTGTTTACCAACAAAACGCCGTTGACCAGAGATATTCTGGACAAAGCGCCCAGCATTAAATTTATCGGCGTCATGGCAACAGGGTTCAATGTTGTGGATACGGTCGCCGCGAAGGAGAAGGGTATCCCCGTTTGTAATGTTCCAATTTACGGCACTGCCGCGGTCGCACAAACTGCCATTGCGCTTTTGCTTGAGCTTTGCCATCATGTGGGCGAGCACAACCGTGCCGTACAGGCAGGCGAATGGAGCAAATGCCTTGACTACTGTTTCTGGGACTATCCGCTTATTGAGCTGGACGGCAAGACTATGGGCATCATCGGGCTTGGCCGAATCGGCAAGCGTACCGCCCGGCTTGCTCAGGCGCTGGGCATGCAGGTTCTTGCCTATGACGAAATTCAGGATCAGTCGGTTGTCTGCGACACGCTGCGCTACACAACGCTAGACGAGTTGTTGGCCCAATCCGACGTCATCGCACTGCATTGTCCTCAGACCCCTGCCAATACGGGCATCATCAATAAGGACAGCATTGAAAAAATGAAGGACGGCGTGATGATTATCAACAACTCCAGAGGTCCTCTGATTGTTGAAGAGGATCTGGTCGCCGCACTGGAGAGCGGCAAGGTCGCCGGAGCGGGGCTGGATGTCGTCCCTGTAGAGCCGCTGCCCGCAAGCAGTCCTCTGCTGGGCGCAAAGAACTGCATTATTACGCCCCACTTGTCTTGGGCGCCACTCGCTTCCCGTTCCCGGCTGTTGGATGTGGCTGTCGAGAATCTAAAGGCGTTCCAAGGCGGAAAGCCGATCAACGTTGTAAACCCGTGACAGGACGCGTGATAACAGGAGGCATACAATGAAAATTGGTTTTATCGGGCTTGGCATTATGGGAAAGCCCATGTGTAAAAATTTAATCAGCAAAGGGCATACGCTGGTTGTTTACGACATTAACAGCGACGCCGTGCAAGAAATAGTCGCTTTGGGGGCAACGACCGCCGGCTCCCCCGCACAGGTTGCCGAGCAGTGTGACCATATTATCACCATGCTGCCCAATTCTCCGCACGTAAAGACGGTCATCTGCGGAGAGAACGGTGTTTTAGACGGCATGCAGCCGGGCGGAATTCTGATAGACATGAGTTCCATCGCACCGCTGGCCTCTCAAGAAGTCGCTAAGCAGTGTGCGCAAAAGAACATAAAAATGCTCGACGCGCCGGTGAGCGGCGGCGAACCTAAGGCTGTTGACGGCACGTTATCGATTATGGTTGGCGGTGACAAGGCAATCTTTGATAAGGTGTATGATATTCTTATGTGCATGGGCGCAAGCGCTGTTTACTGCGGTGAAATCGGCGCGGGCAATACGACCAAGCTGGCGAATCAGGTCATTGTCGCGCTGAATATCGCGGCGTTGTCCGAGGCGCTGATGCTGGCCACCAAAGCCGGTGTCGACCCCAAACTGGTTTTAGATGCGATCAGCGGCGGTCTGGCGGGCAGCACGGTCATGAACGCCAAAGGCCCTATGATGCTCCAGCACAACTACAACCCCGGTTTTAAAATTGATCTGCATATTAAAGATCTGGCCAATGTGCTCGAAACGGCCCATAGCGTCGGCTCCCCCAGCCCGCTGACAGCAGCAGTAATGGAAATGATGCAGACGCTGCGTGCTGACGGATGTGGTCAGCAGGACCACAGCGCCTTGGCCAAATATTACGAAAAACTCTCCGGAACCCCTATTGAATCCAAACTATTGTAGCAAAGGGAGAAGACTATGATAATTGATAAACTGAAAAACGCCCATTTATATTACGGACTCGGCCCGCGTTTTGAAAAGGGCCTGCGCTATTTGCAGGAAACCGACCTTGCGGCGATGGAAGCGGGCAAGCACGCCATCGACGGCGAGGACCTGTTTATCCTGATCAAGCATTACAACTCTTTTCCGCTCAAAGAGTGCAAGCTTGAAAATCACCATCACTATGCCGATATTCAACTGGTGGTACGCGGCAAGGAGTATTTTTGTTTTGCGCCGCTGGATGATCTTACGCTCGTAGAATCCCATGACGACAAAGACGTGTATTATTTTGAAGGCGCCTGCGAGCCGATTACGCTGACCGGCGATCTGTTCGCGCTGGTATTGCCGGACGATGGGCATATGCCGGAGCGGGCGATCAATGAGGTGTCGGAGCCCATTATAAAGGCCGTTGTCAAAGTCCGTCTGGATTAGCGTTGCATTGTTTTTGGAACGATAGCGATATGAACCGTCTTAGGGGGCGGTAGCCCAAGTAGACCTCAAAAAAAACAGGGCCGAAGTAGCTGCGAAAGCAGACACAACGGCTCTGTTTTGGTATACTGGAGTTATGCAAAGCAAAATGGAACATGAGGCTATTGAACGCTAAGGAGGAATTACAATGCGCTTACGAGACGACTGCGACAGAATTGTCGCGCAATCTATTTTACAGGTACAGCCGAGGCAGGCGGTGAGCCGGGCGCTTGCAGATCGGGCATTTTCTGGCGGACAGCTTTTGGTGGTCGCCGTCGGCAAGGCTGCCTGGGCGATGGCTGACGCCGCTTTTGATCAGTTGGGGCACCAAATTACCGGCGGCATTGTCATCACAAAATACGACCATAGCCAAGGGGCCATCGGGTCGTTTGAAATTTGGGAGGCGGGGCACCCCGTTCCAGACGAAAATACCTTTAAAGCCACGCGTCGTGTGCTTGAGCTGACCGGGGATTTGACCGAGAAAGATACAGTTTTGTTCCTCCTGTCGGGCGGCGGGTCGGCGCTGTTTGAGGCCCCGCTTATCCCAGAAACCGAGCTTTTGCAGCTAACGAAGGATCTGCTGGCTTGCGGAGCCGATATTGTGGAAATGAACACGCTGCGCAAGCGTATGTCCGGCGTTAAAGGCGGGCGGTTCGCCCAACATTGCGCGCCGGCACGCGTATTCTCCATCGTTCTCTCGGATATTATCGGGGATCCGCTGGATATGATTGCTTCCGGCCCGGCCTACCCCGATTCCTCGACCGCTCAGGACGCCAAGCAGGTGGTTGAAAAATATCGCCTGTCCCTTTCTGAAAAAGCGTTGGCCCTGCTCGATCAGGAAACGCCCAAGTCGCTTGATAACGTCGAAACGGTCATAACCGGCAGTGTGCGCGAATTGTGCGAGGCTGCGGCCGCCGTCTGCCGGTCGCTCGGCTATGAAACGACGGTATTGACTGATTGCCTCACCTGTCAGGCCCGTGACGCCGGCGCGTTTCTGGCGGCTATAGCGCAGTACCACCAGAGCGGCGACAAATCGTTAGCTTTTCTGGCCGGGGGCGAAACAGTTGTGACGCTGACCGGCAAAGGTCTGGGCGGTCGCAATCAGGAAATTGCGCTCGGGGCAGCCGCGCTGCTCAATGGGTTGCAGGAGACGGCCGTGTTCTCATTTGGCTCGGACGGCACCGACGGCCCCACCGACGCCGCGGGCGGGTTTGTTACCGACAGCACCTACCAGCAGCTCCAAGAGCGGGGGATCGACCCCTTTGAGGTGTTGCGCAATAACGATGCCTATCACGCGTTAAACGCCTGCGGCGGGCTGATCATGACCGGCCCGACGGGTACGAACGTTAACGACGTAGCCTGCGTGCTTATTCGCCGCCAATAGACGGACGGATGTCATCAAATAACATGAAAACAAAACGTATATCGACCGTTGTTCTGGTTTTCTTCGTACTTGGCACGTTGACCTTTATTTGGGGCAACTCGACGCAGAGCATTGAAGCGTCACAGGCGCTGAGTCTTGGCGTTCTTAAAAAGGTCAAACCGGTGCTGGAGGTTATGGCCGGAGTCGGGAACGTGACCGATCATTTTGTCCGCAAGCTGGCCCATTTCACCGAGTTTGCAGCGCTTGGCACCCAGCTTGCGCTGCTGCTGATACTGTTCGGACGTGTGCGGCTTCAGTCCGTTGTGAACTGCGCCTTTTTTGGCCTGATTGTTGCGACGCTCGACGAAACAATACAGATTTTTTCGTATCGCGGCGCGCAGGTTCAGGACGTATGGCTTGATTTCTCGGGGTTTTGCGTGGGGCTGCTGGCCGCGCTGGGAATATATCTGATTGTAAAGGCTGTGCAGCGTCATATGCGCAAAAAAAGCAGCCCGTAACGGCAGCGCCCAAACGCATCCAGAGAATCATAAAGGCTCGGACGAATTTCCTTGAGAAAGTCGTCCGAGCCTTTTGCAGTTGGATGGCGTTCGGGGCGCTGTCTGGGATACCACCCGAAAGGCATACCCAGTTTAAGCGTTATAAAAGCGTTAAATCGGTCGTTTCCCAATTCTGGTAGTAGGTTCTGATCACATCCATCAGCGCTTGGGCAAGCGGTGTCAGATAGGTGTTCATTTTGTAGCAGAACGACAGCGGGATATTAAGATCGGCCGAGCGGGTATCGAAAAAAATCAAACCCGGATAGTTTGCGGCGTCCTTAACACCGGTCTCAACCAGAAAACAAAAGCCCACCCCTGCGGCGGCGAGCTGCAGTGCGGTGTGATTATTGGTGGTATTGAGCCGCTCAGAAAAGACCAGCAGATTCTTTTCTAAAAAATTGCTAACGTGCCGTCCAACCGTCAACGTCTGGTTTAACGCTATAAACCGTTGGGTTTCAAGCAGCTTTAAATCCAGCGGCAGGCCCTCGGCGTGCATGCCAATAAAGGCTTGTGCCGCCGGATTATCACGGCGCATCACTAAAAGAATGCGCTCATAGCTGATCGTTTCGGTGACAAAAGCGTCGGGCGCGCCGGTTGCCGAGGTGTTCATGACGGCGAAATCGGCCGTTCCGTCCTGCAGCAGGCCATAGAGCGCGCTGATCGGATATTCGTGGAGATTGACCTGAGCGTGCGGATGCGCACGCAAAAAGTCGGGCAAAATTTGTGGCAATAGAATCGAGCCGCGCCAGGTTCCGAGCCCGAGGCTTACGGTCTGGCTGCGCGGGGAATTCAAGCTGCTAAGCCCCGATTGAAACTTTTGGTAGAGATGATTGCTGTTCTCGAGATAGCTTCGGTACATCTGTCCGCTCGGCGTCAATGCCAGTGGATTTTGAGAGCGGTCGAAGAGTTTGGTTTCCAGTGACTCCTCGAGCTTCGCGATATGCTGGCTAAGCGAGGGCTGCGAAATAAACAGTTTTTCAGCCGCGCGAGAGATGTTGCGCTCCCGCGCCACCGTGAGAAAATAGTCGGGATTTCGATTGACAAACATGTGGCGGCACCTGCCCTTTCAGACGGCGATCCACGCCGCTTTTAACTAGAATACATAGGAATATGCCTATTGTCAAATGACAGGAATAAATTGCGCGCGTTGCCCCAAGATCAGATGTGAGATTCTTTTAATGCTAGGGATGCAGGATTTTATAGTGTTTAATATATAGGCGTTAGATTATAGTATAATAGGAAAAGCCCTCCTTTACAAAGCCCCCAAATCATGATAACGTTAATAAAAGAACAGGCGGCGCTAAACGCCGCCTAAAGTGGCTACACGGCCATTGCGACATAAAAAGGCACTGCCTTTAAGCGGCAACGTGGTAGCCTGATCATTGAATTTTAAGCTGTAAAAAGGAGAGATCGCCCATGAGACTTGCAACCATCCGGCAAAATGGCGCGGAGATTGCCGGTATTGTCACCGCTGGTGGCGTATTCCCGATCGCCGCGCTCAACGCCGCCAAGGGCACCGCTTGGAAAACCGAGATGTATGCGCTGATCTGCGCAGACCAAATCCCCGGCCTGACCGCTTGGTATAATGCGGGCGGCAAGGCTGAGCTGGAACATCTTCCCGGCATCGTGCCGTTTGACGCGGTCGTCTATGGCCCGCTTTATCGTAACCCGCCGCGTATTTTCGGCATCGGCCTTAATTATGTCGACCATGCCGGTGACCTGGGCGAGAACGCGCCGGTTGGCTTTCCCGGCAGCTTTTATAAGCCCGCCTCCTGTATCGTTGGCCCCGGCGACGATATTAAAATTCCGGCGCTGCCCGAGGCGCAGAAATCGACGGCTGAGGGCGAGTTGGGCATTATTCTCGGCAAGGCCTGCAAATTCATTGCGGAAGAGGACTGGATGGATTATATTGTCGGCTATACCACGATACTCGATATGACCGAGGAATCAATTTTGCGGCTGAACCCGCGCTTCCTCACGCTGGTCAAGGGCTTTGACACCTTTTTCAGCTTTGGCCCGCAGCTCGTCACCCCCGATGAGGTTGAGGATGTGCTGGCGCTTGAGGTGCAGTCGGTTCACAACGGAGAAGTACATGCTAAAAACGTCGTTCGCAACATGACGCATAAGCCCGCCCGTCTGGTCAGCCTTGTGTCCCACATGCAGGGCTGGCTGCCCGGCGATATTCTTTCGACCGGCACGCCCCGCGCTTTTCATATTCAGGACGGCGATGTGGCCGAATGCCGGATTTTTGGCCCGAACGGCTTTGAGATGGCGCCGCTCGTAAACCCTGTTGTCGATCTGAAGCTTCATCCCGAAAAGCAGTAATATAAGGAGGTTTATGAGATGAAAACTGTATTTACGCTGACGTCCGCCGAATCGCGGCGGCTGATTGCCAAGGCGGTGGTGCAGATGCCCGAATTTAAAAAGGCATGGGAATCGGCCTATGTGCTGCTGGCCGGAGGCACAACCAACGCCTTTATCGCGCAGGAGATGCTGGGCCGCGACGGCATAGAGCCCGCCCAATGTACGGTGGGCCTGAGTACCGACGGCCTGCTCTGTGTCACGCATCCCGCCAGCCGCAAGAGTTATCCGAACGTTTTTTATAAGGGTGAGCCGTCGGATAAAGCGCTCAACGACGCGCTTTGCGATTTTCACGCCGAGACGATCGTCATTAAAGGGGCCAACGCCGTTGACATGCAGGGCAATGTCGGCGTGGTTACCGCGGGCTTCGACGGCGGCACCATCCCCCGTGTGATCGGGCCGGTCACCTCCAACGGACTTAAATATATTGCGCCGGTGGGGCTTGAAAAGCTGGTGCCCTCGGTACCCGAGTCCTGTCGGGCGGTGGGCGCGCGCAGCATTGATATTTCGATGGGGGCCGATTTTGGCATGTACTGCCTGTCAAATGCCATCGTCGTTACCGAGCTCAAGGCCATCGAGCTGCTGTTTGACCTTTCGGGCGTTTTGGTCTGCTGCGGCGGTGTCGGCGGCAACGAGGGCGCCGTCACCCTTGCTGTTGAAGGAGACGAAGCGCCGGTTCGCGCACTGGTTGCGTTCCTTGAAGAGGAGATCAAGGGTGAGCCGCCGGTCAACGGTAACAAGGGGATTTGTGCCGACTGTCGCTATGTGCGCTGCCGCTATAACGGTCTCAAGTCTGAGGAGCTGCCTGACTGGATGAAGAAACTGGGCATCGCCCAATAACCTGTCTGCAGGCGTATCATCGGCGATCATAGAGAACAGCTCGCAACGGGGATATGCGTGGGCAGCCCCAGACATAATTAGAGATTAGAAAGCCTCCAATCGTAGCATGGAATCTGCGATTGGGGGTTTTTGTTTCCCGGGCGCTGCTGCATGGAGCGGTAAACCGGTGGCGTTTTGCCGAAAAGTGCGGCGGGCTTCCAACATAGCACCTGTGACCTATGAGACAGTTGTCGGGATGATGGGAAAGTGAAACACGTTGGACTTTTAGCACATCACGAATGATAATTGCTGGCAGCGCCGTTGTGAAATATATATTTACAAAAATTGCATAATGCTGTTTGAATCAGCATATGAAGAATCATTCGAACTTCATCTGATTATGTTGCTATATTAACTATAAAAGATGTTAATGTTGCGATATTGTTGCAATTGTGCAATTATAAGTTTTTAAGTTGTTAATAAAATCAATTGAATTGTTATTTTATATTCACTATAATGAAAGAAATCTCAGTGCCAAAATTTGATAAAGAGGAGCGTTCAATATGAATGAATCAAGCGGCAATGTCGTCATAACCGAAGAAGGCGCACTCAGTGTTAAAAGGTTAACTTTTTGGGAAGCGGCGTTAATCATTGTGGGGGCCAATATCGGGTCGGGTATTTTGGGCCTTGCTTACTCCATCCGCAAGGCGGGCTGGCCGATTCTGCTGCTCTGGCTGATTATGGCCGGTGTGTTTACCACCGTTTCGATGCTCTATGTTGCAGAAACGACGCTGCGCACCAGAAAAACCATGCAGCTGCCTGGCCTTGCGGAAAAATATGTCGGCAAAGCGGGCTCGGTTCTGGTTTTTATATCGGTCTGCGCCAATTCCATCGGCTGTATGATCGCCTATACAAACGGTAGCGGTAACATCCTTTCACAGATCTTGGGGGTATCGCGCCCTATCGGCAGCCTGCTGTTTACGATTCCGGCCGTCGTTGTGGTCTGGTTTGGCCTTAAAGCGACCGGCGTTGCCGAAAAGTTTATTAGCAGCGGTATGATCGTTTTATTGACCATCATCATCGGCTTCTCCTTTCTGTCGGGCAAGGCGGAGGTCAGCCGGGCTATTTACAGCAACTGGATCTATGCGGTGCCGGTCTTTAATGTGGCTATCTTCTGTTACATTGCGCAATATGCGGTACCCGAGCTGGCACGCGGACTACGCCATGATGCAAAGGCATTGCCCAAGGCCATTACAATCGGCATGCTGATCACCGGCATCTTATTGGCACTTGTTCCTTTGGCGGTCATTTCGCTGACCGGGCCGGATAGTGTTACCGAGGTGGCGACTCTGGCTTGGGGGCAGGCCCTTGGCACTTGGGCGTTCTTCGCGGCCAATCTGTTTGCATTGTGTGCGATGATGACCTCCTACTGGGCGGTGGGCGGCTCAATGCTGACTAACATTGTGGATATGTTTAAGTTTAAAAGCGAGGACGACCCCAAAACCCGTGTGACCGCCATTGCGTGCGTGGCGCTGCCGCCCTTTGCTTTGGCTTATAGCGGGCTTGTCAGCTTTGTCGACGCAATCTATCTCGCGGGTACCTTCGGCGGCGTCATCATGTCGATTTTGCCGGCCCTGATGCTTAACAGCGCGCGTAAAAACGGCGACATGGAGCCCTCCTGGAAATGCGGATGGTATGCCTCGAAGGGCATGCAGGCGGTTATTATCACGCTCTTTTGCGCGGCGGCGGTCTATGCCCTATTTAATTTGGCCGGTATATTGCCGTCTGCATGGTAACAGAAGGGAGATAAGGTCATGCGTGTTATTCCAAAGGATCAGGTCATTTTCCACTTTTCCGGTGATAATCCCGCGCAGTATCATGTGCGGGACGGCGAAACCTTTTGGGTCGAAACCGACGACTGCTACAGCGGGCAGATTACCGATGCTTCGGTCAAGCGCCCCGATATTGACATCTCGATTATGGACTGCTCGGTCGGTCCAATCGCCATCGAGGGTGCGCAGCCCGGCGATATGCTATGCGTTGACATTATCGCGATTGAATTAGCCGACCACGGCGTTATGGTCACCTCAAAGGGGCTGGGGGTGCTCGGCGACCGAATCACCGAACCTGATACCAAGATTATTCCGATCCGTGACGGCTTTGCTTATTTCTCAGAGTCGATTTACCTGCCGCTGACACCGATGGTCGGGGTGTGCGGTGTGGCGCCCGCGCCGGGTCTGCGCGTTCACTGTGCCGTTCCCGGAGATCATGGCGCGAACCTCGATACAAAAATGATCAAGGCCGGGTCAAGGGTTTATCTGCCGGTACAGGTAGAAGGCGCGGGGTTGGCAGTGGGAGATTTGCACGCCTGCATGGGCGACGGTGAGCTCAGCGGAACCGGCATTGAAACAGCGGGCCGCATCTGCATCAAAACCACGGTTGACCGCACCCGCACCGTCCAACGGCCCGTTGTGGAAACGGCCGAAGGCCTCTATTTTCTGGCTTCCGCTCCCACGCTCGAAGAGGCAACCAAAATCGCCGTCGCCGATGTCACCGAATTTTTAGAACGCAAGCTGGGTCTGAATTTCCCCGACGCGTACCGGCTGGTCAGCGCCACCTGCGATATCCAGATCAGTCAGGTGGTCAACGACCTGTGTACGGTGCGGGCGCATTGTCCCAAATTTAATACCGGTGTTAGAACTTTATAGGCTATATGTACAAATAAAAGCGATCCGTTGCGGGCAAAAGTGGCAACGGGTCGCTTTTTTATGCTTACCCAATCTCCCCTTTTTCTTGAAAGGGGGCGGAGGCCATGTTATACTGATAGCAAGTAAAGATGTGCGCGGGGGATCAATCCATATGGACAAAAAGCTGCGGTCGGCAAGACGAAAACGCCATCCTATCTTTTCGGTTAAATGGCAAGACAGCGTCGTGCTGATTGTCACGATGGCCGCCGCGTTAGATTTGAGCCTGCTGCTGCAGCCCATCGGCGCCAACGAAAGCCACGCCTCCCTCATTTATGTGCTGGGCGTGCTGATTGTATCGCGCTTTACAACGGGCTATCTGTACGGTACGCTGGCCAGCTTTATATCGGTTATCGTGGTTAACTATGCCTTTATCCACCCCTATTACCGGTTTAGTACCCATATGACGGGCTATCCGCTGACTTTTATCACGATGTTCAGCGTCTCTATTGTGACCAGCACGCTGACCAGCCAGATTAAGGAGGAGGAGCAGACGCGCATTGCGGCGGAGCAAGAACGGTTGCGCGCCAATCTGCTGCGGGCGGTCGGGCATGATTTGCGTACGCCGCTGACCTCGATTATAGGCTCCGCCACCGTGGCGCTCGAAAACGAAGACAGCCTAAGCGACGAAGAGAAGCGTACGCTGCTTGAAAACGTCAAAAGCGAGGCGCAATGGATGCTGCGCATGGCCGAGAATCTGCTATCAATCACCCGGGTGGGCGGCAACTCCTATCGTATCCAAAAGTCACCCGAGGTTCCCGAAGAGGTCATTGGCGAGGTAGTGGAAAAATTCCAAAGCCGCTTTCCGCGTGTCTCGATTGAGGTGGAGGTGCCGGATTGCTGGCTTGAGGTGCCGATGGACGCGATGCTGATTGAACAGGTGCTGTGGAATCTGTTGGAGAACGCGGCGGTTCACGGGGGCTGCACCGAACTGCGCATTCAGGTGGAACGGGTAGATGATTGGGTGCGCTTTGCGGTCAGCGATAACGGCAGCGGCATTTCGGCCGCGCGTATGAACACGCTCGACGCCGATTATATGGAGATGGCCAGCACCAGCAGCGCAGATAAAAAACGCAACATGGGTATCGGGTTGTTGGTTTGCCGCGATATTATTAAAGTGCATGGCGGCGTCTTATCGGCCCGCAACAAGGCGGATGCAGGCGCTGAATTTGAGTTCACACTGCCGATGGAGGGAACGGTTCATGGCAATCAAAGAAAAGATCATGGTCATTGAGGATGAGCGCAGCATCAATTATCTCATCGGCACGATGTTGACGGCTAACGGTTACGACGCGATAAGAGCCTATACGGGCAGCGAAGCCTGCGAAATGCTCGACGCCTATCGGCCCGATCTCATTATTTTAGATCTGGGTCTGCCGGATATGGACGGGTTGGAGATTATCCGAAAGGTCCGCCGCTGGGGTGCGCTGCCGATTGTGGTCGTCTCGGCCCGAACGCGGGAACGGGATAAAATCGAGGTGCTGGATGCTGGCGCGGACGATTTTATTACCAAGCCCTTCGGCGGCGGAGAGCTACTGGCGCGCATCCGCGCGGCTTTGCGGCACGCGCACGCCTATGAGGGAAAGCCCAGCCCGGTGTATACGCAGGCGTACCGCGCGGGCGATTTGACCCTTGATTTTGAAAAGCGGCTGGTGCAGGCCGGGGGCGAGGATATTCACCTGACCCAAAGCGAATATAAAATCGTCTGTCTGCTGGCACAGTATGCAGGCAGAGTGTTGACCTACGACTTTATCATCCGTGAGATTTGGGGGCCCGAGGCCAGCGCCGATACCCAAAACCTGCGGGCCAATATGGCTAAAATCCGCCGCAAGCTCGAGAAAAACCCCGCGAAGCCCCGTTATATTTTCACCGAGGTGGGTGTGGGATACCGCATGGTCGAGGGTGAGTAAACAGACTGAAACACCCCCTTGATACAGGTGGGTCAGAATGAACAGGAAAGGCTTTTGGGGTGGTGGGCCGTTTCGGGTTGGTGCGCTGCCAGAAGCGATGGCTTATATACGGTACATAAAAATCCCCCCGGCTATGCCGGGGGGATTTTTATGTACCGTTGTCAGAAACACTGGCAGCCTACAGCATTTCCTTGACCCAGTCGGGGGTCAGGTCCGGCAGCGGCAGCCCGGCCTCGCGGCAGCGGGTATACTCGGCTATGGCTTCGCGGCGTTGCTGCTCGTAGGCATCCTTCTTTTCGGCCAGCGCCAAAACCTCTTCAATGCGGTCACGGGGAACGACCGTTATGCCGTCGCAGTCCCCCACCACAAGGTCGCCCGGGTTGACGGTAATACCACCGCAGCGCACCGGCTCATTAATTTTGCCGGGTCCCTTTTTAGAGGGGCCGCGCTGTATAAATCCGCGGGCAAAAATATTGAGCCCCATATCGGTCAGACCGATCCGGTCGCGGATACAGCCATCCACCACGATGCCCTCAAGGCCGATCGCCTTGGCGGCGCCGCCCATCAGATCGCCCATATAGGCGCGATCAAAGCAGGCCTTGCCGTCAATGACCATCACGTAGCCGGGGCGGCCTTGGTAGATAGCGACATGAATCGGAAAATTATCGCCATCCTCCGTTTCGACCGTACAGGCTGTGCCGACCATTTTAACGCTTGGAACGATCGGCATAATGTCATAATCCATACAGCCGTCCCGCTCTATGCCAAGGCCCTTCATGCCGTCACAGAGCTGGGCCGTGCCAAATTTGGCCGCGCGCGCGACAAGCTGGCAGTCAATCAGCTCCGGCAGTGGCTTATAATGATTCATTTTAAGAGTTCTCCCTTCCTTAAAAGAAAAGATTTTTGTATTGCACAATCGTGTCCACGACGTGCGAAACGTGCGTTATAATCATCTTTTCGGCCGCAACGGCGTCATGATTGCGCAAAGCGTTCAAAATAGCTTCATGCTCCTCCATCGAATGGTCTGCCCGCCCGGGAACAAGCATCGTTTTGATCTGAAAGCGCTTAAGCTGGGTTTTGATATTTTGTATGATATCTGCGATGATCGGCTTCTGTGACGCCCTATAAATCACGTTGTGGAATTGACGGTTGCATTCGCTGTAGGTGTCAAAATCCTTTTGGGCGCTCAACGCCTTCATTCTGTCAAGCAATGCGGCCATCTCGTCCAAGTCGCTTGGGGTGATATTTTTAGCAGCGTGCTGAATCACAATTTTTTCAAGCGCAATCCGAATTTCATAGTATTCGATCACCTCGCCCAGATCCAGCGAACGGATGGTGGCGCCTTTGTTGTCCTCAATCGTAATCAGCCCCTCGCGTGAAAGCAGCATCAACGCTTTTTTGATGGTATTGCGGCTGACGCCGATATCCTCGACAAGCTGCGCCTCTACAAGACGCTGCGCAGGACGGAAGGTGCCGTCCTGTATTCTGGACTTAATATACGCATATGCTATTTCATTGGCACGAACCATATATATCACCTCAACAAGTGGTTTCTGTTATTTAATACCAAGATTTATTTTATCATGATAAGGCTTTTATGTATATAAAGCAATATCAATTATTGGGCTTGCTTGAGCTTGCGCTTTGCGCGAATATAGGGTGTCAGGAAGGAAATAACGCTGACAATAAGCACGACCAGCGCGATTGGACGGGTGAAAAAACCGGCCCAGCTTCCGCCGGAAACGATCATCTGCTTTCTCAGGCCGTTTTCAGCAATTGCGCCGAGCACAATACCCAGAATAAACGAGGAGGTCGAATAATTGTACTTGTCAAACATAAAGCCGAGGAAGCTGAAGCCAAACATAATCATCACATCATAAATACTGTTGCGCAGCGAATAGGAGCCGAGCAGGCCCAGTGTCATGATGATGGTAGCCAAAAACGGATAGGGAAGCGTTACAATGCGTGAAAATTGGCGCGCAACAAAGATGCCGAGTACAAACAGCAGCAACGAGGAAACAATGATGCCGAATAGGATGCTGTAAAGCATATCGGGCTGGTTTCTCAGCAGCAGCGGGCCGGGGATCATGCCGTGCATCGTAAACGCCGCCAGCAGAATTGCCGCAACGGTGCCGCCGGGAATGCCGAGCACCAGCGTCGGTACGAGCGATCCGCCCACCGCAGCGTTGTTCGCGGCTTCGGAGGCGATTACGCCCTCATCGGCGCCCTTGCCGAACCGTTCGGGGGTCTTGCTGGAACGAACTGCTTCGCTGTAGCTGATCAGCGCCGCAATAGAGCCGCCCGCCGCGGGAATAATACCTACAATTGTGCCTATAATCGACGACTTGAGATAAGTTTGCCAGTACTGAATAATGTTTTTGATTCCGATAATTTCGGTTTTAACCTTGCCGTCCGGCGCCGTATCTGACTGTGTCTTCTTACCGAGTAACACATTGCGGTAAACCTCGGCAAGGGCATAGGCGCCGATCATAACCGGGATGTAGTCGATGCCGTTCATCAAAAACTGTTGGTTAAAGGTATAGCGTTGCGCGCCGGAGATGGCGTCTAGGCCCACGGTGGAAATCAGCAGTCCGAGGCAGGCCGAAAGCAGCGCTTTGACCGGCTGCTCCGAGCCGATGCTGGCGATGCAGCTCAGGCCCAGCAACGACAGCGCAAAAAACTCGGCGCTTTGAAATTTTAACGCCCACTGAGCCAGCAACGGCGCAAAGGCGACCATGATAAGGCCCGAGAAAATGCCGCCCACCGAGGAGGCGGTGATCGAGAGACCGATTGCGCGTGATGCTTTACCCTGAAGAGCCATCGGATAGCCGTCAAATACGGTGGCAACCGCGCTGGGGGTGCCGGGCGTTTTAAGCAGGATGGCCGAGATAGAGCCACCGCACATGGCGCCAACATAGACCGCGACCAACACAACCACGCTCTGAATTGCCTCCATACCGTAGGTGAAGGGCAGCATCAGTATAACCGCCATAGAGGCGCTTAAGCCCGGCAGCGCACCGGCGGTGAGCCCCCAGGTGGTGCCAACGATGACCAGCAGCAGCGTCACAGGAGAAAAGACATTCATTAAACCTTGTATAACCATCTTATTCTCCTCCTCAATACAAGTAGTAGCTGAATTCTTTGATAACGCCGATGCCACGGGGCAGCGCGATAAAGAAAACGCGGCCGAAAATGACGATCAGCATGACAGTGAACAGCAGTGAGAAAACAGCGGTTTTGCCATACGATTTGTAACCCAGCGCCGTAATGCTTCCGGCTGTGAAGAGCAGGGTGACAATGGCGAAGCCCAGTGACTTGATGGTCAGGATGTAAGCGAGCAACAGAAGAACAATAACACCCACACGCTTATAATCCATAACCGTTACGCCCGAGGGCGCTGCGGCGGCCTTGGGTGCGCGCAGGGTTTGTAGGGTACCACAGGACAGTAACACGAGCCCAATCACAGCGAATATCATCGGAAAGCCGCCGGCGCCAAGATGGTCGGCCGCTACCGAAGTATTGGATATCGTCGCACCGCAAAACAAAAACATCAGCAGCACACAGCCGATAAACAGGTTGAAAAGCAGTTCCATTCATTTCACTCCCTGATGGCGGCAGGGTACAAGCGCCCACAGCGATTTGTGGGCGCTTATACCCCAGACCGCAGTTCATTTATTATTTGCTGAAGATTCTCTTGTAGCCTACCAGCTCATCCTGCCAGAGCTTGGCGTAGGTTTTGGCATCCATGTAGCCGGGTATGAGATCGGACTTATCATTTTCAGCCATTTTGCGGTATTCGTCGGATTCATAGACCTTTTTAATAATCTCCTCAAGGTAATCCACAATTTCCTGAGGGGTGCCCTTCTTGACGGCGAAGCCTCTCCAGGAGCCCTGAGTAAAGTTGATGCCCTTTTCAACAGAGCAGGGAACATTTTTCATTTCCTCGACTTCGGTGAGTCGGCGGTTGTACAGCGTGACGATCGGCACAACTTCGTCGGTCTGCAGCATCTGTAAAAACGAGATGAGCTTGTCTTGATAAATGTCGATTTCGCCGCCGAGCAGCGCCGATTTGGTTTCGGCCGCGGAATTGTACGGGACATATAGAAGCTCAATCCCGGCTGCCTCCGCAAAGCCCTTCACGATGTAATCGTCAAGGCCGCCGGGCGAGGTGCCGCCCACCTTCACGGCATTGGGATGCGCCTTGGCATAAGCGATCATGCTGTCAAGATCGGTGAAGTTAGGGTTCTTTTTGCTGATGGCAAAGGACTGGATATCCACTTGAAAGTTGCCGATCGGCACAAAACACTCGGAAAAATTGATCGGTGCGGTACCCTGCGCTTCGATAATCGGCAGCGACGGCGTAATTTCAAGGATGGTGTAGCCGTCGGCATCCTGCTCATTGGCGTAAACCAGACCGTTGGTGCTGCCGCCGCCGGCCTTATTGACAACGTTGATCGGCTTGTCGATGTAGTTGCCCATCAGCTGCGCGACGGTTCTGGCCATCATGTCGGCGGAGCCGCCAGCGCCGAAGGGAACAACCATCTCGATGGCACGCTTAGGATAATCCAGCTTAGGCGGCGCGACTTCGGAAGAAGCTGCGCCGGACTGCGATGCAGCTGCCGTGGAAGACGAAGAAGGCTTGGAGGAGCTTGCACAGGCTGCAAGACTGAAAACCATCATTGCGGATAATAAGACTGCCATAATCTTCTTGTTCATCTTACTTTTCTCCTTTTGTATTCAGTTCGGTTGCTGCTCTGAGTACATCGTGATAATCTACCGGCGCTGTAGCGTTAAAGTATTCCTTAAGGCCTAAATCGCAGAACCATTGCAGCCGGCTTATCGTTCCTTCGGTTGCAAAGGTCGGCAATCCAAGCTCTTCCAAGGTTGCCTTTACGTCCTTCATTTCACTTACGCGGCGTTCGGCGGCAATGGCGGTGCGGTTTATCAGTAGGTTTGCCAGCTGCTCGGGCGTTTTTTCGGTAAGCGTCTTTGTGATGGAATCCATGACCTCATCGCACACGCCGGCCTGATAAGAGGCCAGCAGCGTTTCGGTAAGCAGTGCGGTCATTCCTTTCATAAAAATGCTTCGGAACATCTTCATTGATGAGGCGCTGCCCGCGGTGTCGTTGATGTAGACAATATTCATTTGCAGTGGGTTGAGCAGCGACGCAAATACCTTGGCGCCGCTTCCGCTCGCGGCAATCGGAACCTTGTGCCTGTGTGGGGGAACAATTTCCATAACGGCGCTGTCTGCAAAGTGTGCGCCGGTGGCATCGACAACCTGCGCAATTTCGCGCTTGACCATGGGCGAAGCGGAGTTCATATCGGCATATATTTTTCTGGGTCTTAAAAAGGCCGTTGCCTCTTTGGCGATAGAAAGCGCGTATTTTGCGCTGGTCGCGCAGAGGATGACGTCGCTTTTATCAACGAGCTGCTCAAGCGTTCGGACCAGCGTAACGCCGGCTTGCGCCGCACGGCTGTGTATCAGCGCTCCGGCCGCCTCGCTGTCGGTCATGACATCGTAGGCGTATACGACCGGCGCGGAGGTTAAAGCAAGTCCGCTGCAAATGGAAAAAGCAGCTTCGCCAAAGCCGATAAATCCAAGAACGGGTTTTTCCATCATAACATACCTCCGGACAAGCTCCTCTCAGTGGAGGAGACTGCATAATTGTCTCACAATATTGTCTAAAATTCAATTATTAAACAAGCCATTCGCCAACATAGGGAAATCTTCTGTTAAAGGCTTCGGCAAATTTATAGCTTTTATTACCTGAAAGACGTCTTGCGTGATTTCCGCGGACAAAGGCGCGAACCGTGTAGTATTCGATCAGATGTCCCTGCGCTTTATAGCAGTTCATCGCGGCTTTTTTGGCGTCCATCGTCTCGGTGATGTCGATGATTACCTCAGGCTTAAAATCACAGATTTCAGGCTGGTGCGGCTCAAAGCCGAAGATGCGCGTCTGTTTAGAGGTTTTGGTGTTGCCGAGCTGCACACCGTTTGAGATGGCCAGTACGCTCGCCTTAAAGACAAAGCGATTGACTGCGTCATGGTCAGGATTGAGCAAATCCTTTTCGCCGTGGGTGATGATGTGATGCGGTTCAAATTCGCGGATTAGCGTTGCCATGCGATCTATCTTATCCGCGTCCTCAAGCTGCATGTAGTAATCATCATAATCCCAAAATTCAACATCAGTCACGCCAAGGCAGTTTGCGGCGGCCGTCGCCTCGGCACGGCGGATTGTTTTAACATTATCGGCGGTCTGCCCGGGCTGATCCCAAAGATCGTTTGATTCTCCTCTGACGCCCAGACTAAGTATAATGATTTTAACCTTTGCTCCGTGTGCGATGTACTTGGCGATGGTACCGCCGGCGCGCCACACAAAATCGGCGGCATGCCCGCTTACGACCAGCACATTTTGATTTTTGTCAAACATGTTGATTCTCCTATCCGTTGATGAGATATTCGGGGTTGTGGCATATCATGGTCCTGACCTCGTCCTCACTGAAGCCGTGGGTGAGAAGCTGGTTTGCAAAGCCCGCGATGCCCTCGTCCGGATACACATAGGTCGGCTGGCCCAGATCGGTGGAGATGATGCAGTGCGCCGGACCCACATACCGGATTTCCTCAAAGGCGCGTTCCCAAGTGATTTTGCCCGTGTCGGGGGTGGTGAAGCAGTGCTCCATATAGGCGTCAAGCGCCGCTAGTTCCTTTTGCTCCTCCTTGGTAAAGGTTGTGGAAGGGAAGTTTGGATGCGTGATAATCAGCTTTTTAAAGCCGCGCCTGTGACACTCACGCGCGACGGCAAACGCCTCTTTGACGCTGATATGCCCGGTGGCCAGCGCGATATTATGCTCGATGATAACGTCAAGCACGGCTTGCATGGCGGGAATCAGCGCGCCGTTTTCGTCTAAAATCCAGATGGGCGGCTGAAGCTTTCCCTTTTCGTCCAACTCCACGCGAAGCTTTGCAAAAAACGGCATTTTGGTTTTATCGGCCGCATGTGCCATATTGGCGGCGATGTGGTCGCTCTCGTTCTTGGCGTCGATGGTGGGCAGCCAGACCAGCTTTGCGCCGTCCCTGATGGCCATTTCCACCGCAAAAGGATTAATGCCGCCGACGGTGTTATTCAGGGTGATGGTGCCCACAGCGGTAGCGTCGGGATAAAGCGCGTTGACCAGCGCCGCGCGGCCTGTGGTGGACGAAATATGCGATTTGATGGCGTAGCCTTTCATTTTGTTCGCAATCAAACGCTGCATCATTTCGTCATCGGTTAGCTTCCGTTTGATGACGTCGGGTCCGCTGTGTACATGCAGGTCCCACGCGCCCTCCAAAATGTTGCTCATATTGTACCTCCTTTTATTTAACTAAAATTGTAGAACAATTTTAATATACAATAATATTAAACGAATGTTTTATGCTAAGTCAATAACAAATTTGATGTTTCAATAAAATTATGCGAGGCGACAAAAAAGCGGCCAACTGTTTGTACAAAAATGCAGAGATTTTCGCAAAGAAACACAATGCCTGAGAAACGCTGACATCAATATAGGGCTGCTTGCATCGTGTCGGGTCTAAACAGCAGACAAAATTTCTCTCGACGAAAAAGCTGTATTTAGAATACCCCCGCCGATGATCAGTCGGCAGGGGTATTCTTGTTGTTGGCTTTTATGCGGGTATAAATTTAATATGTTGACTGGCGAAATGAGTGCTCTCTCCATAATTTCTACAAATAAAAATGTTAAAGTTCATTTAATACATCGAGACATTGAGAAAGGAGCTTTAGCATGAAATTATTTGCGCATGTAAAACGCGCGTTCAATAATTATCTGGCGCGCTTAGAAAAATCCAATCGGGAACTGTTTGGAAACGGCACCCCCAACTGCTGTAAGCTCAATCGACCCGCCGACCACAGGGCACGCGGACAGCATAGATAGGAGCTTTGAATATGGAGACAGCCATCAAATCTAAAAGCCTAAACATTGGCGGTATGACCTGTGTGGGCTGCCAAAACACGATTGAGCGCGCACTGCGGCAACAGTACGGCGTTGTAAAGGTCAAGGTCGACTATCGCGCGGGCAAAGCTGAGATCGACTATGACGCCGACGCCATCTCGCCCGAGGAGATTGTCAGAACAATTGAAGACCTTGGTTATCAGGCTCTGCCCGAGGGCGGACATCCTAAAACGCATTACAGGCGCGCGCTGGGCATGCTGCTGATCATCGCGTCGCTTTTTGTCGCGCTCGAACGCACAGGGCTCATTAACCTGCTCGCACCCACCCAACTGGCCGAGGCGGGCATGGGTTTCGGTATGTTATTTGTTGTCGGGCTGATCACGTCGGTGCACTGCGTCGCTATGTGCGGCGGCATTAACCTGTCCCAGTGTCTGTCGCGCGGCGGTGCGCCTAAGAGCAGTCGGTCGCCGATCTCAAGCGCCGGGCTGCTTTATAATTTGGGACGTGTGATATCCTACACCGCCGTGGGCTTTGTGGTGGGCGCGGCGGGCTCGGTCTTTACCTTTTCAAACACGGTGCAGGGCTTTATCAAGCTGGGCGCGGGCGTTTTTATGGTGATTTTGGGGCTTAATATGCTCGATCTTTTCCCGTGGATGCGAAGGCTGGCTCTGTCGATGCCACTATCCCCGGGTTGTGGGGGCGGCTGTTCGTCAGCAAAAAGTTCAAAAAGCCCGCTGATCGTCGGCTTGCTCAACGGCTTTATGCCCTGTGGGCCGTTGCAGGCCATGCAGCTGTACGCGCTTTCCACCGGCAGCCCGGTCAAGGGCGCGCTGTCGATGTTCGTGTTTGCGCTGGGCACGCTGCCTCTGATGCTGGGACTGGGGGCGCTGAGCGCCGCGCTCGCTAAAAAGCATCTGCACAATATGATGACGGCGGGCGCCGTTCTTGTGGCGGTGCTGGGCCTGTCAATGTTCTCACAAGGGCTTAGCCTCTCGGGGGTTGCAGTACCGCTTTTGACCGCCGATGCCTCAGATGGTTCGGGCGCCGGCCCGGTCATGAAGGACGGTGTGCAGTTTGTAGAAAGCACTCTCGCGCCCGGGCGGTATCCCAACATCACCGTCGAAGCGGGCACGCCGGTCGAATGGGTGATCACCGCGCCGCAGGGCAGTATCAACGGCTGCAACAACCGGTTTTACATCCCGGCGTATGATATTACCCACCAGTTTCAGCCCGGTGAAAATGTCATCCGCTTTACGCCCGACAAAGCGGGCGTCTACCAGTATAGCTGTTGGATGGGCATGATCAGGGGACGCATCACTGTGGTCGAGCCGGGTACGCCGATCGATGGTAGCGCTGACGATGCCGATGCAGTTATCCCCGACCCCACCCCGGCGGGCTATACGATTCCGACCGATCTGCTGGCGGTAGCCGAACTGACGACCGATGAAAGCGGAACGCCTATTCAAATAGTGGATATTTCGCTGACCGAGCAGGGATTCTCACCGGCGGTGATGGTCGTGCAGGCCGGTACCAATGTGATGTGGCGCATCCGTTACGACGCGCCCTCGGCCACCGACCAGACGCTTCTGATGATCCCCGACTATGTGACGCAGCTGCCCATTGCCAGCGGTGAGAACGGCTTTTATTTCTACCCCGAGCAAAGCTTTGACTTTTCGACTGCCGACAGCACCTTTTACGGCTATGTCAAGGTCGTCGAGGATATCACCGCCATCGATGAGGCGGCGATTAAAGCCGAAGTCGCCAATTTTGAGACGCTGATCTGGCCGCCCGAACTCTATTATTCAGGCGGGGGCGGCTCCTGTTGCCAATAAATAACGATTTTAGGGAGGTTATCACATGCAATTTTTAACCCAACACTGGCATTGTATTTTCCCGCTCGCGGGCCTTATTGTCGCCGCTTTTCTTTTCAGAGATACCTCCGGCAAAAAGAGAGATACCACGCATGCTGACAACGGCTTTGTGGTCGATACCAAGGAGGAGAAGTAGATGATACAGGCATTAAAAGATAAGCGCACTGGGCGCATCAGGCATTTTACGGCGCTGCTGGCCATCATAGCGGCAGTGCTTCTGGCCGCCGGTTGCGCCGGGGGTGTCGCGCCCGAAAAGGGGCAGGTTGCTGCCTCAGGCAGCGTTTCTGAAGGGGCGGGGCTGACCATTCCTGTCGCCGAGATTTCCGAAACACCGTCCTTCTACCCGGTGACGGTGGGCAAGACCGATATGGAGGTCATCGCGGTCAAAGCGCCGGACGGCACGATACGCACCGCGTTTAATACCTGCCAGATCTGCTATTCGTCGGGGCGGGGCTATTATGAGCTCTCGGGCGATAAGCTGGTTTGCCAGAACTGCGGCAACCGTTTTTCAACCAACCAGCTGGAGGTCGAGTCGGGCGGGTGTAACCCGTGGCCGATTTTTGCCAAAGACAAGACCGTCACCGACAGCGATATCACAATCTCTCAGGATTTTTTAGAGGGCTCGGTAAAAATCTTCTCGAACTGGAAATAACAGCGTTAAGGCCGCCTGAGGGCGCGGGAGAAATTGTCCGAACCCTCAGGCGCGGTTGTCATTTTCTGCCCCGCGGGGTATAATATTGGTACAAAAAATGGGGGTGATGGCGGCATGGAGAATAAACGTATTCTGGTCGTTGACGACGAGGCGAAGATGCGCGAGGTGCTCGACGCCTTTTTGACCAGCCGCGGTTATAAGGTCTTCACCGCCGCGACCGGACGCGAGGCGCTGGCGCTGCTTGCGCGCGAGAACGTCTCGCTCGTGGTGTTGGACCTGATGCTGCCCGATCTTTCCGGCGAGGCGGTTTGTGAGGCGGTGCGCCGAACCGCGCGCACGCCGATCATCATGCTGACGGCAAAATCGGGCGAGGCCGACCAGCTCAACGGGCTGGCGCTCGGCGCCGACGATTATATGCTCAAACCCTTCAGCCTCAAGGTGCTCGCGGCGAAGATAGAGGCGGTGCTGCGACGCTCGTCAGCTGATCTGACGCCGCTGACCCAGAAAAACTCATGGAACAATAACGACCTGTCGGTCGACTTTGAGTGTAACCGCTTTTACAAGGCCGGACAGCCTGTTTCGCTCACCCCCAACGAGGCGCGTATTCTCTCGGCGTTGGTCAAATACCCGGGCAAGGTTTTTTCGCGTGAGGCGCTGATCGCAACCGCGCTGGGGGACGATTTTGAGGGCTATGACCGCGCCGTGGATACACACATCAAAAATTTGCGGCAAAAAATTGAGGATAATCCTAAAGCGCCGGTCTATATCAAGACGGTGCACGGTCTGGGATATCGGTTCGGGGAGGGATAGACTTGCCGCGCAGACTACAGACACAGCTCTCGCTGACGATGGCGTTGGTGGTGCTCATCACCATCTCGCTGATCAGCTTTTTATCCGATATTGTCATCGGCAGAGCGTTTGATCGCTATATAGAGCAGAAGCAGGCGTTTCATTCCAGTGAGATTGCGGCGAATATCAACCGCCAGTACGACCCGCTGACCCGTACCTGGGATATCGGCTTTGTTCACGGCATCGGCATGTACGCGCTGTACGACGGGTACATCATCAAGCTCAACGACGCCGACGGAAAAACCGTCTGGGATGCCGAAAATCACGACGCCAGCCTCTGCTCGCAGATGATGACCGATATCTCACAGCGCATGAAGGCGCACCGTCCCGATTTAAGCGGACAGGTCGTATCGAACACCTACCCGCTGACCTTTAAAGGCCAACCGGTCGGCGCCGTTGAGATCACCTATTACGGCCCCTATTTTTTTAGCGAGAGCGATTTGGTGTTTTTAGACACGCTGCATCTGCTGTTGCTGGCCGTCGGTGTGTTTGCGTTTGTCTGTTCGCTCATCGCGGGCTATTTTCTCGCGCGCCGCATCACCCGGCCTGTCGCGCAGGCGGCAAAAGCGGCGCGGGCCATCTCGGAAGGGGATTACAGCGTCGGTCTTGACGGCGATAGCGGCACGCGGGAGCTTGCCGAGCTGGCACAAGCCATCGACGCGTTGGCCAAAACGATCAGCGCGCAGGAGGCGCTGCGTAAACGTCTGACCTCCGATGTCGCGCATGAGCTACGCACGCCGCTGGGGGCGGTTGCCGCCCATCTTGAGGCAATGATCGAAGGAGTGTGGCAGCCGACGCCCGATCGGCTGAGAAGCTGCTATGACGAGATCGGCCGCATCTCGGGGTTGGTGGCCGGGCTTGAAAAGCTCTCAAGCATTGAGGATGAAAACTTAAAAATCGATAAACAGCCGGTCGACCTGCTCGAGCGCGCACAGGCGGCGGCACAATCCTTTGAGGCCGCCTGCCGGACGCAGCAGATTTCGATCGCGGTCAACGGCGGCAGCACCGTTGTACTGGCCGATTCGGGACGGCTCGATCAGGTACTGGTCAATCTGGTTTCAAACGCGGTTAAGTATACGCCACCCGGCGGGCATATCGCGCTAGATATCTCAAGCGACGGCGCATATGGCGTATTGACCGTGCGGGACGATGGCGTCGGTATCGACGCGGCGGCGCTGCCCTTTATTTTTGAGCGGTTTTATCGTACCGATGAATCCCGCAGTAGGGCGACCGGCGGGGCCGGAATCGGGCTTTCGATCGTCAAGGCCATCGTGACCGCACACGGCGGTACGGTTGAGGCGCAGAGCGAGAAGGGAAAAGGCAGCCGGTTTATTGTACGCATTCCAAAGGCGTAAGAACTGTTTAAGCTTGCGCATACGCCCACACTTAATGCGGTTACCTCAGCGGGCGGTGTGGATAAAATTCATGGCTAAGAGAGCGGCAATCACACGCATAAACGCCGTGGATTAAAGCAGCATACAAATACAGACCGCGCAACGTTAAACCGTTGCGCGGTCTGTATTTGTATGAAAAAGAAGAGGTCTGTTAAAAAATGAGGCTTTGCAGTGCGCCGATAATGCTTGCCGTTGCAAGGCAAAGATCAGCCGTATCAGATGACCCATCATCTATTTATTAACGACATTGGCGGGGGCACCCGCCAAAAACTGCTTGAGATTCTCGATGGCGATGTTCATCAGGCGCTGGCGGCTCTCTCGGGGCGCCCACGAGATGTGGGGGGTGATGATGCAGTTCTTCGCTTTGAGCAGCGGGTTATCGGCCTTGATCGGCTCGGTTGAGACGACGTCGAGTCCCGCCGCGTACACCTTGCCGCTGTTGAGCGCGTCGGCGAGATCCTGCTCGACAACGAGCGGGCCGCGGGAGTTGTTGAGAATAATGACGCCGTCCTTCATCTTGTCGATATTTTCCTTGCAGATGATGCCCTGCGTTGACGGGAACAGAGGGCAGTGTACGGCGACGACGTCGGAGGCGGCCAGCAGCGCGTCAAGCGAGACATAGTCGGCAATTTCTTTACCCTGTTCGTTGGGATATTCATCAAAGGCGACAATCTTCATGCCCATCGCCTTTGCGATGCGCCCGGTCGTCTGGCCGATGCGGCCAAAACCGATGATGCCCATCGTTTTACCCGCAAGCTCAATAAGCGGATAATCCCAGAAGCACCAATCGGGGTTATTCTCCCACCGCCCGGCGTGCACGGCGTCGGAATGATGCGCGACATGGTGGCAGATTTCCAGCAGCATCGCAATGGCGAACTGGCCCACCGCATCGGTGCCGTAGGTCGGGATGTTGCAGACCGGGATGCGCTTCTCTTTTGCGGCAGCGACATCGACAATGTTGTAGCCCGTCGCAAGCACGCCGATAAACTTAATATTCGGGCAGGCGTCGAGCACCTTTTTAGAAAGCGGGGTCTTGTTGGTGTAGACAATTTCGGCGTCGCCAACTCGCGCGATGGTCTCGCTTTCGTCGGTCAAAGAGGTTCGGTCATAGACCGTCAGCGTACCGAGCGCTTCAAGTCCGGCCCAGCTCAGGTCGCCGGGGTTTAGCGTATAGCCGTCTAATACGACAATTTTCATCGATATAGGCTCCTTTTCAGCGTAATATTGATATCTTGGCGCATAACAGAATTGTACGAGGTATGTTGTTTAAACACGAAAAGCCGACACGGCGCAGCCGGGGTGTTCTTGATAAAAATAGCTAAGCGTTGGCACCAGTGGACGCGTAGTATGAATTGAGCGCCGCAACGCTGCGGCGCTCATGCGGTGATTAAAGACCCATAAAGAAGCGAACCGGCTCGGTGATAATCTGAGGCAGGAAGATCAGCGAAATGATGATGCCCGTCGTCAAAATCAGCCAGGGCATGGTCGCTTTGACAATCGTTTCAATCGAAAGCCCCGTCACGTTTTCGGCGGCATAGAGGCATACACCCACCGGCGGGGTAATCAGACCGAACGACAGCGTGATGATCAGGAACACGACGAAGAACAGCGGGTTGATGCCGACCGAGACAACCGCCGGCAGCAGAATCGGCACCAGAATATAGATGGCAGCCGTGGCGTCCATGAACATGCCGACAATGATCAGGAATACAAAGATCAAAAACATGATGACAAATTTATTGGTCGTGGTCTGGGTAATAAGCTGCGCTACCTTTGCGGGCAGGCCGTCAAGCTCAAAGATATAGCAGGCCGGCTTGGCTGTAATGGCGACAAACAGAATCGAGCCGGTCGAGCGGGCCTTCTGGCGGATAATTCTCGGAATGTCCGAAAGCTTTAAGTTCTTGTAGACGAACACCGAGATAAAAATCGTATACAAAACCGCGATGGCCGCCGCCTCGGTAGGCGTATAGATGCCGCTGAACATACCCACTAGAATGATAACCGGAACCAGCAGTGACGGAATGGCCTGCACGAAGGTTTGGCCCAGACGCTTCAGGCTGAAGGGCGATTTGTCGCCAATGCCGGTTCTTTTGCAGTAAATGTAATTATAGATCATGAAGATGATGCCGATCATGACGCCGGGCACCAGTCCCGCCAACAGCGCCTGACCGACCGAAATATTTGCGACCGAGGCGGCGACAATCATCAGAATGCTGGGCGGAATAATGCTGGCCAGCATCGACCCAATCAGGTTGATGGCGGTGGCATATTCCTTAGGATACCCCTTTTTCTCAAGCGCGTTGATGCTCATTTTGCCGATGCTGGCAATCGCGGCGACCGAAGAGCCCGACATGCCCGCGAACAGCATGCTGCACATAACCGAGACGTGGCCGAGTCCGCCGTAAATCCAGCCGACCGATGCGTCACAGAAGTTGTAGATCTTATCGGCCACGCCGCCCTCATCCATGAGGCTGCCGGCCAGAATGAACAGCGGAACGCCGACCATGACAAAGCTGTTCATCGAGGTGAACATCAGCTGAATGACCACGCTGAGCGGCGTTGATGTAAAAACAAGAATGGTGATAATCGACGCAATGCCCAGCGAAATGGCAATGGGGATGCCAACGACCATCAGCACCATAAAAATGCCTAATAAAATTAAACTCATATGTGCACCCTCACTTCAGTTTTTGCGGATAATCCAGCAGGCCCTGTATCGTTGAGACGATACCCAGCAGCCCTGAAAACGGCAGGGAGACGCCGATAAACCACATGGGGATGGTGATGGCCGCGCCGATTTCGTGCATTTTTATCTGCTGATTGGTCAGCTTGGCGCCATAATAAATCATAAAGGCGAAGAAACCGAGTGTTGAAACGACATAAAGCGCCGTGGTGACGGTTTTAAGCGGGCTGGGGAGCTTTTCTATAAATACCGAAACGCGCGCCGATTCGACAAATCTAAATCCGTATGCCAGCGCTGTGAACATCATCCACAGGAACAGATATCTTGTGCCTTCCTCGGTCCAGGGAGCGGGCATTCCGAGAATGCGTCCGCCGATCTGCACGAGAACAACAAGGAATAATCCGCCCAATGAAAGTAAAAGTATCGTCTCCGCGAGCGCGTTAAACAGCTTGAAAAAGCCCCTTAGCGCCTTGCTGTTTCTGAGCTTGTCCATAAATTCCTCCTGATTGTCACAGGTGATTTTGCGCGGGGGCAAAGGCGCTGCGTCGGGGACAGTATCCTGCCCCCGGGCCGCTTAACCGGTTTTTGACGCCTGCGCTTTACTTTTTGCCTACGAATTCAAGCGCTTTATCAAAGAGCGCGTCGTTCTTGACAATGCCCTTAAATACGCTGTCGTACAGGCCCTTGGAGACTGCGACAAATTTTGCCTGACCCTCGGCGGTTAGCTCGTTGACTTCCATGCCCTTGGCTTTGAGCTCGTCGAGCGCCTTGGCGTCTTCCTTGGCGTCGTAGTCGATTTTCCACTGCTGCATCTCGGCAGCCGTGGTCTTGATCAGCTCCTGCATATCGGCAGGCAGTGCCTTGAACTTGTCGGGGTTCATGCCCACGACCCAGGTGTCGGCCATGTGATTGGAGAGGGTGATATACTTTTGAACCTCGTAGAACTTCGCCGAGACAGGGACATCGACAGGGTTCTCCTGACCGTCAAGCGTTTTGAGCTGGAGCGCGTTATAAACCTCGCTGAAGGACATGGGGGTGGAGGTAGCGCCGCAAGCGGTGAAAAACTCGACCCAAAGCGCGTTGTTGGGCACTCTGAGGATGACGCCCTTGAGATCGTCGGGCTGGGTGATCGGTCTCTTGGAGTTGGTGATCTGGCGGAAGCTTCTGGTCCACAGCGCCAGCGGCTCAATGCCGATGTCCGAAACGCCGGCCTTGAGCTGCGTGCCGACATCGCTGTTGACAAAGCCCACAAGCTGATCAAAGTCGTCGAACATGTAGGGGATGCTGATGGCGTTAAACTCGGGGACAAAGTTTGCATAGAGCGAACCGGCCAGCACCAGCATATCGAGGCTGCCCGCGGCAAGCTGCTTGACCGCCGCCGAGCCGTCGCCGCCATAGAGCGAGCCGTTGGGGTAAACCTGAACCTCTAAGACGCCGTTGCTCTTTTCGTTGAGCTGCTTGGCGAATTCCTTGGCGGCGATGGTAACCGAAGAGGTCTCAGGATCGGGCACCGACAGGTTGAGCTTGTACACGGTTGTGGCGGCCGAGGACGCATCGCCACCCGGCGCCGCGCCGCTGGCAGCGGGCTTGCTGCCGCACCCGCCAATGAGTGTCGCGATTAGAACGCAGGATAATAAAACGCCGAAAAACTTTTTCATTTCTTTTCCTCCTGTTTTACATTTTATACAATTCTTTGATTCTGGGATATAACGTCATGTATATCTTGTAAAGTTTTGTATAAAGCTCCTCATTTTCGGGGTTCGGTGTCATAACCTGATAGATGTTGTGTTCAATATGCGCCGCAGCATTCTCGACCGAGGCATAGATGCCCACGCCCACACCGGCCAACAGCGCGGCGCCGATCACGGCCGCTTCGCTGATGTCGAGTGTCTCAATGGTTTTTCCGGTGATGTCAGCCTTAATCTGCGCCCACACTCTGTTTTTTGCGCCGCCGCCAACCGACAGAAGACGGGTGTAGCGCGTCCCGGTGACCTGCTCGGCAATCTCATAAAGCTGACGCATGCCATAGCCGCAGCCCTCGAGGATTGCGCGCAGCATATCCCCGCGCTTGCTGTCGAGCGTCACGCCGAAGAAAACGCCCTTGGCGTAGGGGTCCCAGATCGGGCAGCGCTCGCCGGCCATATAGGGGAGAAAAACGATGCCGCCCGCGCCCGGCTTGGTCTGCGCCACCTCCTGGTTCATCAGCGCGTAGGTGTCGCCGTCGGTCTGGGCCGCGCGCGCTTTTAAATCCTTTGAAAGCTCCTCGCGCGCCCAGCGGTAGGAGGCGCCGGTGTTCGACATAGCGCCCTGATAGATCCATTTGCCGTCCACGACATGACAGCGGTTGATGAACCCGGGGTTGAAGTTTGGCTTCTCGGTGCAGATGGTCAGCACGTTGGTTGTGCCCACCGACTCACAGGCGTCGCCATGGCGTAGCACCCCGCAGGTGATTGATGCGCAGGGGGTGTCCGCACCGCCGATGACGACCGGCGTTTTGGCGGGAATGCCCAGTGCGATGACCACTTGATTTGTCAACCCGCCGACGATATCGGTCGATTTGAGCAGCGGCGGCAGCTTTGCAAGGTCGATGCCGATCGCGTCGCAGAGCGCCTGCGACCACGTGCGGGAACCGGCGGTATCAAATAGCGCGGTATAAGAGGCGTTGGAATAGTCGATGCCATAGCAGCCGGTCAGCAGAGCCCCGAACAGCGTGTTTACATGCCCGAAATACTTGATTTTGGCATACACCTCGGGCTGATGGTTCTTGACCCAGAGCATCGAGGTGCCGGAGATCGCGCCCGCCATGGCCGAATTGGCCGTGATTGAAAACAGCCGCTCAGGTCCGACGGTCGCCTTGATATAATCGGCCTCGGCAATGCTTCTGCGGTCGGTATAGAGAATGGGGTCGAGCAGAACCTCACCATCGGATGAAAAGGCCGTCAGTCCGGGGCACAGGCACGAAATGCCGATACCTGCGACCTGCGTGAGGTCGGCGGATGGTTGGCCGCTCACCTCGATCAGCGCCTCGATAAATTTGTTCCATAAATCGTGGCGGTCAATCTGTTCATAGCCGGGGCGGGGGCGGATGATGCCGTACTCTCTGGCCGCCAGCGCCAAAACCTTGGCGTCCTCGTTTAAAAGCGCCACCTTGACACTGCCTGTGCCGATATCGATGCCCAGCAGGTAACGAGCCAAAATTCTTCACCGCCTCTATTGATCGTTAGAATTTGTCGTAGTTTTTGTCGTTTTCGAGCTGCGCGAGAAGCTGCTTGGCCTCCTTGACGCTGTAGCCCTCGTGGATGATATAGCGCAGCGCGACAACCAGCGCCGTAATATCTTTATAGTCCCAGACAAAGCGGCCCATCGTCACGCCGCCGACGCCGCAGTCCATCGCCTCGCGGGTCATGTTCAGGTAATCGTCAAGTGTATTGCAGGCGTCGCCGCCCTGAATCACGACGCGCGCCGGGCAGCAGTCGACGACGCGGGCCATGCTGTCGGGGTCGCCGGTGTAGGTTGTCTTGATGATGTCGATGCCCAGCTCAGCCGCCGCGCGGCAGGAGTACGCAATATTTTCCCATGCGGTGCGCTTGTCGGCGGGTACGCTTTCACCCTTAGGGTAGATGTGGCCGATCAGCGGCATGCCCTTGGCCATGCATTCCTCAGAAAAGCGGCCGATCTCGGCAAACTGCACGTCCTGATAATCGCCCAGCGTCATAGCGCCGATCGAAACGGCGTCGGCACCCATGCGGATCGCTTCATCCACCGTGCCAAACGAGACGTCTCGGGTGGGGTGCACCGGCGAATAGCTCGAGCACTTGAGCAGAATCGACACCTTGCCCGCGTTATCCCACATGCAGTGCTCCGCAATGCCCTTGGTCATGGTCATGGCGTCGGGTTTGCCCGCCACAATGGCGTCGACGGTCTTCTGAATGGGCTGAAGGCCGGTCATCGGCGCAATGCCTCTCGAGATGGCGTGGTCGACGGTGATCGCCATCATCTTGTCGCTCTTGGGGTTGACCAGCCGGCTCATCCGGACTTGCTTGCCTAACATTGCCATAAAAAATCTTCCTCTCTATTCCTTAGGGTTCAATGACGATTTTCAGGCCCTGACCGCTTTTAGAAAGTTCATAGGCGTTCTGAAATTCCTCAATCTTAAAGCTGTGGGTCGCGATGGCGTCAAGGTCGATTCTCTTGCGCTTGACCATCTCGGCCGCGGCCAGATAATCGACCCGCTTATAGGCCGTCGAGCCGCAGACGTTGATCTCACCGTAATGGATGACGTTCGCTTCAATTGTGCACTCGCCGGTGCCCGAGAAGCCGGCGAACAGGCAGACGGTTCCGCCCTTTTTGCAAAGCTTGATCGTCGAGTTGACGATGGCGGGCACGCCGATCGCGAGAATGATAACATCGACGCCAAGGCCGTCGGTCTCGCGCATAATAATCTCGTCAAGCTTTTCCGAGGTGGGGTCGACGACGAGGTCTGCGCCGAGCTGCTGCGCCTTTTCGCGGCGGAACGCATTGGGCTCGCTGACGATGACCTTGCGCGCGCCCGCTATTTTAGAAAGCTGAAGATGCATCAGGCCGATGGGACCCGCACCCACGACCAAAACGGTGTCGTCAAAGCCGGTACCCGCGTTTCTCATGCCGCGGATGCAGCACGCGAGCGGCTCGATCAGCGCGCCCGCCGTAAACGACACGTCGTCGGGCAGCTTGACCACATTGCCCGCCTGAATGCAATTTTCAGGAACGCGCACATATTCGGCGAAGCCGCCGTCATATTCGTACGCGAGGGCCTTGCGGTTGAGGCAGGCATTCTCGCGTCCCGAAAGGCAGCTGCTGCAATGCCCGCAGGGGATAACGTTTGCTATAGCAACACGCTCGCCCGCGCTGAAGCCCTGCACATTGGCCCCTACCTCGGCGATAACGCCGCAAATCTCGTGGCCGATAACTGAGGGATAACGAATGCCTTTGGTTTTTTTGCCCTCTAAAATACGCATATCCGTCCCGCAGATAGCGGCTTTTTTCATTTCTACTAATAGTTCATTTTCTGAGATCGAAGGCTTTTCTATCTGCTGTGCGGAAAAGTCATTCGGCCCGTTCAATACAACTGCTCGCAAGGTATCCATCTCCTCAAGCTAAATATTTATTACAGGCTTCATTATACATCTATGAAATTTTATTTCAATACACCGGCGATGCTTTTCAGCACAATGTTGAAATATTTTTTCTAATTAAGGCTATTTTAGCTAAAAGAAAGTGAAAGATTATTTTAAAAATAATCTTTCACTCTGCTTCAATCTATCAACTTTTCATTTTTTAAAATTTCCGGTTGGCCGTTGCCGCTCGTGTTTTTTGTATGGCGCCGTAAGCCTTTTCGTAATCCGCCAGAGAAATGGCAGCGACCAGCACATCGAGCACGGCCAGCTGGGCGATGCGGGCGGTGGCCGACTCGGAGTGGAATACCGTCCGCTTGGAGGGCGCTACAATTAAAATGTCGCTCTGCTTTTGTATTGGGGCCTTATGGGACGAGGTCAGCCCGATGATCGTGACGCCGTTTTCGCGGGCGATCTTCATGCATTCAATGACATTTTTGTTCGCCCCCGAATGGGAGATTCCGATCAAAACGTCGCCCGGCAGCATCAATGACGCTTCCATCGCCTGAATATCGGCGTCGGTCGGAACCGCGCAGCGGATGCCGATCTTGAGCAGCTTGTGCATAAAATCCTGCCCGATCAGCGTGCTGCCGCCGCTGCCGACCACAATGCACCGGTTCGCTTTTAAAATCGTTTCCGCCGCCTTTTGAATCAATGCGTCGTTGAGGGTATTCTGCGTTTCTTGCAGCACCTCTATCTCGGCTGAGATAACCTTTTCGACAATCTCAGAGATCGAATCGCCTTTTTCAAGATCGTAATAAAGCTGCTTATAGGGGAGAAGGGTATCCTGCGCCAGACTGATCTTGAATTCCTGATACCCGTCATAGCCGATCTTCTTGCAGAAGCGTATGATGGTAGCATCGCTGACACCCGATTGTTCCGCCAGTTCCGAAACCGTACATTCGAGCGTTTTTCGCTGGTTCTCTAATATATAGGCCGCAACCTTTTTTTCGGTTTCGGTCAGCATGGGCATTTTGGCTTGGATATTTGTTAAGCATGACGCATAAAGCAACCGACTCACCTCTTCTTGAGGCTATTGTATCATAAAGTTATAAAAATAACAATTTGTTTGAAATTTTATTTCATAAGATATTGGCGTCTGCCCACGTCTTCACAAAGAAAACACCCCCAAATTAATCGGAGGTGTTTTCTCGCGTCTTGGACTTATTGTAGCTGATCGATATATTGTTGCATCTGCGCCGCTTGATGTGCTTCGGATTCCGCATATTGTCTGAAAAAGCTCTGGATATTCTCGTCCCTTGCCTTTTCAGAATACATCATAAAATCCCGTACGCGCTCCTGTGTGTCAAGCAACGCTTTTTTGAGATAGTCCTGCGTGTTTAGCTGCATACCAACGCCTCCCTAGAGTTTAATTACCAATAGTTTTACCGGCGTGTGGGCCGCTATGCTTAAAAAGCTTAAATTCTCAGATAGTGTTAGATTATTTTGAAAATAAATATAGAGGAGTCGGCTATATTTTTATCTGGTCCAAGGCGCGGCAGTGCAGCCGAAGCGTGTGCCTAAAGTCGACGTTTAGCGCTTCGGCAATACTTTCCCACTTGTGCCCGTCTATGTATCGGTATTCGAGCAGTGTTCGCAGCCGTTCGTCCTCCACGGTGTCTATGGCGGATTGAATGCCCCTGCGCAGTTCCGCGGCATCGATAAGCCGGTCGTACAGCATGGCCTGCACCTCAACAATGTTTTCTACCGCCGTCTGTATTCTATCGCCGTCGCCGCTATATCCCGGCGCCAAACTGTAACTGGCCGTGACCCTTTCGGCCCGTGATTTCCAGCAGGCCATGTCCTCTTCAAGACGCTTAATTTCACGCTCGTTGTTTTCATATCGGCTCAAGAAATCTTTTTTTGCACTGTTGGTCAAAGTATGTTCCTCCTTGCTGGACACGTCGGTCGGTTTTATGTTTTCCGTATGCTTGAATATAGCATCAAAAAAATTTACAGACTGCCAAACGGCGGCATTGACAATTACGGCATCTTGTAATATATTAGAGTTATCATAAAAAGTCGTATACGATATGTCGTAATATCTGAGTTCATAATATCACGACATATCGTAATTTGCAATAGGGATTTTAAGAGAATTCGTAATTTTCTCATTTGCACAAGGGGGCGCACTGAAAAATGTCAGAATTGTACAAAAGGATTGAGCTACTGTGTCAGGAGAAAGGCGTTACCATCACCGATATGTGTCGGCTTTCGGGCGCGAGCCGCGGTTCTTTAACCGATTTAAAAATGGGGCGTATCAATACGCTAAAGGCTGAGACGATGAAAAAGATCGCTGATTATTTAGATGTGTCGGTCGATTATTTGCTGACGGGGGAGCATGTGAAGGCAAGGGCGGCCGCTAAAACCGACGGTTATGTCAATGGCGACGCGGAGCTGAATGACTTTTTAGAGACGCTTAAAAACCGCGAGGAATGCCGCATGCTGTTTTCTCTGGCCAAGGGCGCCACCAAGGAGGATGTCTTGCGCGCCGTTGCCATTATAGAAGCCCTGCGCCGCGAGGAGGAAGGCCGTTGAGAGAGGACGTATTTGTACGTCTGATTAGCCTGCCGCCAACCGTCAAGGGTGTCACATTGCCAAACGCGGACGGCACCTATTCGGTGTACATAAATAGCTGCCTGTCTTTGGAGCTTCAACAAAAGGTCTTAAAGCACGAGTTGTGCCACATTGAACACGATCACCTGTACAGCAACGAGCCGGTTGCGGCTGCCGAACGCCTTGCGGGGGGCTATGTGATGCCGCTGCCCGTCGAGCCGATCAAGCCGCCGGTCATCACGCTCGAAAGCTATTTTGAACAGGGCCTGATGTTTATGAGCATTGAGGATTTCAGTCAGCGCAAAGAAGCGGCCCGCCGCCGGCTTTCGGCCCGGCGCAGTGTGGCGCAGCAAAAGCTGCCCACCGGCTATATCCGCAACCGGGACGGGCATATCGTCTGCCTCGATATTTGGAAATAGTCCCGACCATCCCCAAAAGGCGCTATTCTGCGGTGGGTTTTTAGACCGCCAACCGGGTGCCTTGCGTAAGCTTAAAGCATCGTCGGAATATGCTGTATTTTATTAATGCTACTTATATTTAAACTTTTGGCCCCTCTAATGACGGCGTGTTTCACCGCTCTGCGCCGGGCGTCCCCGCGTGAACAGACGCCCAACGGTGCCAACCCCAGTGCGCAAGAGAGCGCCCCCACATATTTTGCGGGGGCGCTTTTCTTTTTATTCCCAAAGCTTGTTATAATTACCACTAAAATGCCGTGAGGCCGCATAGATACATGGTTTTTTTGCTGTAATTTCTTTAAATACCGTCGTTTTATGTTGCGGTATTTTGCGGGATATTCTATAATTATAGACGACAAGCAATTGGAATAAATTCCTTTGACTTCAGGCGTGGGGTAAAGATTTATGATACGCGTTGCAATTTGTGATGATGATCGAGTCCTTTGTGCGCAGTTAGAAGATCTTGTTCTCCGTGCGGGCAGAAACAACAATCTCGATTTTGACATCAGTGTATTTTATACAGGTGAATCGCTATGCTACTGTCTGCAGACGGATAAATTCGATCTACTCTTTCTCGATATTGAGCTGGCTACGATGACAGGAATCGAAATAGGCCGCAACATCAGAGACGATTATGAGGACAATGAAACGCAAATCGTTTTCATGTCGGGCATGACGAGCTATGCAATGTCGCTTTTTAAAATACGCCCGCTTGATTATCTGATTAAGCCCTTGGATTACCAAACGGTGGAGAATGCGATTTTAACCGCGATTAAGCTGATGCGGTTACAGCACGCTTATTTTGAGTTCAGTGAACAGCGCAGCACGGTGCGCATACCGGTCAGCAGCATCCTCTATTTTGAAAGTATGGGTAAAAAGATTCGTCTGGTTACCAAAAAAGGGGAGCATGCGTTCTATGGCAAAAAGGATGATATTTTAAAGCAGATTTCTCCCGACATTCTGCTTGAGATACATAATTCCTATCTGGTTAACCATAACATGGTCGAAAAATATAATTATACCGAGGTGGTCATGATCAACAAGGACGTTTTACCGATCAGTCAAACTTATAGAAAACACATCAGAAACTGGCTGTTGAAAAAGAAGAAGGGTGATCGCTATGACGGATAGTCTTTTAGTCAATATTATTTATTGTTGTTGTAATGCGCTGCGCGTCTATGCCATTTTTATATTTTTATCGTTGTTTTTCCGGCGGGAAAAGGGTTTTAGAATGTTGGAGTTCGTCTGCTTTGCCGGATATTTTCTGATAAACAGCGCGGCCTATCTGCTGTGGGCAAACCCTTTGATTAATTTGGCGGACAACATCATCCTCACGCTGCTGCTCACCCTGTTGTATAAGGCCAGATGGGGCACCCGTGTTTTGGCCACCATTGTTGTTTTTACGGTCAGCATTATTGTCGAATCGATCGTCGCGGCGCTTTTCAGCTTTGCGCCCAATATCTTTGAGTCGTCGGTCGTCATCGTCATCACCAGCCTGCTGCTGTATGCCGTCGCGTTTAATATCAAGAGCCACACCGACATGAAAGAGGACCCCGTGGTCTCATTTTTTCAGCTCGTTTTCATCAGTCTGATCTCGGCCATCAGCATCTTTATGGCGCTTGTGCTGACCGCCGACCGGCTGCGCAGCAGCAACGCCTTTATTACGGCGAGCCTTGCGCTGCTGTTGTTGATGAATTTTATCGTCATCTATCTTTACGACAGCATTAAGGACCGAGCCAAGCAGATCAGAACCAAAGAGCTGCTCAACCAGCAGAACAACCTGTACATTAAGCAATATGAGACGATCTTTCAATCCCAGCGCAATATTCGCATTCTCTATCATGACATGCGCAACCATATGGCGGCGATTCAGGGCCTGCTTCAGGAGGGCAGCCGGCAGGAGGTCATTGATTACATACAGGAAAGCTATAAAACGCTGACCATCAGCAGCAGCCTTGTCAACTCGGGCAATGTCGCCATCGACAGCGTCATCAACAACAAAGCGCAGGAGGCCGAGTCCTTCGGTATCGCGCTGGACTGCCAGATTAAGGTGCCGCCCGAGCTGAATATCGCGCCGTTTGATTTAAGCGCAATTCTGTTCAACCTTTTGGATAACGCGATCAACGCTGTCAAACAGCTGCCAAAGGACACGCGGCACACGATCGCCGTTTCTCTGGAGTTTGACCGTGAGGCGCTTTATATCCATATTAAGAACCCTTTCAGCGGTGACATTCTTTTGGAGGGCGGGCGGATAAAAACACGGCATCAAGACGCCGCCAACCACGGCTACGGGTTAGAAAGTGTTCGTAAAACGGTCGCCAAATATAACGGCGAGATGGAGGTCAATTACAAAAACAACCTTTTCGCTGTGGATGTGCTGGTGTTTAACATTGCGCCGGTCACCGGACGGAAGCTGTCGGTTGTTTCGTAAGCGCGCATCAGTGCGGCGCTGTAGGAGCCAAAAGAGCTGCGTCGGTACGGTGCTGTGCCTATCATAAAAACGTTTCAAGCCCGGGGCATGCCCCGGGCTTGTTTTATAACAGATCTATTCAAGAAAAAGGCGACGCCAAACAAAGACGGGGGCTTTATTCTACCCGGTCGTTTTCGGGGCGAAAAAGGGCAGGGCACGCCGTTACAGTGCGGTTTCGGGCGCGTACTCAGCGGCGACGCCCAGTGTGCAAAGACGGTCGAGCATTTCAGAAAAAATTTCAAACAGCTGCTTTAGCTGTTCAACATCCTTGATAATGCCGGACACCGAAAAATAGAGCATATCGACATCCTCGGGAAAATTTGCGCCAAACCAGCCCTCATCGTCCTTAATTTTCAGATCAAATCTGGGCTGTGCGTCTATCAGATTCAACAGTTGGGTATCGGATAAAAGCGCCCTAACTGTTTCGTCGCAGTTTGACTTGACCACAAACGCCTTGTCAAATTGCGCGCTGCCGATCTCAATGTCCTGAAAGCCGAGGAACATTCCAAGTTCGCTGAACAGGCCGCTTCGGTGGATCGAGAACCGAAAACCGCCGACCCCGACATATGGCGCTCTGATCCGCGTATAAGTCGTGGATGTTTTGCCGGTCGAAACGGTATAGGTGTCAAGCGTGATGGTCCAGCCGCGGTACCGGTGCACCACCTTATCCGCTTTAAGAAGGCCGCCTGCAACAAATTCGCTGCCGGTTTGCTCGCTTAAGAGCTGCCACAGCTCTTTTCTGCCGGGGCCAAATAATTCGCGCCAAATACTCATAAAGATTCTCTTTTCTATACCATAGTCTGCATTGCAAAGCCTGATCCGTCTGTGGGCATTATTAATATCATAACATAGGTTTGCGCAGATTTCCAATTCAATAAAATGCCCGCAATAATTCGGCTGTTCGCGGGCTTGTTTGCCGTCGATCACATAAAGGACTGGTACAGGCGGTCAAGTTTGCTAAAGCCAGACGGGTGTCTTTTTGATAGACTTCCCTATAATTATGCGCTATAATAAGAGAACTTTACAGCCCCGATATTGGGGAGATTGCTAATCGCGGGAGGCTGTACGGCGTGTGGATCCGGTATCTGCCGCAGCACCGGACAAGCTGCATAGGGCTATGTCGCCGTTGCCGATGTCCATCTTTGGCGCGCTTATTGAAAGAAAGGGGAGGGCCATGGACGATTATAATTTTTACGAGGAACAGGGATTTCCTTTCTCGGGCAAGCAAAAGGAGAAGCTCAAAGCGTTTTTGGCCGCGTACGATCTGCATTACGACGAGCAGATTGAAGCAACCGTCAACCTGATGGATGAAGACGGCAACATTGCGGCGACCTGCTCGCTGCATGACAATGTGCTCAAATGCGTTGCGGTTTCTAAAGATTATCAGGGCCACGGCCTTTCGGTTCGGGTTGTGACGCAGGTCTGCAATCTGGCGGTCGAACGCGGCAAAACACATCTCTTTTTATTCACCAAACCCGACAACAAGCAGATGTTTTTGGATATGGGCTTTTATCCGATTCTTGAAACCAAGGATGTTTTATTGGCGGAGAACCGAAAAAACGGTATCAAAAATTATGTCGCACAGCTTGAGCGGCGCGACGGT
Source organism: Bacillota bacterium (assembly GCA_023391005.1). GTDB lineage: Bacteria > Bacillota > Clostridia > Oscillospirales > Ruminococcaceae > Yanshouia. The sequence goes on along the minus strand of JAEWBS010000112.1, from coordinate 21,926 downwards.
GACAGCATCGGCGCCATTGTCGTCAACTGCAACCCTTTTACGAACGGGCACCGTTATCTGATAGAAACCGCCGCACGACAGTGCGACGTGCTGCATTTGTTCGTTTTGTCGGAGGATAAGAGCGAATTCCCGGCCGATGTGCGCTATGAGCTCGTGCGGCAGGGCGTGGCGGATCTGCCCAATATCCTGCTGCATAAAACCAGCGATTATTTGATTTCGTCCGCCGTCTTTCCGACCTATTTTATCAAGGAACAGTCAAAGGCCGAGGACGCGAACTGCGCGCTGGATATCCGCATCTTCTGCGAATATTTTGCCAAGGGTCTGGGGGTTACCAAGCGCTTTGTCGGCACCGAGCCCAGTTGCGTGGTGACCAATGCCTATAACGCCAAGATGAAGGAGCTGCTGCCCCAATATGGCATTGAGCTGATTGAGATTGAACGCAAGCAGCTCGACGGCATGCCGATCAGCGCCTCGTCGGTGCGTCGGCTGCTGCATGAGGGTGATATGCAGGCGGTTAAAAAGCTGGTGCCCCCCACCACCTTTGCCTATCTGCAGCAGCATCAGGCGCAATATCAAAAGTAAAGCCTTTAATAAATGTGGGGAGCAGCCCAAGAAGCGACTAAATAATGGGGAGCATTGATATGAACTTCTCTGGATAGGCGCTGATGAAGGCGTGCCACAACATACAGCTTAAACAATAAAGGGACTGCCATGCGAATAGCTGCATGGCAGTCCCTTTTCTTTCATTGGGCGTACGCGTTTGGCGGGTGCGAAATGCAGGCTATGTTGAAAGCGATCTGAACCTTCTATATCATTCGCCTTTATTAATTTGCTTTTCTTTATTTGATCTCTTGTTCCAATGTGCGAAAGGCATCTGTGTTAAAGAAATCAGGCAAAGTAATGTCTAACCCGTCACATAATTTCTTTATGGTCACAATGCCGGGGTTCTGGCTTTCGTTATTAAGGATGCTTTTTATTGTTGATTGCGGTACTCCCGCCTGATAGCTAAGGGCATTGGGCGTAATCCCTTTTTTACGGCAAAGCTCAAGAATCCTGTTAGCCACTGCGTCCCTTGTGTTCACTTCATCCCCTCCTTAGTGGTTTGTCACTAACTACACAATACCTTGTCTGAAAATATGATGTTAGTGATATAGCACTATAGACTATTTTGTGCTATAATTAGTGGTATAACACTAATTATGAAGGGGTTAAACAATATGGCGGATTATAAGCAAATGTACCACAAAATGTTCAACGCATTGACCGACGCGGAAAAGCTGTTGGAATGTGCAAACACGATCTTGAGAGAGGCGCAGCAGGAGTGTGAAGAATTGTACATACAGGCAAGCGACACATTGATCACGTTCCCGGAAAAGCCTGTTAAACGCTGATGGGCCAGTCCCACTTATGCCTCACATGAGACATAAGTGGGACCATTCTCTTGGTTTAGCATTTCACACTGTAAAAGGTTCCTTGGCTGCTAAAGCGATCGAAACCACGCTTTCATGGTATTTAATATCTGCACCAGCTCAGGCTCCCCAATGATGTATGGAACCATAGCGTACATATAGTTTAGAAAGGGGCGGTTGAATACGCCATGCGCGTATGCAAATTGCTGGAAGCCCTCCAGTATAGACGAATCGTGAACCTCAATGCAGAAACAGCCGCCCATCATGCGTATCTCTTTGATTCGGCTGTCGGTAAAGCCGGCCATCTCACGTCTTGTGACAGCCTCAATCCGGGCGATTTTAGAAAGGTAATCCTCCTGCTCAAAAAGCGCGATGGATTTTAAGGCCACGCTGCAAGCCAGCGCGTTGCCCATAAAGGTGGGCCCATGCATGAGCGCCAGCGAAGCGTCGTCCCCATAAAAGCCGTCATAGACCTTATGGTTGGCCACCGTGACCGCGTGACCGATGTATCCGCCGGTCAGGGCCTTGCCGAGCACCAGAATATCGGGACAGACCAAATCTGCGACGAAACGGTGCCCGGTGCGGCCAAAGCCCGTCGCGACCTCATCGAAAATCAAGAGGACGTTGTGCGCGTCGCACAGTTCTCTGGCACGCTTGAGGAAAGAGATGTCGTACATTCTCATGCCGCCCGCGCCCTGTAACAGCGGCTCGACAATAAAGCAGTACAGATCGCCATGATATTGGGCAAACGCTCTTTCAAGCGCAGGAATTTCTGTCGGGATATGAACAACGCCCTTTTTCTCGTTGAACGCAAAATGATAATCCTCGTCGTCCCCAACCTCCATGGCCTTGAAGGTATCCCCGTGATAAGCGTGGGACAGGGACAGCGCCTTGTCGCGTTTTTCCCCTCTGTTGACGTAATATTGCAGCGCCATCTTCAAGGCAACCTCGACGGCGACGCTCCCCGAATCGGAGAAAAAGCAATAGTCCAGATTGCCGGGCAGCCATTCCTGAAGCTTCTTTGACAGATTTTCCGCCGGCTCGTGGGTCAGGCCGCCCAGCGTGACATGCGAGAAGCGGTCGGCCTGCGCTTTAATCGCCTCGGTCAGCACCGGGTGCTTGTAGCCGTGTATCACACTCCACCACGAAGAAACACTGTCGATTATTTTGTTGCCCTTGGTATAAAGATAGACCCCTTCGGCGTCCACAATTTCGTAGGGTGGTTTCATGGTTTTCATTTGCTGATACGGATACCAAATCATAAAATACGCCTCCCTTTTCACTCATACAGGGCCGCAAGCGCTTTGGCGTCCACATCCAACGCTTCGTCACCATATTTTACACAGGCGAGAACGCGCAGCCCCGTCATGAATTCACACATTTTGAGGTTGTCTTCTTCCATCACATCGCCCGGATGGAAGCGATTCAAGATAATGCCTTTAACGGGGATGTTTTTGGTCTTCATATACGCCGCCGTTAAGCCCACGGCATTGATCGCCCCCAGCCCCGCGTCCGCAACGATGAGGCAGGGAAGGCCCAATGCCTTGATCACGTCCTCCGACTGAAGCTTTTCTTCGTCAAAACGCAGCGGACAGAGAATTCCCCCGGCGCCCTCCACCGTAACATAGTCGTATTTGTCGCATAAAGCGTCAAAACAGGCTTTGACCGTCTGCATCCGAACAGGGTTACCTTCGATTTGAGCGGCTAGATGTGGGGAACAGGCCTGCTCGTAAACATAGGGGCACATATCCTCCAACGGCTGATCAATGCCGGAAGCCGCCCTGACCGCCAGCGCGTCGCCGGGTATTAAACGGTTTTCCTGATCCCGCTGGTTCCCGCTCATGGCCGCCTTGAAATAGGCCGTTTTTTTTCCGCTCTCGCGCAGCTTCTTTAAAATCAGGCCGGTCACATAGGTTTTGCCCACATCGGTGCCGGTTCCTACGATAAATAAACGCTTACGCATCCGTCAGCTTCACCTCGTACCCCAGCCGGTTGAGCAGTGCCATATCGGTCTGAACCGAGTAGCCCGCCGTCGTCAGCATATCGCCGCTGATGGCGGCGTTTGCACCGCTCAGGAAGCATTTTTCACCCTTGTCCTCAAGAAGGCCGCGCCCTCCCGCCAGACGGATGGTGCCGTCGGGGATCAGAAAACGGAAGATGGCGACGATACGGCGCAACTCGTCGTTAGTCAAAACGGCGTTATGTTCATAAGGCGTGCCCGCAATGGGGTTGAGCAGGTTGACCGGAACCGATTTTACGCCGAGCGCTCGCACGGCCAGCACCATATCGATGCGATCCCCCATCGTTTCGCCAAGTCCCATGATGCCGCCGGAGCAGATATCGAGCCCTGCGCGCTTAGCGGCCTTGAGTGTCTCAACCTTGTCCTGCCAGGTATGCGTGGTACAGACCTCGGGAAAATACCGCTCCGAGGCTTCGAGATTGCAGTGGACGCGGGAAGCCCCGGCTGCCTTGAGCTTGGCAAACTGCGCTTCCCCCAACAGACCGAAGGAGATGCAGACCTGAATGCCTGCTTCCCGCCGGATGGCGCGGATACTCTCGCAGGCTTGCGCCACCTCCTCGTCTGAAAGCCGTTTGCCGGAGGTGACGATCGAATAGCGGAGCACGCCCTGTTGGGCGTCGTGCTTTGCGCGCGTCACCAGCTCCGCTGTGGAGAGCAGGGGATAGCTTTCAACACAGGCTGTCTGATAGTGTGCGCTTTGGGCGCAATATTTACAGTCCTCTGAGCATCTGCCGCATTTTCCGTTGACAATGGTGCACATATCAAAGGTTTCTCCGCAGAAACGAGAACGAATTTCATCCGCCGCCGCGCACAGCTCTGACAATGGTGCGTCTTTTAACCAAAGGGCGTCTTCTTTACTCAATTCCTGTTGAGAAAATACCTTTTGTTTTAATCCTTCAACGATAGTCATATTTTTACCTCATTCTATTGATCACTGGCTGTAGCCGTTGGGTCAGAACAGCCGCTAAAATGCAAAGGCAGATATCCCCAGGCACAGCCAGAAGAAAACAGTATAAAAACAGCGGCCATAGGCCGATCGGCGTAGCGGTCACATAGTTGCAGATCACATAATAATAAACTATTCCCATGCCATAGACGATAAACAAGCCGATTAAATTACAAAAAAGAAGCTTCTTAAAGGTGACCGTCGTGAGCCGTTGCGCCAGTTTGCCGGTCACGTAGCTTGCGGCACAGAATCCGAGAATATAGCCAAAGCTGGGTTTAATAAGATACCCGATTCCGCCGCCCTCCGCGAATATCGGCAGGCCGATCAGGCCGAGAACCGTATAAACCGCCACACAGACCGCGCCGTTTTTTCCGCCTAAAAACAATCCCGCCAGCATGGTAAACAAAAACTGCAACGTAAACGGAACCACCGGCACCGGAATTCTGATAAAAGCCCCGACGGCAATTAAAGCGGTAAATAACGCGATATAGGTGAGCTGGCGCGCCTTTAAGCCGCTTTGCACATTGCCGCCTGCGCGAATGACCTTTTCTTCCATTGCGAACCTCCCCGTTTTTTATAACCTGTCTACCCGGATTTAGGTCGTTTTAACTATAACGCTATGTTGCTTAATTGTCAACCTTTATCATATATTTTGTTTACAATTGACTTTTATTCTGCCTATAAACAGTGTGCATATTTCGGTGGAGGTAGAAATATGCGATATCCAGCGTCGACAGGATATCGCATAATTAGATCATTTTCAGCTTTTTCAAGAAAAACTTTGAGTTACTCCCTTAAACCTATTAGTTACACCATTTTACGGCACAGATTCCCGATTTGTGCTATATTTTTAACAAGATTAAATTGAGAGGAGGTCAAACGCATGAAACGGTTTATGGCCCAGTTTAGTGGGATTATTGCTTGTCTGGCGCTCGTAGTAGCAACAATGTCCGCAAACGTCGCCTGCGGGTATCTCGCTCATCAGCCGGAACTGCCCCAAAGCGCAAAGAATTTGCGTAAGTTCTAATGGGGTCTCTTTCTGAAAGGCTCACAGATTATCTGATTCTCAGCGGTAGCGTTCGTGAAGAGGATAAGGACTTATATGTTTTCGGAATAGGACAAGGGCTGTTCATCGCATTGAATACAGCGACCACCTTTTTAGTCAGTCTGTATTTTGGCATGGTTTGGCAAGGCGCTTTGTTTCTCTTCTGCTATTTCAGCCTACGTTCCTACAGCGGTGGGTATCACGCCAGTACCCCTACAAGATGCTATTTTGTATCCACGGCAATCACAGTACTGTTTTTTCTGTTACTTAAACGTAGTCTTGATTGGCCGCCGATTATCATGTTATCTTCCGGTATTATTGCGGTGATCGTCACTGTGCTGCTTGCCCCTCTGGAAAGCATTAATAAGCCACTGGATGCACTGGAAAGAAAGACGTATAAAAGGAGGTCTATCGCTGTACTGTCTGTTCAGATCGGCGTGGGCCTCCTTTTATATACACTGGCGCAGACAACGGCGGCAAGCGTCGTGATGTTATCGCTGACCTTTGTCGGCATTATGCTGCTGATTGGAAAATCAAGCGCAAAGGAATATGTACCATGAAAACGAACTGGTTTTTACGCGCAGCGGCAATTGTGATGGCCTTATTTGTAACCGCGACAGCCGTTCGGGTTTTCGTCACTTCTGCCAAGCGGTACATATCGCCCAATCTCGACATTTAAGCAGTGCCAATTTAAAACTAAACGCTGTAAAAGCCGCCTTGCGGCGGTAACCGATATACGGCCGTATGCGGTGCTCAAAACCGTGTCAGGCTGTAACGCGGCCCTTATACTTAATAAAAGCGATAATCTTATCACGCTAAATTTGCTTTCATCACTTCCTTTTCAAGGGATTGCCCGCCGCCTTGCTCCTTGGGGTTGGGCGCGGCAATTCCACAAAGGTTACCTTACAAATGACATGTGCTTGTTCACTGCGGTATTTTATACCGATGAACAGGCACATGTCATTTTTATAGCGTTGTCAAAAAGTTAAACCCTGCGGCAAAACAGAACGCTATTCCGGGCCGTTAATTGCTTTTGAATTTTTTGCCTGCCGCAGGCATGCAGACCTTTGAGGATTTGGGTAACCTGCGGCCGCTTCAACAATCAGAGTCGTGTGTCGATCAAAGAATCTACAGTGATTGCGCCTGTTTGCAGCATGCCGCGTGAACATATTTCTATTGAAAACATATTGCATTTATGCATTATAAATTCGATTATATCATATTTTTGCAAGTCCAGAGGGTCCCTTAATAGGCAAAATCATATAATATAAGTAGACAGCATATGTCTACTAACAACTATGAAAGGTAAGCAGCTTATGATTTCTAAATATAACAGCAACTCTTGTTATGAGCCATATGTCGCTTCAAATAGACTGCCGGATAGACTGCCCGATAGAGGCCCATGCCCTCCTGATCATAATTGTAATAACAACTGCGGAAATCCCTGTTGTAACCCTTGCCCAGTTCAATGTATTGTAGGCCCGACCGGCCCCACAGGCCCGAGAGGTCCTGTTGGCCCGATGGGCCCCGTTGGCCCGATGGGCCCCGTTGGCCCGATGGGTCCTGTTGGCCCGATGGGTCCCGTTGGCCCGATGGGTCCTGTTGGCCCGATGGGTCCCGTTGGCCCGGTGGGTCCCGTTGGCCCGATGGGTCCTGTTGGCCCGATGGGCCCTGTTGGCCCGATGGGTCCTGCCGGCCCGATGGGTCCTGCCGGCGCCACCGGCGCAACAGGCGCAACAGGTGCCACCGGCGCCACTGGTCCCAACGGCCTTATCGGCCCGACCGGCGCCACCGGCGCAACAGGCGCAACCGGTGCAACCGGAATCGGCTTGCCCGGTCCGACCGGCGCAACCGGCGCGACGGGTGCGACTGGCGCTACTGGAATCGGCTTGCCCGGCCCGACCGGCCCCACGGGTGCAACTGGTGCCACGGGTGCGACTGGCGCCACTGGAACCGGCTTGCCCGGCCCGACCGGCCCCACGGGTGCAACTGGTGCTACGGGTGCGACTGGTGCCACTGGAACCGGCCTGCCCGGCCCGACCGGCCCCACCGGCGCAACCGGTGCCACGGGTGCGACTGGCGCCACTGGAACCGGCCTGCCCGGCCCCACCGGCCCCACCGGCGCAACCGGCGCAACCGGCGCGACAGGTGCCACCGGCGACCCCGGCGCAACCGGTGCCACAGGCGCAACTGGCGCGACAGGTGCTACCGGCGCAACCGGCGACCCCGGCGCAACTGGTCCGACCGGTGCCACAGGCGCAACGGGTGCAACCGGTGCAACTGGCGAGACCGGCGCAACAGGCGCAACCGGTGCTACCGGCCCCACTGGCCCGACTGGCGCCACCGGCGCAACGGGTGAAACGGGCGCAACTGGCGCAACCGGTGAGATAGGTGCCACCGGCGCTACTGGCCCGACCGGCCCGACCGGCGCCACCGGCGCAACGGGTGAAACGGGCGTAACCGGCGCAACTGGTGCCACCGGCCCGACAGGTGCCACCGGCGCTACTGGTCCAACCGGCCCGACCGGCGCAACTGGTGCAACGGGTGAAACCGGCGCAACTGGTGCCACCGGCCCGACAGGTGCCACCGGCGCTACTGGCCCCACCGGCCCAACCGGCGCCACGGGTGCCACCGGCCCGACCGGCGCTACCGGCGCAACCGGTGCTACCGGTGACCTCGGCCCGACCGGCCCAACTGGTGCCACTGGCCCGACAGGTGCCACCGGCGCAACCGGTGCTACCGGTGACCTTGGCCCGACCGGCCCGACGGGCGCAACAGGCGCGACCGGCGCTACAGGTGCAACAGGCGCCACCGGTGCAACTGGAATAGGTGCGATTATTCCAATTGCCTCGGGCGGTGTCACGACGCTCGCGACGGTGCTCGGTGGTCTTGCCAATACGAGTGCGTTGGTGGCCTTTGGCAGCAATGATGTCGCCGTTGCTGTCGGCGGAATCATCGATACCGAGGCATTGTCGAGCATGGCCTTCTCGATGCCGGTTGATGGCACCATCACATCGGTGGCGGCCTACTACAGCCTTGCTGTAGCTGCCACGCTGATCGGCTCGACGATAACGCTCACCGCGCAAATCTACAGTTCGCCGACGCCCAACGATTCCTTTACGCCTATTGCCGGCACTCTAGTGACGCTGACGCCGACCCTGAGCGGGCTGGTGGCGATCGGCTCAACCTTCAGCGGGCTCGTCGATGGGCTTTCCATTCCGGTAACCGCCGGTACGAGATTGCTGTATGTCATGTCCGCAACCGTGACCGATGGCATTGACCTCGCCACGGTGCTGACCGGATTTATCAGCGGCGGAATCGGCATCGCCTAACGCAGATCATGTCCTAGCGGCCAACGCCTGAAGCATATACCATGACAGGTTCGGAGCGCCTGCATTCTGTGGGCGCTCCGCCTTTCTGACAAAATATCACCTGCGGGGGGAAATTTGCGTGTGTACCATAAGCCTGTGCATGATTGTGAAAAATGAGGAAGCGCATCTGGCCAACTGCCTTTCGTCGATTAAGGATATTGTCGATGAAATTGTTGTCGTCGATACCGGTTCCACCGACGCGACCAAGGAAATTGCGCGCCGCTTCACCGATAAAGTATTGGATTTTATCTGGGTGGATGATTTTTCAAAGGCGCGCAATTACGCCTTTGAGCAGGCCACCAAGGACTATATTCTCTGGCTGGATGCCGACGACGTACTGTTTGAGCCGGATCGGATCAAGTTTAAGCAGCTCAAAGAGACACTGGGGCCGTCGATAGACGGCGTGATGATGAAATACAATACGGGATTTGATAAAAAAGGCAATGTCACCTTCAGCTATTATCGGGAGCGCCTTGTCAGACGCGAAAAGCAGTGGCGCTGGAAAGAAGCCGTCCATGAATACCTTGAGGTGCACGGCCGCGTCATCGAATCGGATGTCGCGATCACCCACACCAAAACCGGCGGTGCCGCACCCGGGCGCAACATTGCCATCTATGAGCGGCTGCTTGCCGAGGGCGGCCAGCTTTCGCCAAGGGGCCTATACTACTATGCGCGGGAGCTCAAGGACAATGGCCGTTTCAAAGACGCCATACAATTTTTCAGCCTGTTTCTCGACACGGGAAAGGGTTGGGTTGAAGATAATATCACCGCCTGCGCCGAGCTGGCGACCTGCTATGAACGGGAGAATCGGCGCGAAGACCAGCTTAAGGCGCTGGTGCGCAGCTTTGCGTATGACACACCGCGCGCCGAAACCTGCTGTGCGCTGGGCTATGCGTGGAAAACGGTTAAGGACTACAAGCGCGCGGCTTTTTGGTTCCAGCTGGCCACAACGCTCAAAAAGCCGGAAAATAACTGGGGCTTTATCCGTGAGGACTGCTGGACCTATATTCCTTGCATTGAACTGGCAGTCTGCTACGATAAGCTGGGTATGACCGACCTCGCAGAGCACTATAACGAGGAAGCGGGAAAATTTAGACCCGACGACGCCAGCGTTGCGCACAACCGTCTCTATTTCCAAGCGCGAAAGCACGCGGCGTCATAGGTGAGTATTTGTTCGCTCAATCCCGTCTGATAAATCGTCAAAGCACTGGAAGCAAGCACCGTAATATGGTAAAATAAAAAATCAATGAACAATAAACGGAGGCCAACCTGTGAAAACTGTTGCGGGGCAAAATAATCTGCTGATCACTTGGCGGCCTGTCGCGGACGGCGCGGAGCTGACCCGTGTCGAAACGACCGACCGGGATGTGGTGCTGCCCGAGACGATACAGGGTCTGCCGGTGACCGCCCTGAGCAGGCTCGCCTTTGATACCACCGAGGAACCGCCCGAGGGCGAACGGCTGCGCATCACCTGCGGGCCGGGCGGCACGGAGACGGACAACCAGCGGCTAAAGCGAATTACGCTGCCCCAAACGCTGCGGCGGGTGGGCGACTATGCGTTTTATAACTGTTTGCGGCTGCGTGAGGCGCGCTTTTTAAGCGAGGTCGAGCATTGGGGCATCGACGTATTCATGAACTGCCGGATGCTCGACACCTTTTTTGTGCGGGCCGCAGACGAGCGGGCAGAGAGTGTTTATCATTTTGCGAGCGCCTTTTCGCGCGAGCTGGATATCACGGTCGAATACCCCGAGGGGCCGCCCGCCCGGCTGATCTTTCCGGGCTATTCGGAGGCTTATCAGGAGAATATTTCGGCGCGCTGTTTTTTCTACGAGGTTCAGGGGCCGGGCTATCCCTACCACAGTATGTTCAAGCGCCGCGCGCTTGAGCTCAAAGACTACGACCGGCTGTGGCCGGCGCTGCTGGCGACTGAGCACGACCCCGACTGCGCGCTGCGCATGGCTTGGTACCGACTTGAATTTCCGCGTGGGCTGACGCCCGAGACGACGGCGCAATATCTCGACTTTCTGCGCCGAAACGCGGATAGAGTCCTCGAATGGCTGCTGGGCCGGCGGGATATGCGCGGGCTGGCGTGGTTTTTGCCGCAGGCGCAGGCAGGGCAGGAGACGCTGCGTACCGCCTGCGAAGCAGCGCGCAAACTGGGCGCGGCCGAGGCGCTGGCGCTTTTACTCGAGGAGCAGCATCGGCGCTTTGAGCGCGGAGCGCAAAAGACCTTTGTATTATAGCGCTAGGGCGTGGCGCTAATGCCGCGTGTACGCTAGGGCTGTCGATATAACACGGCTTACCCGCACGACGGCGCGATGGAAGCGCCGCCGTGCCCCAAGAGGCCAGACAACTTAATTGGCGCGCATAATCACGTAACAAGTCTGGATGCGCGCTCACTGACGCAAGGGTGGGAAGGTCACGTGCTCACGTAGGACATACAATCACCACAACCGTATTTTAAAACCCCCTCAGGGGGTTTGGGGGTTCTGTCCGCTTGCCTATAAGCGCGCTCGCGGTCGAACGGCTTCGCTGATCGCAGCGGGCGGCATGGATGCCCGCTGTGGTTCCGCCGTTCCCCTGCCCGGCGGGGTAGGGGGTTGGGGGTGGGGGCCGTTCCTGCACGCCAGCGCAAAGCACTTTCTGACATTTTAGTATGGCTGCCAAAAGCGTATAAAATAGGGACGAGCAATAAACGAATAAAAAGGTCTAATATCGCTCAAGGGCTGTGGCAAAGCAGTCGACGCTATTTTAAGGTACATAAAGAAAGAGGGTGGAACGGATGTCGGACAAGAAGACGCTGGCCGAAGTCGGTCTGACGATTCTGCGGGCGGCGCAGAGCGAATTGTATCTGAACCTGCCTTATCTCGATATGGCGCTGTGTGCGCTTGAATTTTTGCCGGACGAGCAGATGACGCCGACGCTGGCCACCAACGGCGAGCAGCTCTATTATAACAGCGCCTATCTGTCCGAACGCTATTTGCGCACCCTCACGGGGCTCAACCGCACCTATCTGCATGTGGTGCTGCACTGCATGCTGCGGCATCTGGCCAAAAAACACGGCAAAGAGGTTGAGCTGTGGGATTTATCCTGCGACATCGCGGTTGAGAGCATTCTTGACGCGCTATCGGTCGATTACGCCTGTCTCAAAGGGCTTGGCGCGCCGATGCGCCGCGGACTTTACGCCGATTTGCAAATCCGTATGCGGGTGTTGACCGCCGAGGGCATCTATTACGAGCTGCTGCGCCGCCAGTTGCCTGACTATGAGCTCGCCGCGCTGCGGCGGGAATTTTTTGAGGATGATCACGGGCTGTGGGCTCCGGAGAACCGCGATCAAAAGGAACAGAGCGATCGTCAGGACCGGCAATGGGGCAACCTGTCCGAGCGCACGCAGACCAGCCTTGAAACGGTCATGGCGGGGCAGGCGACTGGCGGCGAGGCGGTCTATGAACAGATTAAGGTCGCCAACCGCGAGGGCGTTGATTACCGTAGCTTTCTGCGGCGGTTTGCGGTGCCGCGCGAGGTCATCGGTGTGGACGGCGACGCCTTTGACTATGGCTTTTACAGCTACGGGCTGCGACTTTATGGCAATATGCCGCTCATCGAGCCGCCTGAAACCCGCGAGGAAAAGCGCATTCAGGATTTTGTCATCGCCGTCGACACCTCTCTTTCGACCTCGGGCGAGCTGGTTCGAGCATTTTTGGCCTCGACCTATTCGATTTTGCGCAGCACCGAGACCTTTTCTTCCAAGGTGAACATCCGGATCATCCAGTGTGACGATCAGGTGCGCAGCGATACCGTCATCCAAGACCTGCGCGCGCTTGAGACATATATGGAGAATTTTAAGCTCTCAGGCGGCAGCGCGACCGACTTTCGCCCCGTTTTTGAGCACGTCGAGCAGCTGCGTGCGGCCGGCGCGTTGCACGGACTGCGGGGGCTGATCTATTTTACCGACGGCATGGGCATCTACCCGAAAAAGCGCCCGCCCTATGAGACGGCGTTCATCATGCTTGAGCCGCCGCCGATTTCGGTTGCGGTGCCGCCGTGGGCCATACGTCTGTCGCTGACCGAATCGGAGCTGGCGCAGGCCGCCCGGCCCGCGCCGTTTGAGGACGAGGGCCCCGACTGGTCGGAGCTGCCGTATTTGTAGTCCGGCAGCCTGAAAATCGGTGAGGAGCGGGCGAGGATATTTTGTATCCGGCAAGGCAGGGGACGTGCGCAGGTTGACATCCGGCTAAGGATGGCGCACAACGGCGGGCAAGGCGCAACAGACCGCAAGGACAAGCCGATTTTCAAACTGCTGGGCTGTATAGGCTATTTTTAAGCAACAAGCGGAGGAATACCATGAACATCAAAGAAGCGAAGCAGGAGATTGCCAACACGCTGCGGGCCTATCTGGCCAAGGACGGGCAGGGCAACTACCTCATCCCCGTCAACCGCCAGCGGCCCGTGCTGCTCATGGGCCCTCCGGGCATCGGCAAGACCCAGATCATGGCGCAGATCGCCGCCGAAACCGGCGTGGGGCTGGTTTCCTACACCATTACCCACCACACGCGCCAGAGCGCGATCGGTCTGCCCTTTATCGAAAAGCGCAGCTACGGCGGCAGGGAATATGCCGTCACCGAATATACGATGAGCGAGATTCTCGCCTCGGTCTACACGCTGATGGAGAACACCGAGATCCGTGAGGGCATTTTGTTTCTCGACGAGATCAACTGCGTCTCTGAGACGCTTGCCCCAATGATGCTTCAGTTTTTGCAGAACAAGACCTTTGGTAACCAGCGCCTGCCCGAGGGCTGGCTGATTGTCGCCGCGGGCAACCCGCCCGAATATAACAAATCGGTGCGTGACTTTGACGTCGTGACGCTCGACCGTGTCAAGCGCATCGACATCCGCGAGGATTTCGCGGTCTGGAAGGAATACGCCTACCGCAAAAACCTGCACGGCGCAATCATCTCATATCTCGAGATTAAAAAGGAGCATTTCTACCGCATTGAAACGGGCGTCGATGGCATGGAATTCGCTACGGCGCGCGGCTGGGAGGATCTCAGCGAGCTGTTGCAGGTCTACGAACAGCTTGGACTGGAGCTGGGCCGCGAGGTCGTCGGGCAATATATTCAACTGCCGCGCATCGCCCGCGACTTTACCGCCTATCTGGCGTTGTATTATAAATATCAGAAAACCTATCATGTCAATGAGATTATAGAGGGCCAATGGCACGCTGTCACCGCGTCGGAGCTGCGGGCCGCACCCTTTGACGAAAAATTGGCGGTCATGGGGCTGTTGCTCGCGCGGTTGTCGGAATCGGCCGGACAAACCCGAGCGCAGGACGCGTTGACTGAGGCGCTTTATGACGATCTGCTCGATTTTAAAGCGCGGCTTGCAGCCGGGGAGGCCGCCGCCAAGATTCTGGAGACCTTGGCCCAGCGTCACCTTACGGAGTTGTCCCGCGCGGCCGAGGCGGGGCAGCTTGACAAAGAGGTCCGCAGCCTGACCCAGCGGGAGGTCGAGTGCCTCAACCGCTACCGCGAGCGGCTGGCAGAAGAAGGCATCGGCGACGCCGACGCGCTCGACGCGGTGCGGGGCTGGTTTGAGGCGCAGGTGCAGGCCCGCGCTACCGCTGCGGAAACGGCGGGTAGGCATTTTGACAACGCCTTTCGCTACCTTGAGCAGGCCTTTGGCGAAAGTCAGGAGCTTGTGCTGTTCGTCACCGAAATCACCGCAGGCTTTGACACCTCATGGTTTGTCGAGCATTTTGGCTGCGACGCCTATTTCCGCCACAACAAGGCGCTGATGTTCGATAACACGCGCCGCCAAATTCAACAGGATATTTTCGCCGCAAGGGGCGAATAGCGTCTGTTTATCACATTTTTAGTAGTTGTAAATTTGTAATCAACGGAGCGAAAGGTGGAAAAAGACCATGAAAAATGCGGTTAAACAGAAGATTCTCGCGGGGCAACGGGTTTTAGGGATGTTTCATGAGCTCGGCAGCGCGACGGCGGTTGAGATGCTGGGCTATGGCGGGCTGGACCTTGTCGTTCTCGATGCCGAACACGGCCCGTTTGAGGCCGAACGCATACAGGAGCTGATTCGGGCGGCCAACGGCGCGCAGCTTGTTCCGATGGTGCGCGCCAAGGACAGCGAACGCAACTCCATTCTTAAAATGCTGGATGTCGGCGCGATGGGCTTGATTATTCCAAACGTCCAGAGCGTGGCCGAGGTTCGGCGCATTGTCGAGTACGGCAAATACTTTCCGCTCGGTAATCGTGGCATCGCCCCGACCAGCGGCAGCAAATTCTGGTCGGCGGATTATGCCGCGCAGGGGCTTGAGCACTATTTTGCGGTCAGCAACAGCGAAACGCTGCTGATTCCCCAGTGCGAAACGCGCGAATGCCTTGAAAGCATTGAAGAAATTGTCGCCATCGGGGGCGTCGACGGCATTTTTGTCGGCCCGTACGATTTGTCCGCCGCGCTGGGCAAGCCCGGACAGTTTAACGACCCGGCGGTATCGGGGGCGATTGAGCGGATTGTGGCGGCCTGCAAAGAATCCGGCAAGCTGTCGTTTATCTATGCGGGCGGGTTGGAAGACGTCGCAAAGCGATACGCGCAGGGCTACGACGCCGTTTGTTGCGGTATGGACGCGCTGATCTTGCGGGATGCTGTTAAAAGCATTGTTTTGTCGGTCAAGGGGTTATAAAAATCAACGGCGCGCGGCATGGCCGCGCGCCGTTGCAATCTGTCGAGAAAGTTATACGTTACCCGCACGGCGGCGCGATGGAAGCGCCGCCGTGCCCCAGAGGCCAAGCCAACTTAATCGGCGCGCATAATCACGTAACAAGTCTGGATGCGCGCCCACAGACGTTGGGTGGGCCGATAACGTGCTCACGTGGGGCACACATTCACCACAACCGTATTCTTCAAGCCCCCTCAGGGGGGTGGGGGTGTGACCACTCGCATATATGCGCGCTCGCGGTCGAACGGCTGCGCTGGTCGCAGCGGGCGGCATGTATGCCCGCTGCGGCTCCGCCGTTCCCCCTCGGTCCCCTGCGGGGGCCAGAGGGTTGGGGGCCGTTCCTGCGCGTCAGCGCAAAACAACTTTTGCTGTTTAAGTATGGCTGCCAAAAATTATAACTTTTCCGACGATTTGGAACCGCCGCTGATTTTTTGGGCGCAAAACGTTAAATTTTGCGGGCACGGCTGGAAAGACTATCTATTATCACGCTTACTAAAAACCAGAAACCCGAGGAAAGACGATGACGTTTGAAGAATTATATAAAAAGCTGACCTATGATAAAGCGCAAAACAGGTCGGAGGATTGGACGGGGCTGCACTACGACAAGCATCAGATGGACTGCCTGCTTCATCCCGACGAGCACCCTTTGGTATGGAAGGTTGACGCCTGCGACTGCACCGACCGCGCTTGTATCGCGGCCTGCCTCTTTGACGCGGCTGAAATAAAGGACGGCGTCCTGCATTTTGACGCCGAAAAATGCACCGGCTGCAATGCCTGTGTTGAGGCCTGCGAGGCGCATAAGCTTGAGCAAAGCCGCGATATCATTAAGGCCATTGAAATCTTAAAGGAATCCGACGAAAAGGTCTACGCGCTGGTGGCCCCCGCCTTTGTCGGGCAGTTCGGCGAAGAGGCCACGCCGCCAAAAATCAGAGCGGCCCTAAAGCAGATTGGCTTTGCGGGCATGGTCGAGGTGGCGACCTTCGCCGATATTCTAACGCTGAAAGAAGCGCTGGAATTTAAAAAGAACAGTGAAAACAATAAGAAGTTTCAGTTGACAAGCTGTTGCTGCCCCGTCTGGATCTCGATGATCAAGCGGCATTATGCCGATATCGTCGACCATCTGCCGCCCGCCGTTTCACCGATGATCGCGGCGGGCAGAATCGTCAAGCAGCTCAATCCCGGCTGCAAAACTATTTTTATCGGCCCTTGCCTTGCTAAAAAAGCGGAATCTAAAGAGAAGGGGCTTGCCGGTGCCGTTGACTGTGTTTTGACCTTTGAGGAGCTCAAAGATCTCTTTGAGGCCTTTCAGGTCAATTTCTCAAGGCTCGGCGATATCACTAAGGAGCATTCCTCGACGGTGGGCAGGCTGTACGCCCGAACCGGCGGCGTCAGCCAAGCCGTTGCGCTGGCCGCCGAACGGCTACAGGTTGGGCAGGCGCTCAAACCCGTCTACGCAAACGGCGTCAAAGAATGCAAGGCGCTGTTGACGGCGGTTTTAAACGGCGACATCAGGGGTAATTTTTATGAGGGCATGGGCTGCATGGGCGGATGCGTGGGCGGCCCCAAGCGCGTCGTCAATCCCGATACGGGTAGGGTGTTCGTCGATCAGTACGCGCAGCAGGCGCTGTATGCCACTCCTTTGGACAACCCGTATGTGGTTGAAATCATGAACCGGCTTAATTTTAAGACCGTTGAGGCGTTCTTACAAAATAGCGCGATTCTGACCCGCGACTTTGAGGTTTAACGTGCGTTTTGCATCGGCCCAAGACGCGCCTCACACAAAGGCAATCACCTGTTCCATACATGGGTAAGGCGCTCGTCGATCAATATGCACAGCAGGCGCTGTATGCTACCCCTTTGGACAACCCTTATGTGGTCGAAATCATGAACCGGCTGGATTTTAAGACCGTTGAGGCTTTCTTACAAAACAGCACGATTCTAACCCGTGACTTTAAGGCTTAACGCGCATTTTCAGCCTGCTCAAGCCGCACCTCATAAAAAGGCAATCACCTGTTCCGTCGCAAGGCTTTCGTAATGCAGCTTAGAGGGCTTCGCATCCTCGGCGGGGTGTCCGAGCACCATCAAGCCTTCCACAATAAGCCCCTCGAGCTGGGGAAAAGCCTCGCGCAGCGCCTTTTCATCATATAGCCCCACAAACGTTGTCCCAAGGCCGAGGTCGGCGGCCTGAAGCATCATGTGATCCGCCGCGATCATAATATCCTGCTCGCCACAGTTTTTGCCGTCGGTGATGCGAACCGAGGCCTTGGCCGCGTCATAGGCCAGAATCATGATGACCGGCGCGCCAAAGTGACATTGGGTACAGCTGCGCAGCCGTAAGAGCGCCTCCGCGCTTTGAACGACGAAAATGCGCTGGGATTGGCAGTTTTTAGCGGTGGGGGCCAGCATAACGGCATGCAGCACCTTTTCCAGCAGCTCGGGTGCCACGGTTTTTTTGTCAAATTTGCGGACCGAATAGCGCTCTTGCGCCAGTTGAGCAAAGCTTTCCATCGTCGTCATGCCCTCTTTTGTCTTTAATAATTTGTTTACTTTATTATGCCAGATGCGGCAGGCGGAGTAAAGAATAAAAAAGGCCGAACGCAGCATTGCGCTCGGCCTTTCTACAATTTAAACCTGTGATTATTCCGCGAAGAGGGCTGTCGAGAGATAGCGCTCGCCGGTGTCGGGCAGAATAGCCACAATCACCTTGCCCGCGTTCTCGGGGCGCTTTGCAAGCTCGGTGGCCGCCCAGACCGCCGCACCCGAAGAGATGCCTACAAGCAGACCCTCGGATTTGGTGATCGTTCTGCCGGTGACAAAAGCGTCTTCGTTCTTGACGCGGATAACCTCGTCGTAGATGGAGGTGTTCAGCACGTCGGGCACAAAGCCGGGGCCGATGCCTTGAATGCCGTGCGGGCCCGCCTTGCCGCCCGATAGCACCGGAGAAGCATCGGGTTCGACGACGACAACCTTGATATTGGGGTTCTGCGCTTTGAGGAATTCGCCGGTGCCGGTGAGGGTGCCGCCGGTACCGATACCCGCGACAAAAATATCGACCTTGCCTTCAGTATCAGCCCAAATCTCGGGGCCGGTGGTCGCCCTGTGCGTAGCGGGGTTTTGGGGGTTGACAAATTGACCGGGGATGAAGGCATTAGGCGTCTCCTGGGCCAGCTCTTGCGCCTTGGCAATGGCGCCGGACATGCCCTTTGCGCCCTCGGTCAATACAAGCTCGGCGCCATAGGCCTTGAGCAGCTTGCGGCGCTCGATGCTCATCGTCTCAGGCATGGTGAGAATGATACGGTAGCCCCGCGCGGCGGCGACCGACGCCAGACTGATGCCGGTGTTGCCGCTGGTCGGCTCAATAATCACCGAATCGGGCTTTAAAAGGCCCTTTGCCTCGGCGTCGTCGATCATTGCTTTCGCGATTCGGTCCTTGACGCTGCCGGCGGGATTAAAATATTCCAGCTTGCCGAGGATGGTGGCGTTCAGATCATGTTGCTTTTGATAATTGCCAAGCTCGAGCAGCGGGGTCTTGCCGATAAGATCGGTCAGATTTTTATAAATCATCATACTACCTCCCAAATATATTTAATTCATATATGTTTTATATGTTATTATAATAGCGGCGTTGCTTTAAAATGTCAATACCTTTTATCAAATATTTTAGTTGTATCCGATATCTTTAATTCGGTATCGGCAATCGCGTCAAACCCAACATCATTGTGTGCTTATTTAAAGGGTGTTATGATACCTTGAACAGTTATTTTTCAGCTAAAGAGGGCAAGAATAATACCGTATTTAGCGCTTTTAGGACGGCTGTTTGCCGCATAAAATCAAAATGGCGATCAAATCGTATTGACAAACCACATTTTTTCTCCTATCATTTAAAACATACTGATTTTATATGAAAAGGGTGATCCCTATGAGAATATCCGCAAAGGGCCGTTACGCGTTGGCGGCGGTCATCGATATGGCACAGCAGCACGCAAATGGTGAATATATTACGCTGCTGAGCATTTCAGAAAAGCTGGGCATATCTAAAATATATCTCGAACAGGTTTTTTCGCTTTTAAAACGGTCGGCGCTGGTGCTCTCGGTCAAGGGCGCGCAGGGCGGCTATCAGCTGGCGCGCGCACCCGAGCAGATCACCGTGCTGGATATTTTGCTGGCTGTCGAACAGGCGCTGCTCGAGCCCGCGCAGGAGACGGTGGCTGAAAAAGCACCCGCTGTTGAGGCGGCGTTGCGGCTGTCGGTGTTCGAGCTGCTCGATCAGGCGGTCAGCGCGGCGCTGGGTAGCGTGACGCTCGCCGACCTCGTCAATGAAACAGAAAAGCACAAGGCCGAGCAAGCGATGATGTTTTATATTTGATAGCATCCGGCACCCAAAACGCCCCCGGCGCATATACTTTGAATATCCGACGCGCTGGCGGCGGTCAAAAAGTCGGCTGCAAAGTCATTTGGAGCCGTCGGGAAATAATTTCCTCCTCTTTTTGACAAAAGCGGTTGACAAATACATCCGCTGCCGCTATAATCAGGGCAAATAAATATTAAACCTATGATTAAGAAGAGTAGGCATGGTAAACGCCTTACAGAGAGCCGCAGGTGGTGTGATTGCGGCAGGACGCACGGTGCCGAATGGACTTATGAGGGCAGGACGAAACGCTGTTGCCGAGTAGTGCCTGATGGGATTTCCGCCCATTATCAAGGGAACGCATATGCTAGTATGCGCATTAAAGCTGGATGCGGCGTTTAGCGCCGCGTCAATTCGGGTGGCACCGCAGGAGATTTATTAATCCCTTGTCCCGGTTTTTTATAAACCGTGGGCAGGGGATTTTTGTTTGCCCGCGCAATTTAATATTTATTTAAATTATTTTAAGGAGCGGAGAATCATGACATTTTCAACCCCCATCATCGCGTTCGCAGCCATCGCATTCACCTTCGCGCTCGGCGACTTTATCGCCCTTAAAACCCGGGGCATTGTCTCCTCGATCATTGTGGCGATCGCCGTTTTTATCACCTTTGGCGGCGTGCTTAAATTTTTCCCGCCCGATATGATGGATACCTCGGGCCTGATCGGCGTCATCCCCACCTTTGGCATGGCGCTAATTCTGACCAATCTGGGCTCCTCGCTCGATCTCAACGAGCTAAAAAGCGAGTGGAAGACGATTCTGATCGCGCTGGCGGGCATTTTGGGCATTGTGGCGGTCTGCTTTACCGCCGGGCAGGCGCTGTTTGGCCGCGCCTACGCGCTCAGCGCCGTCGCGCCGATTGCGGGCGGCATCGTGGCGGCCATGATCTCGACCGAGGCGGCCACCGCCGCCGGCAAGGTCGAAATTGCCGCCTTTATCGCCTCGATTCTGTCGATTCAAAAGCTGATCGGTCTGCCGATCGCCTCTTACTGCCTGAAAAAGTCGGCCGACCGCTACATAGCCGCCGGTAAATTAACGGGCGGCAACGCGCATTCAAACGGTAAAAAGCTGTCGCTGCGCTTTATCCCTGACTTCCCTAAGACGATGGATACCCCGACCACCCATTTTGCCCGGTTGGCGATTGTTGCGGTGCTGGCGCAGCTTCTGGCCAAAACCACCCATCTCGACGGCACGCTCTCTTATCTATTATGCGGCGTATTGGGCTCGGCCACCGGCTTTCTTGAAAAAAACAGCCTTAAAAAGGCGGGCGGTGACGGCATCGTGCTGCTGGCGACCTACGCCTATGTAACCAAGGCGTTTTTGACGCTGACCTTTGCGGAATTTTCATATATTCTCATCGTCGTGCTCGGGCTGCTGCTTATGTCCGCCGTCGGCATCGCGGCCATCTCCACCCTCATGGGCAAGGCACTCGGCCATGATATGTACCTGTCGATTGCCACCGGTCTGTGCTGCATGTTCGGTTATCCCGTGACCTACACGACCGCCGTCGAAATGGTCAACGCCGCACAGCTGACCCATAACCTCTCGGACGACGAGGCCGCCCGCCTGACCGACTATTACTTGCCCAAGATGATCATCTCAGGCGTGACGTCGGTGAGCATTGTGTCGGTTATTGTCGCAAATATCATTGCACCGCTGATTTTTTAAGCGAAGAGGAGGCTTTTTAATATGAACACCTTTTTATCTCAGGCGCGGGCGCTGGGCGACACGTTGACGGCCAACCGCCGCACGCTGCACCGCTTTGCCGAAACCGGCTTTGACCTGCCGCAGACCACTGCCTTTGTCAAAGAAAAGCTCACGGAAATGGGGCTCTCCCCGCAGGATATCGGGCGGGCGGGCGTTACCTGCCTGATCGGGGACGCTTCAAAGGGCAAAACGATTCTGCTGCGCTGCGACATGGATGCGCTGCCGATGCCCGAGCAGTCCGGCCTGCCCTTTGCAGCGGAGAACGGGCATTGTCACTCCTGCGGGCATG